>NZ_QNUB01000016.1:0-341058 GCF_008042345.1 Bacillus sp. AR8-1
TCCTGTCTTCCCGATATTCCAAAAAACATGGGGCCTTAGCTCAGCTGGGAGAGCGCCTGCCTTGCACGCAGGAGGTCAGCGGTTCGATCCCGCTAGGCTCCACTTTATTTAATATATGTCTCGGAGGTATACCCAAGTTCGGCTGAAGGGATCGGTCTTGAAAACCGACAGGCGGTGAGAATCGCGCGGGGGTTCGAATCCCTCTACCTCCTCCATTTTTAAAAATGGTTTAGACATATAATAATAAATATTTATTTTTTTCCTTCATGGAGGTATACCCAAGTTCGGCTGAAGGGATCGGTCTTGAAAACCGACAGGCGGCGAGAGTCGCGCGGGGGTTCGAATCCCTCTACCTCCTCCATTTTTTAATTTAATATTGTCGCGGGGTGGAGCAGCACGGTAGCTCGTCGGGCTCATAACCCGAAGGTCGCAGGTTCAAATCCTGTCCCCGCAACCAAATGGTCCCGTGGTGTAGTGGTTAACATGCCTGCCTGTCACGCAGGAGATCGCCGGTTCGACCCCGGTCGGGACCGCCATTTATGTTGGCTCGGTAGCTCAGTCGGTAGAGCAGAGGACTGAAAATCCTCGTGTCGGCGGTTCGATTCCGTCCCGAGCCACCATTTTTTTATGCCGGCTTAGCTCAATTGGTAGAGCAACTGACTTGTAATCAGTAGGTTGGGGGTTCAAGTCCTCTAGCCGGCATCATTTAGGGGCATAGTTTAAAGGTAGAACTGAGGTCTCCAAAACCTCCAGTGTGGGTTCGATTCCTACTGCCCCTGTAAAGTATATGGGCCTATAGCTCAGCTGGTTAGAGCGCACGCCTGATAAGCGTGAGGTCGATGGTTCGAGTCCATTTAGGCCCACCATATATTATTCCGCAGTAGCTCAGTGGTAGAGCTATCGGCTGTTAACCGATCGGTCGTAGGTTCGAGTCCTACCTGCGGAGCCATGGCCCGTTGGTCAAGTGGTTAAGACACCGCCCTTTCACGGCGGTAACACGGGTTCGAATCCCGTACGGGTCATACAAAAAAGAGTCAGCATTATGCTGGCTCTTTTTTATTTTGTTGATCCTTTTTATCATGTTACTTTCCAGAAATAAATAAAGGAATTTTGGAAAAGCTATGGTATGTATAAAAAGGAGGAAATAAATAATGACACGAGTTAGAGACTTAATGAGTACCCATATTGTACATTGTACACCGCTAGACAATGTATATGAGGCAGCTGTAAAAATGAAGGAAGAATCGGTTGGGTTAATTCCTGTTGTTGAAAATGAGCAAGTTATTGGGCTTGTTACTGATCGAGATTTAGTTGTTCGAGGGATTGCTGAAAAACATCCTGGATCTAATAAAATTACAAATGTAATGACAACAAATATTATCTCAGTTTCTCCAAATGATTCTATTGAAAAAGCTACAGAGCTAATGGCACAGTATCAAATTAGACGGTTACCAGTAGTTGATAGTGGTCAGCTTATTGGCATGTTAGCACTAGGGGATTTAGCTATAAGGGAATCGGCAGATGATCAAGCTGGATTTGCCTTGAGCGAAATCTCAGAGCGTACAGAGTAAATTGAAACTTTAATTAACCGAGAGTTTAATGGTCAATCATAAAGAGCTAAATTATATATAAAGTTCAGATACATTATTCTAGTATATATGGATTAAACTAATATGTTAGCGTGATGTATCTGAGACATTATATAATAAGGATATGGTTAATAATTTCCACAGTTTTTTTAAATTTGTTATTCTTCATTTTTAATAAGAGAAAAGATGATATACTGATAGATATAAGTATTATGAGAGATTTTGAATATAACAATATTAATTTTTAGTGGTACGATAATAAATTAATATTTCCTACATAGATGAAAAGGGAAGGGGAATTATATGAAGGCTGTACAGGGCGATCCAAATTGGAATTTGGTTACAGATACATATATAGAACCAAATAATTTTGCTGAATTATTTTCTTTGCTTGTACCTTGTCACCCAAAAGGTGAGGGGAAAGAACGAACTATATTAGTATGGAAAGAGAAAGAATTTTATAAAGAAGAAAATTTAGCGGCATTTATCGTATAT
The DNA here is from genome assembly GCF_008042345.1 of Bacillus sp. AR8-1. NCBI lineage: Bacteria > Bacillati > Bacillota > Bacilli > Caryophanales > Bacillaceae > Bacillus > Bacillus sp. AR8-1. Next base: position 2,085 of record NZ_QNUB01000016.1, read on the forward strand.
GGCATGAATAAAGTAAAGAATTTACCGCAGTTTCATAAAGATGAAATTCCAACTTTAGTGCGTATTCTTCGCTTATGCCAAGAGATTGGTTGGTATGAAGAGGCAAATGCTTTTATGATAGCACAAGGATTAGCTGAGTTTGTTCATACTTCATTGGAATATGAAACATGGGATCTTTTGACGCAATCAGTTGCTTTAAACTATTTAATTATTAAATATCGTATAGGTGAATTGACAGATAGGGATATTGAAATTTGGGATAGAGTTAAATTTAATGAGAAATGTATAACCGATTGTAAACATTTATTATCTCATAAAGAAGTATTGGAATTTACATTCTTTTATATGTGCAAGAGAGCGAAATCATTATCAAAAGAGCAATTAAATAGTGATATGATGAGTTTAGCAATGTATTGTAATACTTTCGTATATGATTTATATACACATGATTTATTACGGAAATATCGTAAGTGTACAGATTTCCTATCATATTATGGACCTAGTCAGGCAGTTTTAGCATGTCAAAGAGCTGTATTATCTCAAATTTCCGATCGCTTAGACCCATTAAAGACAACACATGTAGATGATTATTTATATGTAATGAAAGAAATGATGGAGCATATGACGATAGGAGTAATGGATCGATACGGTCATTTTATTGGAAAGCTACTATCTTATGTGCCATTTTTCGAGATGATACAAGTTCCACAGCATGCATATTATTGTGAAGAATTACTGTATATTTGTAAGGGCATTGAATATAAAGAAGAAACACTACGCAATTATATATTTATACAATTACATGATTGTTTACCATCATTCTTTAGGCTATTTCTTAAAAATAAGCGTTACGCAACGATTCATGATATTCTTTTCTATTGGTGCGATGACGAACAACGAATGAGCTTAGAGAAAAAATATAATCTGAGCTTTATTTATGAAAAATATGCTTGTGGATAAACAATATTTTCGATATGAAAAATTAATATAAATTAAAAAGGATCTCCAGTTTATGTGAGATCCTTTTTTGTTAGTAAAACAAGGAGAAAGTGATTAAAACAAGAAACAACATTCCATATAGAAGAAGTTGTGCAGTATAACTTCCTTGTATACCAAAAAAAGTATTGGCTTTCTTATACAAATGCAATATGTATTTTATTGGAGTATCTTTGAAAGATTGGTACACAGTGTCTCCTCTTTCTAAGCTTCTTGTTCTTGTTTTTGTTTTTGGTTATAAGGGACATTAATATATCTAGCTACAAATAATAAAACAGCCATAAAGAATACTGGAAATACAGTAGATAAATAAAAGCCATTACTAATTATATTTGTTATGAGAGCACTCAAAAGAAATATAGCGTTATAAATATGGGCAATTTTTTGTTTTAGTTGCACTTGAAATGATTCCATCATAATTTCTAATGCAACAAAAGCAATAATAATAGATAAAAATACAATGTTTGTATTGTAAATGATTAAACAACAGATTAAACCTAAAAAGGCTGCGTATTCAATTATAAGAGGTATATTGCGTGGCATACAATTTACCTAACTAAATATGGCAGTGGATTTACTGCATTTGTTTTTTCAAAATTCCATTCTCCATTATGTAATTCAAAATGAAGATGTTGCCCGTATGAATGACCTGTGTTGCCCATATGACCTACTAATTGTCCAGCTTGTACTTGATCACCAGTTTGTACAGTGCGATCCTTCATATGAGCATAAACAGTTGTATATAATTTCCCATTGATTTGATGCGCAATGAACACAACATTGCCATAGCTAGCTGAATAATAAGATTTCACAACTTTACCTGCAGCAGCAGCTTGGATAGAGACGTTCCCTGGAGCAGCAATATCTATACCATAATGCATTTGTTCCCAGCGTATATCAAAGGTTGAGCTAATTCTTCCTTGAGCAGGGAATTTGAAAGCAGCTGGAATAGATGAAGGCTGATCTGTTTTAGCCTGTGGTTGATTTTGTACTACATAGTGTTTTGCTACATATCCGTATCCTGTGCCAAAACGAATTTTATACCAAGTTCCTACAGTTTCTACTACTTGTACTTGTGTACCGTTTTGTAATGAACCGAGTAGAGCGCTACTTGTACTAGTGTTGCTACGTACATTCAGATTAGGTGTTGCAACAGTATATTTTGTATTATTTTGAACGGTGATTCCTTTTACTAAGGGTTGTGAACCATTAGAGATGAATGCTTTTTGTACGTAACCCGTTTGGCCATTATGTGATATTTTATACCATTCGCCTTGATCTTCTTGAACGGTAATAAACTTGCCATTTGGTAATACATCTAAAATGGAAGATTCTAAATTAGGTTCAGAGCGAACGTTTAATGCATTAGCATTGACGATGTATTGATCATTAGATTGAAGTTTGTTTTTTAGTAAAATAGCATCTTTTTGTACATAACCTACTTTATTATGAACAGATACTTTATACCAACCATTAGTTGTTTCAAGGATGTTCACTTTTGTATTAAAGCGAATTGTATCAATTGATGTGCTTTTTACGTTATCTTCTGTATGTAATGCTACTTGATCGACTTTGACATACCCAGTTTTAACATTAGATAATTGTTCAGCGTTTGCTTTTTGTACATTTGTTTCACCCATAGAAGGAAGTAAAGAAGCAATCGCTACAGTAGTTGCTGTTAAAGCCGTAGCTTTCATATTCATGGAATAGAGACCTCCTCTAGTTGTATAGTTGTAATTTTATTATAGTATAAAGATATAATATAGTGGGTGTATTCACATAAATGTAATATGAAATCAATATAAAAATAAATTTTTTGAGGATAATGATTCCTTTTTATACAATTAATTTGGGTTTTATTTTCTAAAATAGAATGTATGTATTGTATAACTTCAATATTTTGTTGATAATTAAGAAAATTAAAACAGTTGATGATGTCTTATTAGGGTGTTATACTGACAGTGATAATTTTATAGTTTGCTAGGAGAGCTGGTGTTGCCAGCTGAGAGTAGGCCGTAAGCCTTTGATCCTTTTTATTACCTGATCTAGATTATGCTAGCGTAGGGAAGCAATTCGGACACTAACAATGAGTCCCCGTTTCTTTGCGTATAGAAACGGGGCTTTTTTATTTGAAAATTTCATATTGAAACCACTAGGGGTGCTTGATTTGCTGAGAGAGGAATAATCCTTAACCCTTATAACACCTGATCTAGGTAATACTAGCGAAGGGAAGTGGAACATCGAATAAATGTATAATTTTATTTGCTGTAACCACTTCTTATATATAGAAGTGGTTTTTTATTTAGATACATATATTGAAAGGGGATAGAGAAATGAAATTTTGCGATAGATTATTAGAAACTGTGCAACCGGTTTGGGAGATGAGTCATAATCATCCGTTTGTAGTGGGTATGGGAGATGGCACGTTAGAAAAAGATAAATTCCAGTATTATATTATTCAAGATTATTTATATCTGCTAGATTATGCAAAGTTATATGCGATTGGTGTTGTAAAAGCAACGAATCCACAAGTAATGGGAAAGTTCGCTGAACAAATTGATGGGATATTAAATGGCGAAATGACAATCCATAAACAATATGCAAAAAGACTTGGAATTTCTATAGAGGATATAGAGTCTGCGAAACCATCTGCTAAAAATTTAGCTTATACAAATTACATGATGTCTGTATCTCAAAATGGCACACTTGCAGAATTAATAGCAGCGCTTCTTCCATGTATGTGGAGCTACTGGGAAATTGGAAAGCGTTTAAATGATATTCCTGGAGCAAGAGATCATGAGTTTTTTGGTGAGTGGATTCAAGGATATAGTTCGGAAGAATACGGTAATCTTTGTATTTGGTTAATAGATTTATTAAATGAAATGGCAGTTGGAAAGTCTGAGAAAGAACTAGATAGATTAGAGGAGATTTTCTTATATTCCAGTCGATTTGAATATTTATTCTGGGATATGTCCTATCGTAAGGAGATGTGGGGATTTGAGGAGCAAGAACATACTACAGTTTCATAATGTTTCTTTTCATTACGATGAGAAACCAATCATCCATGAATTAAATGCTTCTATACATGAGAAAGAGTTTGTCAGTATTATCGGACCGAGTGGATGTGGGAAAAGTACTTTATTTCGCCTTATTACAGGCCTAGAGAAGGTAAGTATTGGAAAGATAGAACTGACAGAAACAAAGCACCATCCTGTAGGATATATGCCGCAAAAAGATATGCTTTTGCCGTGGAGAACAATTATTGAGAATGCTGCTCTGCCGCTAGAGTGCCAAGGTGTACAGAAGAAAGAAGCACAAGTAAAGGCAAAGGAACTGTTATATAAATTTGGTTTACAAGGATATGAGACAAAACATCCGAAAGATTTATCTGGTGGTATGAGGCAACGCGTATCTTTTATCCGAACTTTGTTAACGGGCGGGGAGATATTGTTATTAGATGAACCGTTTAGCGCGTTAGATGCTTTAACGAAGGCCTCTTTGCAAGAATGGCTGTTTGAACAATGGCAAGAGTGGGAAAAAACAATTTTATTCATTACTCATGATGTTGAAGAAGCGTTATTTCTTTCGAACCGAGTTTTAGTAGTGGAACAGCAGCCGATAACGACTTTGACTGAGCGGATTGTACCACTTGATCATAACAGAACACGAAAAGATTTATATAAACCGGAAGTATTAGCGCTGAAAGATGAGCTTCTTAGTATGTTACAAAGGCAGGTACTTGTGTGATGAACCGATTGAAAGAATTAGTTCCTGCTATTACACTTTCTAGTATTTTACTAGCTGTGTGGGAAATAGGAGCAAGAATTGTAGATGAGATGTACATTTTACCGTCACCGTCTGCGATTGTAATGAAGATATGGAAACTAAAAGACATATTATTTACGGTTCATTTACCTGCAACGTTATACGTCGTTTTAATAGGTGTTGTTATTTCTATCGTATTAGGTGTAGGGCTAGCGATGTTAATGAATGCGAGTACATGGATGGAAAGAGCATTTTATCCATTATTAGTTGCTTCACAAACGATTCCGATTACTGCGCTTGCTCCGCTATTTGTTTTATGGTTTGGATACACAATTTGGAGTAAGGTTGTTGTCACAGTTTTAATTACGTTTTTCCCGATTGCGGTCAATACGTATGATGGACTGCGTAGTACAAAAAAAGAATGGGAGGAGCTCTTAGTTACATATGGAGCAACGAAAAGAGATATTTTTCTTAAATTAAAGTTGCCGTCTGCTCTTCCTTATTTTTTCTCAGCTTTAAAAATTGCAGTTCCGCTTAGTGTTATCGGAGCAGCAATTGGAGAATGGCTCGGTGCACAAGCTGGACTTGGATATTTCAGTAAGAGAATGATGACGCAGTTAGATGGAGCTGGCGTATTTGCACCCATTGTATTGTTATCATTATTAGCTATTTTCTTCGTCGTACTTATTTCCATATTAGAAAAGAAATTCATTAGTTGGAGGAAGCATTCATGAAATTTTTAAAGCGCATCTTTGTGTTTACATTATTAATTGCAATGATTACAGGATGTTCGAGTAATTCAGCATCAGAAAAAAGTAAAAAAGAGAAAGAAATAACAGTCATGTTAGATTGGTATCCAAATGCGGTACATAGCTTTATTTATGCAGCAATTGAAAAAGGATACTTTAAAGAAGAAGGTGTAAAGGTAAATATTAAATTCCCTTCTAATCCGACTGATCCATTAACATTGGCAGCAGCAGGGAAGGTGACAGTTGGCTTGTATTATCAGCCAGATGTTGTTATGGCAAGAGCAAATGAGCAAATTCCAGTGAAATCAATTGGGGCTGTCGTACGTTCACCATTAAATCATGTCGTATCGCTGAAATCAGCGGGTATTCAATCACCGAAAGATTTAGAAGGAAAAACAGTAGGATATTCTGGAACACCTTTAAGTGAGATGTATTTAAAAACGATGGTAAAAGAAGCTGGTGGTAATCCTGATACAGTGAAAGTAGTTGATGTTGGATTTGATTTAGTACCAGCCTTAATTACGAAAAAAGTGGATGCGGTAACAGGGGCATACATTAATCATGAAGTACCGGTTATGCGTCATGAAGGCCATGAACCAGCTTACTTTAATCCAGCTGATTACGGAGTACCGAACTATCATGAACTTGTGTTTGTAACAGGTGATAAAACGTTGAAAAAAGATAAAGAAGCGTTGCAAGCTTTCTTACGTGGTACGAAAAAAGGCTATGATTTCATGAAGAAAAACCCAGATGAAGCATTGAATATTTTATTAAATCATCAAGAAAAAGAAAACTTCCCACTTGTGCCAGAAGTTGAAAAGGAAAGTATGAAAATTTTATTAGAGAAGATGGAAACGAAAGATGAGCCATTTTTATCAGATTCAAAAGAATCTTGGGAGAAACAAAATAAATGGCTGAAGGACAAAGGAATGACGAAAGAAACCGTTCCAGCCGATGAACTATTCGAAAATATTTTAAAGTAGGCGAATGAATATGAAAAATGAGCTCCACGTAATCTCAAATGGCCATATGCCATTCGAAGAGTTAGTGAATGTAGCGATGCAAATTGAGAGTGAGATTGATTATTTGCATATTCGTGAGCGTGAGAAGAGTACGAAGGAGTTATATGAAGGTGTGGAAAGTCTTTTAATGGAAGGCTTTCCGGCTTCTAAAATTGTCATAAATGATCGAATTGATATTGCAATTTTATTAAATATTCCTCGTGTTCAACTAGGGTATCGAAGCACAGATGTAAAGTCAGTGAAAGAAAAGTTTTCGTATTTGCATGTCGGTTATTCTGTGCATTCGCTAGATGAAGCGATAGTAGCATTTAAAAATGGAGCAGATTCACTCGTTTATGGTCATGTATTTCCGACAGATTGTAAAAAAGGTGTGCCAGCGAGAGGGCTTGAAGAAATTTCTGACATTGCAAGGTGTTTATCTATACCGATTACAGCAATTGGAGGAATTACTCCAGAAAACGCAGTGGATGTCCTTACTAACGGTGTAAGCGGTATAGCAGTTATGTCCGGAATTGTAAGTAGTAGTGACCCGTATAGCAAAGCGAAATCTTATAAGGAATCAATAAGAAAGTGGGCGGAAAAACATGTGTGAGAAGTATGATGTAGCGATTATTGGTGGTGGTGTAATTGGTAGTTCAGTTGCACATTTTCTAGCAGAAAGAGGACATAAAGTAGCGATTGTAGAGAAGCAAAGAATTGCATCGGAAGCTTCAAAAGCAGCTGCTGGTCTACTTGGTGTTCAGGCAGAATGGGATGCGTATGATCCGCTATTTGAACTTGCTAGAGAAAGCCGAGCTATATTTCCACAACTTGCAGCAGTTTTACGTGAAAAGACGGGTATTGATATTGGATATGAAGAAAAAGGAATTTATCGTATTGCTCAAAATGAAGATGAGAAGGAAAGAATTCTTCACATTATGGATTGGCAGCAAAAAACAGGTGAAGATTCCTATTTTCTAACGGGAGACCATGTGCGGGAAAAAGAGCCGTATCTATCCGAATCTATTATAGGAGCAGTATATTATCCGAAAGACGGTCATGTTATTGCACCAGAGCTTACGAAAGCATTCGCACATTCTGCGGCAATGTCAGGTGCTGATATATATGAACAGACAGAAGTGTTTGATATTCGTATTGAAAATAATAAAGTGACCGGAATTTTTACGAGCGAAGGTATTGTCACATGTGAGAAAGTCGTTATTGCAGGAGGTTCATGGAGCACGAAGTTACTCAGTTATTTTCACCGCGATTGGGGTACATATCCAGTTAAAGGAGAAGTGGTTGCGGTAAGAAGTAGAAAACAACTTTTAAAAGCACCTATTTTTCAAGAAAGATTTTACATTGCTCCAAAGCGCGGTGGACGTTACGTAATTGGGGCAACAATGAAGCCACATACGTTCAATAAAACTGTGCAGCCAGAAAGTATAACTTCTATATTGGAGCGTGCCTATACAATATTGCCAGCTTTAAAAGAAGCAGAATGGGAAAGCGCATGGGCAGGATTAAGACCACAATCGAATCATGAAGCTCCTTATATGGGAGAGCATGAAGAAATAAAAGGTTTATATGCTTGCACGGGCCATTATCGGAACGGTATTTTATTAAGTCCTATTTCTGGCCAATATATGGCTGATTTAATAGAAGGAGAGCAAGAGAATCATTTGCTAGATTCATTGCTTTCTAGAAGAGTTTAGAGAGGGGATGGAAGTTTGAGATTAAAAATTAATGGTAACCAAATTGAAGTGCCAGCGAGTGTAAAAACAGTAGCTGAGTTACTTACACATTTAGAGTTAGATAACAGAATTGTTGTAGTAGAGCGTAATAAAGATATTTTACAAAAAGATGATCATACAGATACATCTGTTTTTGATGGAGATCAAATTGAGATTGTAACTTTCGTAGGAGGCGGTTGATTATGTTGAACATTGGACCATTTTCATTTCATTCTAGACTTTTATTAGGTACAGGTAAATTCCCTGATTTTGACGTACAGCAAAAGGCAATTGACGTTTCTGAAGCTGAAATTTTAACGTTTGCAGTACGTCGTATGGATATCTTTGATGCAAAGCAACCTAATTTATTAGAGAAACTTGATGTGAAAAAATATACGTTATTACCAAATACAGCAGGGGCAAAAAATGCTGAAGAGGCTGTTCGCATTGCAAAATTAGCAAAAGCGTCTGGGCTTTGTGACATGATAAAGGTAGAAGTTATTGGTGATGATAGAACGTTATTACCGGATCCGGTAGAAACGTTAAAGGCATCTGAAATGTTACTGGAAGAAGGATTTATCGTACTTCCATACACATCTGATGATGTTGTATTAGCACGTAAATTACAAGAGCTTGGCGTGCATGCGATTATGCCAGGAGCATCTCCAATCGGATCAGGACTTGGTATTGTAAATCCATTAAATTTGGGCTTCATTATTGAACAAGCGACAGTACCAGTTATCGTTGATGCTGGTATTGGTAGCCCAGCTGATGCGGCATTTGCAATGGAATTAGGAGCAGATGGCGTGTTATTAAATACAGCTGTATCAGGAGCAAAAGATCCTATTAAAATGGCGCAGGCAATGAAACTAAGTATTGAAGCAGGCCGTTTAGGATTTGAAGCAGGTCGTATTGCACGTAAGCGCTGTGCAACTGCAAGTAGTCCTTTAGAAGGAATGAGCGTAGTTGAATAATCGATATTCTCGCCAAGAACTATTTTCTCCAATTGGAGCAGAAGGGCAGCAAAAGATAAGAGAAAAGCATGTACTTATTATCGGTGCAGGTGCATTAGGTAGTGCAAATGCAGAGATGTTTGTAAGAGCGGGTGTTGGCAAGATAACAATTGTTGACCGTGATTATGTAGATTGGAGTAATTTACAAAGACAACAATTGTATGCAGAGAGCGACGTAAAGAATAATCTCCCAAAAGCTATAGCGGCTAAAAAACGTTTAGAAGAGATTAATAGCGATGTAACAATAAAAGCTCTCATTCAAGATGTAACAGCTGAAGAGCTAGAAGAACTTGTTACAAACGTTGATGTAATTATTGATGCGACTGATAATTTCGAAACACGCTTTATTGTGAATGATATAGCACAAAAATATTCTATTCCATGGATTTACGGTGCATGTGTAGGTAGTTACGGTCTTTCTTACACAATCATTCCTAGTAAAACACCATGTTTATCATGTTTATTGCAGTCGATTCCGCTTGGCGGGGCAACATGTGATACAGCGGGTATTATATCACCTGCTGTATCTCTTGTCGTTTCTCATCAAGTAACAGAAGCTCTTAAACTGTTAGTAGAAGATTACGAATCACTTCGAGATGGGCTTGTATCGTTTGATATGTGGAAGAATGAGTATTCATGTATGAATGTGCAAAAGCTTCGCCAGCATAATTGTTCTTCATGCGGAGAGAATGCATTATATCCGTATTTAAATAAAGAGAACACATCAAAAACAGCAGTTTTATGCGGGCGAAATACAGTTCAAATTAGACCACCTCATAAAGAGGAAATGAATTTTGAACAATATAAAGAGTTGCTGGAAGGTCGCGTGAATGATTTAAATGTAAATCCATATTTACTATCATTTTCTGTTGAAGACAAGAGGTTAGTCGCCTTTAAAGATGGCCGTGTGCTCGTACATGGAACGAAAGATATAAGCGAAGCAAAAACGATTTATCATCGCTATTTTGGATAGAAAAGGATGAGTGGGATGAAAGTGAATAAAGCTTTAACAATTGCAGGGTCTGATAGCGGCGGCGGTGCTGGAATTCAGGCAGATTTAAAAACATTCCAAGAGCTTGGTGTATACGGAATGACGGCTATTACGGCAATTACTGCTCAAAACACGCTTGGCGTTCAAGGGGTATATCCTGTTCCGTTAGAAGGTATTACAGAACAGCTGAATTCAATTGGTACGGATTTAACACCAGATGCAGTGAAACTAGGAATGTTATTTAGTAGTGAAATAATTCAAATTGTTGCAGAACAAATTAAAAAATTTGGCTGGAATAATATTGTGCTAGATCCCGTTATGATTGCAAAAGGCGGTGCATCATTATTACAGCAAGAAGCAGTTCAAGCATTAAAAGAATATTTATTACCAGTAGCAACTGTTATAACACCGAATGTCCCAGAAGCAGAAGTGTTAACTGGGATGGAGATTCATAATGTTGAAGATAGTAAGGAAGCTGCAAAAGTATTGCACGAATTAGGTGCTAAATATGTGCTTATGAAGGGCGGACATGCAGAATATCAAGGAAATGAAGTAATTGATTTCCTCTTTGATGGAGAAAAATTTATTGAGTTTAGAAGCGAGCGAATTCCTTCAAAGCAAACGCACGGAAGTGGGTGTACATTTGCTTCAGCGGTTACAGCAGGACTTGCGAAAGGATACTCAATTGAAGATGCTGTTCAAGAAGCAAAACGATTTATTAGTATAGCAATTGAAGAGCCATTGAATATTGGTAGTGGTCATGGACCGACGAATCATTTTGCGTATAAAGTGAATAGAACGCGTGTATAGATAAGTGAAAAGCCAGTTTTATAACTGGCTTTTTTTCTGTTTACTTTTTCAAAATACAGGAGTAATATATCAGCCAGAATATATTTTTTTGTAAACGCTGAGTCCAATTATATGGAGCGGAGGAACCAATTTGTGCAGTGTCACTAGGGGTGAATCTTTCAAATTTGAAAGTAGGGCTACTCTCAAAGCCCGAATCCGACAGCTAACTTCGTAAGCGTCTTGAGAGAGGACGGTGCCATGATGGATACATCACTTCATCGATCTGATTAGTATAGGGGAATATCAATCTATGTTTGATTTCTTTTATACTAAGGAGGATGAGGTACATGGAACTAACACTTATTTGTGTTGGAGAAGAAAGTAAGGTAAATAGTTTAAGAGATCTAGTTGCATTTCAACATGAGTTAGTTATTTTTACAGCAAATGAAGAGGTAGCGGCTGAAGTTAGGAATTGTGGGTTTGATTGGACTTATAGTTATAGTAAGGAGCAGGATTTTACTAGTATTTGTGAGTGTATTAAGAAGGTCATTTTACTAGGGGATGAGCTTCCAATCGTTAGTTTCTTCACAGAACACATTCGTTTTTCTTTTCAAGCACCTATTACTGTTGTTACAAGGAATAAACGATATCCAGCGAGGCTCTATGAAACAATTGGAGCTAAGTTTGTCGTGTTTACAAATTGTGATAATATTTCTTTTTTATTTTTTGAATAGGGCGGGGGAAGAAATGATGAAGGTACTATTACTTGGAGATATAGCAAATCGTTGGGCAGTATCGGTAGAGCGAGTTCAAGAATTGGTTCAGATTGATCCTCTTTTTCCCGGGCCATATATTATATTACCGTCAAAAGATGCTTTGTATTTAGAGATGGATATTACCGAGTATGAGCAGCTACATGCAGAATTGACACAAGTTTATATTCGTGGGAGAAATTTACGTGCATTTTTAAGAGGAGAATAAAGGTTGAATAAAAAAGAGCGAATGCTGAGTGCAACAGGCTATGCACTTCATGTCATTCGCTCTTTTTATTTCATATTTAAAAGGTCATTTTTAAGAAAAGAAAAGAGAAATAAAGAAAATAGATGAAATAATAGTAATAATCTTCAATGTAAGCGTTTAAATGAATGTAAATATTATTATTTTCAGCAATTTACCCCTTTACAAGTGAAATATAGAGGAGTATATTTACTCTCATAAATCATTCATAAAATTTCCAAAAAAACCTAAAATCGCTGAGTTCCAGAAATGGAGCGGGGGAACCAATTTTGTGCATCGTCACTTGGGGTGAATCTTTCAGTTTTGAAAGTAGGGCTACTCTTTAGGCCCGAATCCGACAGCTAACCTCGTAAGCGTTTAGAGAGGAGGTTTACTTTTTGTTGTTCATTTTTTGAACACTGAGTAGAGCTCAGTGTTCTTTTTTAATATTCAAATGGTAAATTTTAACAAAAAGAGAGGGATAGTTATGTTAGATGTTGTAATGGTCGGGATTTTTATTTTATTAGTTGCATCGATGGCAAGTCTTGCAAGTTGGTCAGATAAAGTTGTGAAAGAAGGAAAGCAATCATGATGATTGTCTTATCGGTTATTGTCGCAGCAATTACAGTGTATTTAGTGTATGCATTATTAAATCCAGAGAAGTTTTAATTAGGGGGAATCATTGATTATGATTTGGGTTGCAGTCATTATTACAATGCTCTTGTTTATTTTAGTAGCAAAGCCAACGGGGATTTATTTAGAAAAAGCTTTTCAAGGTAGCAAAACGTTAGATAAAGTATTCGGGCCTTTTGAAAAACTTATTTTTAAAATTACGGGTGTAAAAGCATACAATCAAACGTGGAAACAGTACGCATTATCATTAGTTTTATTAAATGGATTTATGATCGTTGTCGTATACTTCATTTTCAGATTACAAGGTGTGCTGCCACTAAATCCAGCGCATATTGAAGGGATGGAGCCTACGCTCGCTTTTAATACAGCAATTAGTTTTATGGCTGATACAAACTTACAGCATTATAGCGGTGAAAATGGTTTATCTTATTTATCACAATTAATCGGAATTACATTTTTAATGTTTGCGGCACCAGCAACGACATTAGCGCTCGTTATGGCTTTTATAAGAGGACTTGCTGGAAAAGAACTTGGTAACTTTTTCGTTGATTTTACGAGAGCGTTAACGAGAGTGTTTCTTCCTATCGCATTTATTGCGGCACTAGTTTTTGTCGCACTTGGTGTACCACAAACGTTAGATGGGGCGGTTACAGCACAAACGATTGAAGGTGCAAAGCAAAGTATTTTACGTGGACCTGTTGCATCATTCGTTTCCATTAAGGAACTTGGAAATAACGGCGGTGGATTTTTCGGAGCAAACTCTACGCATCCTTTCGAAAATCCAGGACAAATGAGTAATATTTTGCAAATGATGCTTATGATGTTATTACCAACAGCACTTCCATTTACGTACGGACGAATGGTCGGAAATAAAAAACAAGGCCGCATCCTTTTCGTGTCACTTTTTATGGTGTTTTTACTAGGATTTATAACGATTACGACATCTGAACTAAACGGGAATCCGGCATTAAATGGAATGGGTATCGAACATGTACAAGGAAGTACAGAAGGGAAAGAAGTACGATTTGGAACAGTATTTTCTTCACTATACGCAACAGTAACGACAGCTGCTGAAACTGGTGCTGTTAATACAATGCATGATACGTTAACACCAATTGGCGGTCTAGTTCCACTTGTAAATATGATGTTAAATACAGTGTATGGCGGCGTTGGAGCAGGCTTTGTAAATATTATTATGTATGCAATTATCGCGGTGTTTATATCTGGGTTAATGGTTGGACGGACACCAGAGTTTTTAGGTAAAAAGATTGAAGGTAAGGAAATGAAATTAATCGCGGTCACGATTTTATTTCATCCATTGCTCATTTTAGGATTTTCGGCATTAGCTCTTTCAACAAATTTAGGGACGGATGCTATTTCTCATTCTGGTTTCCACGGTTTAACGCAAGTTGTATATGAGTATACATCGTCAGCTGCGAATAACGGATCTGGATTTGAAGGATTAGGAGATAATACACCGTTTTGGAATATTACGACTGGTTTAGTTATGTTTTTAGGACGCTACTTTAGTTTAATTACGATGCTAGCTGTGGCAGCTTCGCTGAAAGAAAAAACGGTAGTGCCAGAAACAGTCGGAACGTTCCGCACAGATAATAGTTTATTTGGTGGTATCTTCATCGGAACAATTGTAATTGTCGGTGCATTAACATTCTTCCCGATGTTAGTACTCGGACCAATTGCAGAATTTCTTACATTGAAGTAATGGAGGGTAAATGATGAGACCGGTAGTAGTAAAAGAAAAACAATTAAATAAGTCACAAATACATGCTGTAGAAGATGAAGTTAGACAAGCGAAAACGATGGATCGTGATATCGTAACACATGCGATGAAACAATCCGTTGCGAAATTGAATCCGAAAGTCATGATAAAGAATCCGATTATGTTCGTTGTGGAAATTGGGTTTATCATTACGTTCATTTTATCTTTTCTTCCAAGCAGTTCTAGTAGTATACCAGGATGGTTTAATATAACAGTTTCTCTTATTCTATTATTTACAGTTTTATTTGCGAATTTTGCAGAAGCATTAGCAGAGGGTCGTGGTAAAGCGCAAGCCGATTCTTTAAAGCAGTCGAAGAAAGATGTGTTTGCAAATGTTGTAAAAGAAAATGGAGACATTGTCCAAGTTTCAGCAACTGATCTTAGAAAAGGTGACGTTGTTATCGTAAAACAGGGAGAAATGATTCCGAATGATGGCGAAGTAATCAAAGGATTAGCATCTGTAGATGAATCTGCAATTACAGGGGAATCAGCTCCTGTTATAAAAGAAGCAGGCGGTGATTTTTGTTCCGTAACAGGTGGAACGATGGTCGTAAGTGATGAAATTACAATTGTCATTACGAGTAATCCTGGTGAATCATTTATCGACAAAATGATTTCTTTAGTAGAAGGAGCTGCTCGTCAAAAAACGCCAAATGAAATTGCTTTAAATACAGTATTAACGAGCTTAACTCTTATTTTCTTGATCGTCGTTGTGACGTTGCCGATTTTTACAAATTATTTAGGTTTTCAAATTGATACAGCTGTACTCGTAGCATTGTTAGTATGTTTAATTCCAACGACAATTGGTGGTTTGCTATCAGCGATTGGTATTGCGGGGATGGACCGGGTGACAAAATTTAACGTGCTAGCGATGTCAGGGAAAGCAGTAGAAGCTGCGGGCGATATTAATACAATTATTTTAGATAAAACAGGTACGATTACTTTTGGAAACCGGATGGCTCATACATTATTGCCTGTAGGAAATGAAACGATTGAGCAAGTTGGAAAGTGGGCTGCTATTAGTTCTGTTTTAGATGAAACGCCAGAAGGTCGATCTGTTATCGAGTATGTGCAGGGAAAATCTATATCATATAATAGAGAACTTGCAGAACAAGGGGAGTTTGTTCCGTTTAAAGCAGAAACGAGAATGAGTGGTGTTGATTTACAAGACGGAACGAAAGTGAGAAAAGGTGCTGTCGGTGCCGTTATTGAATGGGTTGGGTCACAAGGTGGAACAATTCCGAAAGATGTAAATCAAAAAGCAGACTTAATTTCAAAAGAGGGCGGAACACCACTTGTAGTTGCAGTAGATAATCGCATTTACGGTTTAATTTATTTAAAGGATACAGTAAAACCGGGTATGCGTGAGCGTTTTGAACAGTTGCGCCAAATGGGGATTAAAACGGTTATGTGTACAGGTGATAATCCGTTAACAGCAGCAACGATTGCAAAAGAAGCAGGAGTAGATGAATTCGTTGCCGAGTGTAAACCAGAAGATAAAATTGCGGTTATTAAAGCAGAGCAAGATAAAGGGAAACTTGTAGCGATGACAGGTGATGGTACAAATGATGCTCCGGCATTAGCACAGGCTGACGTTGGATTAGCGATGAATAGTGGTACGACAGCTGCGAAAGAAGCAGCGAATATGATTGATTTAGACTCGAATCCAACGAAAATTATTGAGGTTGTAGGAATTGGTAAGCAATTGTTAATGACACGTGGTGCGTTAACGACGTTTAGTATTGCAAATGATATAGCGAAATACTTTGCGATTATTCCAGCGATGTTTACACTTGCAATTCCGCAAATGGAAGCATTGAACATTATGAAATTAACATCACCACTGTCAGCGATTTTATCAGCATTAATATTTAACGCTGTTATTATTCCATTACTCATTCCGTTAGCGATGAAAGGTATCGCATATAAACCGATGAGTTCTAATGCATTGCTTAGCCGAAACTTACTTATTTATGGGCTTGGTGGAGTTATCGTTCCGTTCATTGGAATTAAAGTAATTGATATAATTGTCGGCTTGTTCATATAAGGAAGAGGGGAAAAAGATGGAGAAGAAACAAAGTATACTATCACCAATTATCCGTATTACTTTTACATTTCTAGTGTTGTGCGGACTTGTATACCCGCTTATTGTTACTGGTATTGCACAAGCCGTGATGAAGGATAATGCGGATGGAAGTCTAATATATAATGATAAAAATGAAGTGATTGGTTCTAAATTAATCGGGCAAAACTTCACGGATCCACGTTATTTTCAAGGGCGTGTTTCTAGTATTGAATATAAGGCTGAAGCATCTGGTTCAAATAACTATGCACCATCTAATCCAGATTTAGAGAAACGAGTAGAGAAAAGTATTGAAGAGTGGAAGAAACAAAATCCGAGAGTTCCAGTAACAGAAGTACCGATAGATTTAGTGACAAATTCAGGTTCAGGGCTTGATCCTGATATTAGTCCAAAGGCGGCCTCGGTGCAGGTGGATCGCATTTCGAAATTAACGAATATTCCGAAAGAAACGCTAGATCAATTGATTAAAGATCAAACAGAAGGTGCTGCACTTGGTTTATTTGGAGAAGATCGAGTGAATGTCTTAAAGCTAAATTTAGCATTACAAAAATTAATGAAATAGTAACAGTGCTACCTCAATCTAATGGATTGAGGTAGCGTTGTTTCGAATGAAAGGCAGTGTTTATTTTGTATGCGGATGATTATGAACCGAAGTTTCAAAGGCGAACGCCAGAGGAATATTTAGAATATATTCGGCAACAAAATCGGGGAAAGTTAAAGTTATATGTAGGAGCAGCTCCAGGCGTAGGAAAAAGTTATAAAATGCTCTTTGATGCAAGGGAAATGAAAAAAGATGGAATTGATATTGTAATTGGTTTAATTGAAACGCATGGAAGAAAAGAGACGGAAGAAGCAATTGCTGATTTAGAAAAAGTTCCTTTGAAAGAAATACAGTATAAAGGAAAGGTATTTTATGAGCTTGATGTGGAAGGAATAAAAAAACGCGCGCCTCAAGTAGTCGTAGTGGATGAACTTGCGCATAGTAATGTTCCTGGTTCTAAATATAAGAAACGTTATATGGATGTGCAGGAATTGTTAGAGGCTGGTATATCGGTATTATCAGCTTTTAATATTCAACATTTAGAAAGTGTTCATGATATTGTAGCTCAAATTACGAATGTAAAAGTAAGAGAACGAATTCCAGATTTTATTTTACAAAAAGCAAATGAAATTCAGCTCGTTGATGCAACACCGGAAGTACTTCGGAAGAGGTTAATAGACGGAAAGATATATAAAGAAGAAAAAATTCAGCAAAGCTTACAAAATTTCTTTACGCTTAATAATTTAGGAGCACTCAGGGAATTATCGCTTCGTGAAGTCGCTGACGATATGGACGAAAAGATTAGTCAAACAGTGATAGAACCAATCGGAGTGAAAGAAAAAATTCTCGTTTGTGTACAATACAGTTCAACAGCGGAGAAATTAATAAGACGGGGATGGCGCATGGCTGATCGGTTAAATGCTGAATTGTATGTATTAAATGTTGAAAGAGAAAATATAGACTCTCTTTCAGCTGGTAAAAAACAAACAATTGAAGAGTGGAAGACGCTCACGAATCAATTTGATGCAAGTTTTGTATTAGAAGAAGCAAGAGGGAGAAAGCCAGCGGATGTTATTATTGAGGTTGCGAAAAGATTACAAGTAACGCAAATTTTACTTGGGCAATCGGCAAGAACTCGTTGGGAAGAAATACGAAAAGGTTCGATTGTAAATGAGATTATGAGGCAAACGAGGTATATTGATATTCATATTGTTGCGGATCAAAGAGGATAAATAGAGCCGACCTTTTTGGGGGCTCTATTTTGCTTTTTGTACAGAATGAAAACTTAGCATTTTCATTGCATATAAGATTACAAGTAAAAACATAATTGCGCCTAGGAAGAAAATCCAAAAGTAATTTTGGTTAAATAAAAGAAATCCACCTACAAGTGGCCCTGTGCTCATACCAAGATAGCGGATGAAGTTGTACATACCGATAGCTGTTGCACGTTCTTGCACGAATTCTTCTGTTAATAAAGTAGTGTGAGTTGGCATAGAAAGTCCCATACTAAAACCGTACAAAGATGTAACGATAATGATGAATGGGATATTGATGCTATATGTGAAAGAGAATAAAACGACACATATAATATTGAAGAAACTCGTAATAAATAAAGTTTGCTTTGTTGTGAGGCGTTTTTGCAAAAACTTGTAGCAAAAACTTCCTAGCATGATAGAAAGAGACATTGGTACAAACATAAGACCAATTTCATTTGCAGCTTGATGAAATGAATTTGCTAAAATGCTCGGTAAAAAAACGAGAAAGCAAAAGTAAATACAAAATTGAATGAAGCCAATAAGAGTAATAGAAAATCCAGTTTTATTTTTTAAGATAAGAGAGTAATTCTTTTGTGCTTTAGACTGCTTAATTACATTTGGCTTTGTTTCTGGAAGTAGTGAAATGTTTATAATTAATAAGATAATGCCAAGTGTAGATAAAAAGAGAAATACAGATAAGTGACCATTTATACTGCCAAGAAATCCACCTATGAGAGGAGCCATTGCAGGTGCGAGGGCAAGTAACATTTGGTATAGGCTCATCGCTTCTCCGCGTTCTTTTCCTTCAAATAAATCGCCGATAATCGTTGCTGAAACTACAGGTATAGCCGCTATTCCTATAGCTTGAACAGCTCTAAAAAAGAGAAATAAATAAATGTTTGCCGAAAAAGCACATCCGATTGAACCAATTGTACTAATGACTAAACTAGGGATAAGGACAGATTTTCTCCCTTTTGTATCAATTAAAGGTCCATATACGAGCTGCATAATTGCAAGAACGAATGTGAAAAGTGAAACTGTTACATTTACAAGATAAAGAGAAGTGTGAAAAGAATTTTGAATCATCGGTAAGATAGGTGTGTAAATATTTTGAGCGAAGGAACCGAGTAAGGCACTAATACAGACAACATATAAAATGAAAGTTAGTTTAGATTTTTTCATCTTGTTAACCCCCTTGTATTTTAGTTTCCTCGGAAACTAAATTTATTTTAACATGATTTTCTCACTTGTAAAGATGAAAAAATAATTTTAAAATGGTATATAGTTAAATTGTTTCTTTGGAAACTTAGGAGGCGAACGGATTGAAGCATACAACGAAGCAAATGGAAATACTGTCGGACATTCGTACACTTTTGCATAAAAAAGAAGAACATTTAAAACGACAAAATGAGAAGTTTCTTCGTGAGACAGGTGTAAGTAGTATGTCTTTATCTGAGTTACATGTAATCGAATGTATTGGAAAAAATGGTTTGATGAATGTAACGGCAATTACGACAGAAATGGGCATGACGAAGGGAGCAATCTCTAAAATTTGTACGAAGTTGTTTCAAAAGCAATTCGTTGAGAAGATGCAAATGTTAGATAATCAAAAAGAAATCTTCTTCAGCTTAACGGAAAGCGGAAATGAAATATATAAAGCTCATGAAAAATTGCATAAGCAAGCTGAAGAAAAGTGGTTGTTACTTTTAGATGGATATAGGAAAGAAGAGCAAGACTTTATTCAAAGGTTTATAAAGGATGTCTCCGATCATTTGGAAATATAATTGGAAGAAAAAACTCCTTTTTCTCAAGTCTTTTAAATATAATTTCTGAAAGAACTCATATATAATAGAAAAAGATAATTAACATGGTGAATAATTAAAGAGTCAATATATATAGAGGAGAGAGTAACATGCTTGAAAATACGGGGTTAGTATTAGAAGGCGGCGGTATGCGTGGTGTATATACGGGTGGGATATTAGAATACTTTATGGAACAAGATTTATATTTTCCATATGTAATCGGTGTATCAGCTGGTGCTTGTCATGCAGCGTCGTATCTTTCCAGACAAAGAAATAGAAATAAAACGGTCAATATTGATTATGCATCACATCCGAAATATTTATCGTATAAAAACTTATGGAGAAAACGTCAACTATTTGATATGGATTTCATTTTTCATGAAATCCCAGAAAAGCATGTTCCGTTTGATTTTGAAACATACTTTAATAGCCCAGAACGTTTCCTTGTAGGAACGACGGATTGTGAAACTGGGCAATCTGTTTATTTTGAAAAAGAAGGAACGAATGATGATGCGCTAAATTTATTACAAGCGTCTAGTTCATTGCCTTTCATTGCACCAGTAGTAAATTACCGTGGTAAGCAGTTATTAGATGGCGGGATTTCTGATCCCATTCCAGTTCGTAAAGCACAGGAAGATGGATTTAAAAAATCAGTCGTTATTTTAACGAGAAATCATGGTTACGCGAAGAAAAAATCAAAATTCGGATGGATTGCAGGAAAAGCTTATAAAAAATATCCGAATCTTGTTAACACGATGTTGAATCGTTATGAAGTGTATAATGAAACACTTCACTATATTGAAAAAGAAGAGCAAGCTGGTAATTTATTTGTTATTCGCCCAGAAGTGCCGCTTCAAGTAGATCGTATGGAAAAAGATACAGCAAAACTACAAAATTTATACGAGCAAGGCTATGAAGATGCAAAGAGACAATTTGCAGATTTGCAGGCGTTTTTGCAAAAATAATAATTAGGCTGTGGAGAAGAATTTCTCTGCAGCCTTTTTATATTGCTACTTATACGTTACTTTTTAAAAATGTATGAATGTTTAAGTGTTTAAAGAGTTTGTAAAACATCGGGGTTTCTTGTTGAGGAGAATTTATTTGAAGGATATTATGATGATGTAGCGCTACTAAAATATTAAATTTATGAGGTGATTGTTAATGAAAGGAAAAGTTTTTTCAATTACGACTTTAGTATTATTAGCAACATCAATCTCAACAAGTGCATTCTATCCAACTCTAAGCGGTCACAAAAGCGGTAACCTACTATCTTATAGAGCTCAAACTACTACGAATCAAAATGCATCTCGTTGTTCAGTAGCAATTTCTTTTATTAAATCAAATGGAAATAATTCATATATTGAAAGCGCTTCAGACAAATTAGGGTCCCATGAATCTGGAAGAGCATTAAACGCAACTGTGAGTAATGGTGCATATAACGCCTTTGGTGCAAAAGGACTATACTCGGAGCATTATGCAAATGAGAATAATGACTATCAAGAAGATACACACAAAGGTACTTTTGATAGTAACGGTAACTTACGATTACAGTGGTAAAAAGCATTAAACAGTTGTCTTTATAAATATTTGGATAAGGAGAAGGGGATGTTCATCATCTCCTTCTTATTTAAAAGGAGCACAGACATGTACCTAGCTTTTAAAAATATAAAAAGCAATAAACTGTTTTTCTTAATTCTCCTTATGTCATTTTTTATTTCTTTTCTTTCTATATCAATAGCCGCACTTTTAACAGAATCTAAACGAAACTTTATATCTGCTTTTCAAATCGGTTTTCCAGAGAAGAATCAAATTTTAACTGTTCCGATAGCGAATGCAACTGAATTGGAAGAGATAATTCCTTTCATACAAGATATTTTTGTTAAAAGTGATATTTATGTAGAGCATTTAAAAGCATTAAATAGTTCAGGGGCAACAAAGATTATAGCTGTGAACTTAAAAGATGATTATTATTGGAAGCCATATATTTCTGAAGGACAATATTTTCATCGTGAAAATGTAAACGATATGGTTGTTGGCGATCAAACGAATGTAGAGGAGTTATATGAATTTGATGATACATATAAAAAAATAGGAACTATATCAAGAAAAGACAGTGACGTCGGTGTAGCAGGTATATACGTTCCACTTCAAAACTTACCTACTATATCTAAAAAAGGTATTATCGCGAGTAAACAATTACAATTAACAGTTGTTAATCCTACATCATCTATTCATAACGAAATAAAAAAGTTTATGGATAGGAGTAAAGAAGTACTTTCGGGAGATGTTCAAATACTGAATGAACGAGATCTTCAGGAACTACATGTGACACATATAGATCCAGCAAATAAGTATTATTATAAATTTATTCTTGTTGCAATTGTTTCTGGCATTTCTGCGGTTTTATTTTGGATTTATAAAAAAGAAAGAGAGATTTCATTAAAAAAAGCAGTAGGTGCTTCTAATATATCTATTTACTGCGAACTATATATTCAAATTTTGTTTATTTCTCTAGTGGCGATGCTGTTGGTTTTTCTGGTGTTAGAAATGTTTTCTGGAACAATTCATACGTATTTTCAGACATACTTATTAAAACCGTTAACACCATATGTATTGGTATGTAATATTGTTTTTATAATTTTTCTTACAATGTTTGTTACTGTAATTCCAATCAAGCACATTATAAATATATATCCCGGAAAACATTTAAGAATGTAGGAGGTCTTCATGTTTTTTATATTTGATTCTATACGGTCTGTGAAAAAACGGTTGTTACCAAGTTTGATTATAGTAATTTCTTTAATTATTGCATTTTCTTCAGCAATAGAATTTGTTAGTAATCTTTCGGGATATCGAAAAATGATGACGGTAGCAAATAATTTATCGACTCATAAAAATTTCTATGAACTTTATGCGACGCAAGATATAACATTGTTTAGCGAAGAAAAAGCAAAAAGTGATTATCAACATTTCATGCAAGGGTTATCTAATACGATACCAATAACAAATAAAACAAATTATTTGTTCCGTAACTATTCACTTAGTTTAAAAAAAGAAAATGGAACGATAAAGACTCTTATTGTTGATAAAGATATTAATAAGTACTTTCATATACGAATTTCACAAGGAAGATATTTTGAGGAATCGGAATTTCATAAATCAGTATTTGATATTAGACCTGTTATATTAGGGGCTAATTATATAGAAAAGGTATCTATTGGTGATGTTATACCATCTGGAAAAATGAAGCTAAAAGTAATTGGCTTTTTAGAAAAAAATTCACCATTTACATATCCTCGAAGTGGTGAAATATCGGATAATCGTATTACATTATTAGATGACATGGCGATTTTACCAATTGGAACAGAAGAAATAGAGTTCTATAGTGTAGAACTTTTATACAATGGGTTAATTATAGAAACAAAGGAGAAGATAAATATAAATGAATTTCAAAAGAAAGTATTAAAGGTAACGGAAGGTAAGGGTTATTCGTATTATGTTACAAATCCGAATAAATTGTTAGAAAATGAAAAACAAGGTATTGATAATATGTCATACCCCTTATTATTAAGCGGTACAGTCTTATTTTTTTCATTTCTATCTATTGTATTGACATCAATGGCAGCACTTTATATGGAGCGTAAAAATATTTCTATTAAATCAGCGTTAGGTGCAAGCACTTTTCAAATATGTCTTCCATTTATTATTGAGTATATGTTGCTATTCGTTTTAGCGATATGTATAGGAATAATGTATTTTCAATGGGAGAATAGCGGAGTAATTGAAATTCAGAAAGGGCTAGAAAATAGTATAGTATCTTTCTTTGGAACGTTAAAAGTCTCTATAGAATCATTGGTTGTTATAGGTGCTTTATCACTTGTAATGATCCTCGTTATATATGCAATCATTTATTTCAATGTACTAAAAATAAAAAATACATATATGAAAGAGGTGTTATAGATGATTCAGCTCGCAAATGTGGCTAAGGGCTTTGGAAAGAATAATTTTAGTGCTTTAAAAGATATTAATCTTACAATAGAAAAAGGCGAAATGATAGCCATTATGGGCCCCTCTGGTTCGGGGAAGTCTACTCTCCTTAACATTATTGGCTTAATCGATAGCCCCTCTGCTGGAAAGTATTTTTTAGATGGAATGGATACGAGTACATTAAAGCAAAACTATCATAAGTATAGAAACACGGAAGTTGGATTTGTGTTTCAGAACTTTTCGCTACTCGATGATTATACGATTATTGAAAATGTAATGCTTCCACTTATATATAGAAGAATTTCTCATAAGAAACGTATGCAAATATCAAAAGAAATGCTGAAAATGGTAGGGCTTGAGAGGCATATTAACAAATATCCTTACGAGTTATCAGGAGGAGAACAGCAAAGAACAGCAATAGCAAGGGCTTTAGCACAAGATACAAAAATTATACTTGCTGATGAACCGACTGGTGCTCTTGATCAAGAAAATGGGGAAAAAATTATGAGTATTTTACAAGAGATTAATAAAGAAGGAAAAACAGTGCTAGTTGTTACACATGATCAAAAGGTAGCTGCATATTGTCAGAGGACGATACGG
The DNA here is from genome assembly GCF_008042345.1 of Bacillus sp. AR8-1. Taxonomy (NCBI): domain Bacteria; kingdom Bacillati; phylum Bacillota; class Bacilli; order Caryophanales; family Bacillaceae; genus Bacillus; species Bacillus sp. AR8-1. The sequence goes on from NZ_QNUB01000016.1 coordinate 26,800, forward strand.
TTACTTGATGGTTGTATGGTATAATATGGATAATGTTGTGCGAAGAGGTGATACATATGGAAAATGTATATAAAGGACTTAGGCATACCGGATTTACTGCTATGCTTATTTTTGGAGGGGTATTTCTACTTCGCTGGCTCATACATGATGAGATGCTACTGGATCAGCTTATTGGATTTAGTGTAGGAATGGTAATGGTTGTTTCGTCAGTTTTCATTCAAAAGTATAGTAAAGAATTACAGGTAGAAGAGAAGTATTAAAAGGTTATAAGCTCCTTCATATTTTGGAGGTGCCTTTATAGTTTGAATGATTGTTATAAAAGAAAAGTAGAGCATCGGATTTCGATGCTCTACTTTTTTAATGTGGTAAGAATATCAATTGATAAGCAAACAAAATTCCAAATACATATACAAGTGGGTGAACAGCACGGAATTTACCTTTTGCCACTTTCATAAGTGGGTATGAAATAAATCCAAGTGCGATACCTGTTGCGATACTTGATGTAAGTGGCATGCTTAAGATTACTAAAAATGCTGGGAATGCTTCATCAAATGCGTCCCAATCGATGTGGCGAACTGAACCCATCATAAGACTACCAACGATAATTAATGATGGTGCAGTAATAGCTGATACACCAGAAACAGCACTTACTAATGGGCCGAAGAATGCTGTTAGTGCGAATAGAACAGCTACTGTAACAGTTGTTAAACCAGTACGACCACCAGCTGCAACACCAGCAGATGATTCAATGTAAGCTGTTGATGGTGTTGTTCCGAACATAGAACCAATTGTTGCTGAGAATGAGTCAGATAGAAGAGCTCGTCCAGCTTTTGGAAGTTTTCCGTCTTTCATAAATCCACCTTGTTGAGCTACACCAAGTAATGTACCTGTTGTATCGAATAATGTAACAAGGAAGAATGAAAATACAACGCCGTATAATCCGTAGTTAATTACGTCAGATACAGCAGTAATTGGATTTGAAACGATAATTCCTTCTGGTAATCCAGGCATTGATGTAACACCGTTTGAGAATGTTAATTGTCCTGTGAAGAAAGCGATAATACCAGTTAATAGCATACCAATAAATAGTGCGCCATTTACATTTAAAGACATAAGGATAATAGTAATTCCAAGTCCAGCTAATGCTAGTAGAACTGGAGCAGAGTGAAGATCACCAAGTCCAACTAAGTTTGCATCATTTTTTGTAACGATACCTGTTAAACGTAAACCGATAAAGGCGATAAATAGCCCAATACCAGCAGTAATTGCATGTTTTAAGTTTTCAGGAATTGCTTCCATTAATTTTGTACGGAAAGATGTAAATGATAGCAAAATTAAAATCATACCTGCTACGAATACAGCAGAGAATGCAATTGCGAAAGTCATGCCTTCATGAGCTTTTACAACAGAGTAAGAGAAGTAAGCATTTAATCCCATACCTGGCGCGATTGCGATTGGTAAGTTTGTAAAGATTGCCATAAATAATGTTCCGACAACAGCAGCGATAATTGTTGCTGTAAATGCTTGTTCAAATGGAACACCTGCATCCCCAAGGATAACAGGATTTACGACAATGATATATGCCATTGTTAAGAAGGTAATAATACCTGCCATAATTTCAGTTTTAATAGAAGTTTTATGTTTTGAAAGGTTAAACATATAAACATCCTTTCTGTTTACGAATAATTTTCACAACAGTTATATATAATATTCGTTTTTAAACTATTTTGCAATAGTTTTGCATAAAAAGTTTATAACAATTCATATTTTGTGTCTTAAATTCGAATATTAATCGTAACTTGATGTGTGAATTTCAGTTTTTATTATGCACATTATAAGGAAAAGGAGTTGAAAGAAGCTATGCCACAGCAAAAAAACTTTGTAACAATGCCAGCGCAACATCAAAATAAACAGCCGGGGATTGAATCATTAATGAATCCACTTCCGCAGTTTGAAGATCCAAATTATAAAGGAAGTGAAAAGTTAAAAGGAAAGAATGTGTTAATTACGGGAGGAGATAGCGGAATTGGACGCGCAGTTTCCATCGCTTTTGCAAAAGAGGGAGCAAATGTTGCGATTGCTTATTTAGATGAGGAAGAAGATGCTAATGAGACGAAGCAATATGTTGAGAAAGAAGGTGTAAAGTGTGTATTGTTGCCGGGTGATTTAAGTGATGAACAGCATTGTAAAGATGTTGTTCAAGAGACCGTCCAGCAGCTAGGTAGTTTACAGGTTTTAGTAAATAATGTCGCGCAGCAATATCCGCAGCAAGGGCTAGAGTATATTACAGCAGAACAGCTAGAAAAAACATTTCGTATTAATATTTTTTCTTATTTTCACGTTACGAAAGCAGCCCTTTCTCATTTGAAGAAAGGGGATGTCATTATAAATACAGCATCTATCGTTGCATATGAAGGAAATGAAACGTTAATTGATTATTCCGCAACGAAAGGAGCAATCGTAGCTTTTACAAGATCACTTTCTCAATCGTTAGTGCAAAAAGGGATTCGGGTAAATGGTGTTGCACCAGGACCGATTTGGACACCGCTTATTCCATCGAGCTTTGATGAGAAGAAAGTCTCTCAGTTTGGGAGCAATGTCCCAATGCAAAGGCCTGGTCAACCATATGAGTTAGCGCCGGCATACGTATATTTAGCGTCTGGTGATTCTTCTTATGTTACTGGACAAATGATACACGTAAATGGGGGCGTTATTGTAAATGGATAGTTTTCATTTATAAGAGCAAAGTAATGTTAATTCCACTTATTATAGTGAGCGCTAGGGGGGATATAGCTGAAAAAGTTATGTTTCGTCATACTATTATTTTTCATCCTACCGGTTAGTGCTTTTGCTAATACAGATCATTTAATATTAGTGAATCTTACGACAAATCAGTTGTCTTTTTTTGAGAATGGAAATTATACAAAAACATTTCCAGTAACGACTGGAAGAGATCGTACACCTACGCCTGAAGGTAACTTTTGTATTATAACTAAATTTAAAAATAAAGAATACCATCGAAAAAAAATACCTGGGGGTGCACCGAATAATCCTCTCGGTACGAGGTGGCTGGGACTAGATAAGAATGAATATGCGATTCACGGGACGAACCGGGAATGGACGATTGGAAGTAGGGAATCAAATGGTTGTATTCGCATGCATGACAGGGATATACAATGGTTATATGACAGAGTACAATTACAAACAAAAGTAATCATTTCTCGTTTTCATACGAGCCCCGAATATGAAGCGAATAAGCTTGGTTATCGCGTTGTGAGCTGGAATGGTCGAAAAATAGAAAAAGAACAAATTGGAGTACTTACGTTAGTAGACCGCGCGGATATATATTGGCAAGAACCAAATGGACAGTTAACGAAGGTAAAAACTGTATTGCCAAATGAAAGATATCCGGTGTACTCAAAACGAAAAGATGGAATATATTATATAGGAAACAATTCGTATATTATAGATGAAACAGGAGAGAAAATTCGTTACGAGCAAATTCCTTCTTCGATTTTAAGTAATATATATAAACGGAAATACAATGTTCCGTAATGGCTACCGTATTATAGACGGTAGCTTATTTATACTTGGAGTTTAACTGCAACTATTGTATTTTGCTGAATATAATACAGTACAGATAGGGGGCGGTTATATTATGAAAAGTGAATTTGCGTTTAAAGTTTTCTTAGTAACGACCTGTTTATTTATCGTGTATTTATATGCGTTTCTCGTCTTTTCTTTTTATGTTCCATATGTTGATTTAATATTATTCTTCGGATTTATTTGGGCGTTTGTGAAAGCGAGGGAAGGAGAGAAGAGTATATATCGGCGCATTACCCTATGCGGGACGGCCGTTCTCGTTATTTTGTACTTTTTTATTATGCATGATTTTTGGAGAGGGATGTAAAAAAGCATACGATGAATCGTATGCTTTTTATGTTTAATATTTAGGCTTAAATGTATGACAACAAGTCTCTACACTCGTTGCTACAGAACTTTCTAGCGTCTCGTTTGTTAAAACAGCAGCTGTATATGAATCATTTTCAGTTTGACCAGTTTCATCTGCATCAGGCTGAACGATGATCGCACTTGCTTGACAAAAGTTACCTTGTCCCCAAAAAGAACAGTTGGAAACAGAACATCTTACTTCTGGCATAAAACCCCCTCCTTATACATTAGTGTGGGATTTTACGCCTATTTCATGTGTAGAAGGAGTTTCCTTTTCTTATTACTTTTTCGTTTGTTCAAGCCATTCTTTTAATTTGTCTTTCGGCTGTTCACCGCTAATACGGCTCACTTCTTTGCCATCTTTAAAATGAATGATTGTTGGTGTACCTTGAATTTTATATTCATCCCAAGGAGCATCTAATTTTTCAATATCCATAACTTTCATATCAACGTTCAAGTCTTTAGCCATTGGCACTACGACAGGAGATAATTTTTGGCAATGAACGCAAGATGTTTGATAAAAGTATACTGTTTCTTCTTTTTTCTCTTGTAAATTCTTTTGAAGATCTGAAAGAGAGATTTTATTTGTGTAGTAGTCAGGACCATCTGTTTGACTACCAGTAGCACTTCCTCCTTCCATTTTTTGGCTGGTAGTAGTTTTTTCTTCCATTTGTGTTACAGCGAAAATTGCCGCAAACAAGGCGATAATAATACCACCAAATATGAGCATTTTTTTCATTCTTTCATCTCCTTATTTGTTTTTGATGACAATAAAGCTACAAACAGCGATTGTAATAAAGCCGATAAGTGCTAAAAACGGGATTGTCACAAAGCCGAACCAGTTTATGTATTCTCCCGTACATGGTACACGTCCACAAGCTGCCCCAGCAGCTGAAAATGCTGCGACTTTTTGAATTGCATAGTGATATAAAGAAATACAAGCACCAATAGTTGCGATTGGTAAAGAATAATTTGCGATGCGATAGTCTTTCTTTGCCACAGCGATACCGAGCCATAAAACGAATGGATACATAAAAATACGTTGATACCAACAAAGAACACAAGGCTCAAATTTCATGATTTCGGAAAAGTACAGACTTCCTAGTGTAGCGATAAAAGAAGCTCCCCATGCGGTAAGTAAAGCATATTCTTGCTTTTTTTCTCGTCCCATATTTTATACCTCTCTTATAATAGTTACATACTAAATTATAGTATGAAGTGGTATGGAAAAGAAAGAAAAAATATGTTTATCAATAAAAGTTTTATAAGGAGAAACTTTTATTGATATAAATATTTTAAAAAAGCGCCATTCTCCGGAAGAGAATAGCGCTATAGTTTACATTTGAATTTGTTCTACTTCTTCTACATGAGACTTTTGGGATGCGTGGTCAATATATTGAAATAGGAGCTGCAATTGTTTATCAACTTCTGGGAGTTCTTTACTGTATTGATAAGCGTGTAAAAAATGCTCAATACGCTTAGAAAATAATTGATCGTTCGTTTGAACCATGAGAACGAGTAATTTATCCCAATTACAGCAATACGTGTAATAGAGAGCTTTATCATAGTCGTTATATGTTTGCACTGTGTACCCTCCTTACCGAGAGTTATATATAGTGTGTGATAAGTAAGGAGAAATACACTTGAAAGAATTTGTTAAGAAAAAAAGTGAATGAAAAGAAAAAACGAGGAGTTTCCTCGTTTTTTAAGCTTTTGGCATTGGCGTAGGTGTTGGTTTACCATAGCCTTCTTTGTATTTATTATCGATATAGTTACGAATTTCAAGCGTTGATTTTCCTTTTTGTTTCATGGAAGCAGATTCAACTGCGATTTCTAGGCAATTGACGCAAGTCGTTGCATGGGAGTCCCAAACAACTTCACCATTCTTTTTAATTTCACGAATAAAGCAGTTTTTATTATTTTTATGTCCTACACTTTCACCGCAACCACAATAGCATGGAATCCAATCTAATAGCTCTGCATTTTGTCCAGCGACGGTGTAGATATCTTTCATTTGTGGATCAAGCTTATCTAGGAAGGTAGGAAGTGTGTCGACTCCTTTTGTTTTCTCTTGAATGTCAGCTTGCTGAGTGTGCGATGCGTGGTCATGTTCTTCTTTTTTTGATTCAGAAGATTTTTGGTCATTTGTACCAGTACTTCCGCATCCAGCAAGAATTAAGCTTAGTACTGCAAGTAAAGAAAATACATACTTTTTCATTCGCTTGTCCCCTTTACAAATGTATTAATCAAATTGTATCAGAGATTACGGTGTATCGGTTGAAGATTTTTTTGACTGATTTTTGAAGCGCCATCTTAGCGAATGGAATAGAAATAAAATTGGGATATAAGCGTATACAATATATAAACCCGCTTGAGATAGTACGGTATTTAATGTGTTGATACTTTCACGGTTTGTGAAAAGTAGAGAAGCTGAAAATATGATGAAAATAAAAAACGGTAATGTAAATTTAAATGAAATATGAAAGGAACGCTTCATCGTTTGACATGATGACCAAATGGTTAAGCAAAGGTTTGGTAAAATAATTAAAAACCAAACGAAAATAATAATATATTCAAAGCGCTGAATAAAAGGAACTTTAATTATTTTTAACATCGTTAAAGTAGGCCAAATAGTACGGTTTAATTGTCCCTCGCTGTAATACATAAAAGATACGATAGCTAAAACTACATAAATTAAGGTGCTAAAAGCAATTCCAGCATGGGCCCATCGCTTTAAAGATTTTCCTTTTTCAATAAAGGGATAAAAGATAAGAATTGTTTCAAACCCTAGAAATTCCAATGCAGAGTGTTTTGCAGATATAAGCATGTCAAAAGGTGAATGTGTAAAAATAGGTAAAATATTACGAAAATGTGCATACTTCATCGGATAGACTAAAAAGAATACAACGAACATAGGAAGAACAATACCCCAAAAACATATCCCTGTCACAGAACGGAAGCCACCTTTTATAATGTAGTAAGTGACTAATAAAAACATAAGCGTAAGTTTCCATAACTTAATGGTAGGGAAAATCCAAACTTGTATCACTTCTATATATGTACGAAGAACAGTAAGGCAAAATAATAAGCAATAAAGAGTGAAAATTACAGAAAATATAGAGCCAACCCATTTTCCAAAGGTTGTTGTATGAATACTAATTAAATCTCCGTCTTTTTCAAGCATTTTTAACATACAAAACAGTACAATATGAGTTGCAATACCTGTAATAATAAGAGAAATCCAAGCATCATAACCTGCATTTTTTAAAATTACACGTTGATATCCGAGAATTCCTATACCAACCTGGAGAGAATGCAATAAAATAAATGCAAAATATGGAGATACGGTCTTTGTTTTATTCATTGTATTCATTGCTTATTTCACCTCACTATTCTCCGATTCCAGATTGTACAATATTAAGATCTAAATTTATATCTACCGCTATATTTTTATACATATTTCGAATTTGTTTTATATTCCATTTTCTCGTATGGCTTCTAATTTCATCTCGTATTCCTAAAGGATCAATTTCTTTTTCTTGAAATTGTTTTATTAAATCTTCACAGTCTTTTTCGACATTTCGTTCAATTTGTTTTTTTATATAGTTGATATTTGTTTTTTTTCTTAGATCAATCCAATTAGGAGAGTTTTTAATTAATCCATTTAGTTTTAAATGGATTTTTACTTTTGGTATGTCGCCAGTTTGATCTATATCATACTTATTTTCCCCAGCTAAGTTTTGTATAACAACCATACCTTTATATTTATCCTTTTTTATTGCTGCTTCGTAACGTCCATTTTTCGTAGGATTAATAAGTAATTTTGCTAAAACAGAATGTCTTTTATCCGTATACATGACGACTTTATCGCCTTTTAAAAAGGCAAGTCCTTTGACAGCGACAGAATGATTATCGTCCATTTTAATATAAGGAACATAGGCATCACATACAGAAGAGTAATAATTATATAAAAAAATGTTTAATTCAGTTTGTGGAATGTTCTCATTTCTTATATTTTGCTCGAGTAAATCAGCAATATATAAAGACCCATTTTTTTTTCCGTAATTTAAAAGCTCTTCAGCCGATCCATCTACAATTGCTAGTTGTACATCACGCCCGATATTTGGGTCACGTTGTAAGTTAGTAATAATCTCTCCCATTCCGCGTTCCCCTAGAGCCTTTCCAAATAGGACGACACGCATTTGACCTACAACAACATTGTGAGGAGATTTCGCATTTAATCGTGAAGCAATTGTTTCAAGTGAACGGGCAGATGTTGTTTGCGTCTCTGGTTTAGACTTTACACCATGTGTGTACTCTGGGAATAGAATAGTTCCTTGGAATTTTTTGTTTTTTGTGATGTCAAATCCAGCAATATGAATAATACGCTGTGCATCCACTATATACGTTTGTGTACAGCCAGTTTGTAAAACGAAGAAGATAATGATAAGGTGCAATAAAATTTTTTTCATTCATTCTCACCATCACGTTTTTGCTTCGATTTGTTTGGATTGTAGCGCCATTTTGATTTTGGTCTAAGAAAAGAAGGTCTTTGTGCCGTTTGACTAAATGGTAATCGAAGAAAACCTTCTGCTGTACCTAAACCACGAAATGGATATAAAGGTAATAAATAAGGTGATCCAAGTGATTTTAATTTAATTAAATGAGCTAAAATAAATACAAATCCGACAATAAGGCCTAATCCTCCGAATGCACCGGCTAAAAGAATAAGCGGAAAGCGTAACAACCGGATAGTAGAAGACATCTTTACAGTCGGTGTTGTGAAAGATGCAAGGGCGGATAAAGCAACTGCAATTAATAAAATTGTACTTGTTAAAGCTGCTTCAACAGATGCTTGTCCAATTACAATCCCCCCAACAATCCCAATCGTTTGTCCGACTTTTGTCGGTAAACGTGCTCCTGCTTCACGAAGCAATTCAATTGTAATTTCTAAAAAGAGTGCTTCTAGAATAGGAGGGAAAGGTACGTTAGCTCTCGAGAAAATAATAGGACCTAGTAAATCGGCAGGAATCATTTGATAATGATATGTTAAAGCCGCTGTATAAATAGCGGAGGAAAACAGAGAAAATATAGCTCCGAAAAAACGAATAATACGAAAGAACGATCCAATCATCCACGGTAAATAATAATCTTCTGGTGAAATGAAAAAATCCAGTAACGTTGTTGGTCCTGATAAAGCATATGGAGAGCCATCTGTTAAAATTAAAACTTCCCCGTTAATTAACGCAAATACAGCTCGATCTAATCGCTCTGTAGGTAATAGAACAGGAAAAGGTGAATTGCTATTATCACTAATAAATTGCTCAATCATAGTTGAATCAAATGGGACATCAAAGTCAATGTCTTCTAGCCGTTGAAGTGCGGTGTTGACAAATTGTTCATTTGTAATTCCTTCTATATAAGCAACTGCTACTTTCGTTTTTGATATAGATCCGACGGTAACTTCTTTAAAAATGAGTTGCTCCGTTACGATATTTCGGCGTAATAAGTGGATATTTGTATCAAGGTTTTCAACGAAACCGATTTTAGGCCCGATTACGCTATACTCATTTTCTGTATCGTTATATAATCGTTTTCCTAAAACAGTACTTTCGGCACGAATTAAAGCATATTGATCAGGATTCGAATTGTTTTTTAATCGTATTAAAATATATCCACCTAATAATTTTTCACGAATATCATCAATAGAAGGGGAGGTAATAATGTCTTCAATAGAGATGATATTACATAAATCAGAGATGTTTTGGATTTGTTCCGATTCCTTTTTTATAGGAGTTAAAATGAATTGTTTAATAATAAGTGCTTCCACGACAGATTTATAATAAAACAAGCACAACGTTTCATCTTTAAGTATGTTATAAGAGACAAAATCGCTTGATTCTTTCATGGTTTGTATAAATTCTGGGATAGAACAAAGTGTTTTTGTATTAGTCTTTTTTGATTTCTTAGATGATAAACCGAACATTTTCTCACCCCTAACTTACATCATTTACTTGTGTTAGTTTTTGGGAAAGACGGGAATTTATACTTGAAAATTGAAAGTTCATAAAGAAAAGGAAGAGTGGTGAATGGCTCTTCCTTTTTAGCATTTTAATTTGTTTTTTGTTCTTTAATAGACTTCACTAATTTCATCATTTCCGCTCGTATATCTTCTCTTTTTACATTTAATTTTTCGGCAATTTGTTTAATGTCCATTCCATCTTTTTTCATTTTTAATACATCATCAAGAGGGGTATTGCTTTTTTGAGAGATGATTGTTAACACAGTAAGGTGACGCAATTTGATGTTATATTCTTTCATTTTTTGCTTTAGCTGATCCGGTGTGGATTTTTGCATAGTTGCTAACTGTTGTAGCAGTGCTTGCTTTGTTTCTTTATTCATATGATGCTTTTTCAGCTTACTTGGATCTACACCGAAATGCTCGGCTGTTTTCTCCCAAGATTTATTTTGCTTATAGTAAGCTAAAACATCTTTTATTTCTTTATTACTAATTCTTGCAATATGAGCAGCTTTCCAAATTTCATGTTTGTTATAGCCGAGTTTTTCTAGCGATTGCATTTCTTCTTCTGAAATTGGTTTATGGTGATGCATTGTTACTTCTTTTGGCGTGGCAGCGGAAGCGGGGAAGGTAGATATCCCGCATAATAATGCTGTCATAGTCATACAAACAGCGATTTTTTTGTACATGTAAACTCCTCCTAGATGGATAATGTAGAAAACTGTACACATATCATTTCCATAAAATGTGAAATACTTGTGAACAAGTTAAGTTTTTTTATTCACAGCATGGAATGACGTTTTTAGAAGTTTTCCAACATAAAACATTGATTAATAGTAAAAAACTAAGGTATAATCGAAATTGAAAATCAATATCAATAATGAAGATAAAATTATACATATAGATAAAAATAAGGGAGAGATAAATATGACTACATATACTTCCATCGCTAATGTGATTAAAGAAAGGCGCTCTGTTCGTACATTTACAGACAAAGCAGTAGAAAAAGATCTATTAATTGAACTATTAAACGATGCAACATGGGCACCAAATCATAAGCACCGTGAACCATGGAATTGTAAACTATACATCGGAGAAGGCCGCAAGAAATTAGTAGATGCAGTATTAAACTCTTTCACAGAAGAAGAAAGAGCGAAACGCGGTAAAATTTTATCAGATCGTTTCTTAAACACGCCTGCACAAATCGTTGTATATATAAATGAAGATCCGCGTCAAATTCAACGTGATGAAGATTACGCTGCAACATGTGCATTTATGCAAAACTTCCAACTTCTTGCTTGGGAACGCGGATTAGGTTGCGTTTGGAAATCAGGCGGATTAAACTACAATCCATTATTTATAGAAGGAATCGGTTTAACAAGAGGCCAACGTATCGTTGGAATTCTTCATATCGGCTATTTCGATAAAGCGCCAGAAGGAAAAGCTCGTACTCCGATTACGGAGAAGATGGAGATTATTGAAGGTTAATAGATGAGACATTCTCGTTTTTGCGGGGGTGTCTTTTTATTATGCAATCAATCCTCATGAAAGCTTGTTTTTCATCATACACTTTCTTAAGGGAAAGTGTAAGGAGGGAAAATAATGAGAGCAAGTGACGATAAAGCACTGCAATATGCGATTGCGGAAATTACGGAAATTGCGACTGGATTTGGGCTTGATTTTTATCCGATGCGTTATGAAATATGTCCAGCGGAAATTATTTATACATTTGGTGCATATGGGATGCCGACAAGGTTTTCACATTGGAGTTTTGGAAAACAATTTTTCAGAATGAAATTACAATACGATTTGGGACTTAGTAAAATATACGAACTCGTTATTAACTCTGATCCATGTTACGCCTTTTTATTAGATACGAACTCTTTAATTCAAAACAAATTAATTGTAGCGCACGTTTTAGCACACTGTGATTTCTTCAAAAATAATATTCGTTTTTCAAATACGAAGCGAGATATGGTAGAGAGTATGGCCGCAACAGCGGACCGTGTGAAAGCGTATGAGCATAAGTACGGAAAGTCAGAAGTAGAAACATTTTTAGATGCGGTGCTCGCTATTCAAGAACATATTGATCCGTCACTTATGCGTCCGAAACTTGCGTGGAGTATCGATGATTTAGAAGAGGAAGAAGTAGAAAAGAAAAAGGTATCACAATACGATGACTTATGGAATTTAGATAACCGAAATAAAAAACAAGAACGCTCTAATATACGTAAAAAGAAGAAAATCCCGCCGCAACCAGAGAAAGATTTACTCCTCTTTATTGAAGAATATAGCCGTGAGCTAGAAGATTGGCAGCGTGATATATTAACGATGATGCGTGAGGAAATGTTATATTTTTGGCCGCAGCTTGAAACGAAAATCATGAACGAAGGCTGGGCGTCCTACTGGCATCAACGCATACTTCGTGAAATGGACTTAACATCTGATGAAGCAATTGAATTTGCAAAATTAAATGCGGGTGTTGTACAGCCATCAAAAACAAGCATTAATCCATACTACCTCGGTATTAAAATGTTTGAAGATATTGAAGAACGGTACAACAATCCAACAGAAGAAATGAAACGACGAGGCGTAAAACCAGGATCTGGCCGTGATAAAATGTTTGAAGTACGCGAAATTGAATGGGACGTATCGTTCCTAAGAAACTACTTAAATAAAGATCTTGTTATGCGAGAAGATATGTACTTATTCCAGCGCCAAGGAAAAGAATATAAAGTAATAGATAAAGAATGGGAGAATGTGCGTGATCAACTCGTAAATATGCGGACAAATGGTGGGTTCCCGTACTTAGTAGTAGAAGATGGAGACTACTTAAAGAACGGAGAATTATACATTAAACATAGTTACGAAGGAATCGAGCTCGATTTAAAATACTTAGAAAAAGTATTACCATATCTTCATCAGCTATGGGGAAGAACGGTGCATATGGAGTCCATTGTGGAGAGTAAGGGCGTTGTGTTTTCTTATGATGGGAAGATGGTCCATCGGAAGTATGTGTGAGGGGAAGAACGGACATAGGATACTGTGTCCGTTCTTTTTTATTTGGAACAAGGTCAAATATGCTATTCTTGAAAAAAGGGAGTTACATAGAGAAATGGAGTGATCCAAATGAGCAAAATAGGGGTATGTAAGGTTGATATTACGCCGCCTGTAGGTATTGATTTTGTCGGATATCATAGAGAGACAGGCATAAATAATGTTGAAGAACGTATTTACGGGACAGTTTTTGTATTTGAAAAAGATGAAATGAAGACTGTGTTTATAAGTATTGATAATATTGGGATGCTAGTAGAAGATACGAATATGATTCGTGAGCGAGTAGCAAGTAGGCTTCATGTGCCATTTGAGCGAATAACTGTTGTTTATACACATACACACTCTGGGCCGGAAACAGTCGGTGATCATCCTTTAGTAAAGTCGTATAAAACTATTTTAGTAAATAATGTAGTGCATGGTGCTGTTACTGCTAATAAAAACTTGAAGCGATGTGAAGTTGGCTGGAGTGTTACGACAGGTGATATTGGGGTCAATCGAAGAGAGAGAACATCTGATGGAAAAGCGAAGATGGGAACAAATATAGATGGTGTTGTAGATAAACGAATTGGTATGTTAGCAATAAGAGATGCTGAAACGAAGGAGTTATCTGGGGTTTTAGTATTTTGTACTGCGCATCCGAATGTTTTAAAAGGTGATAGTGATGAATTATCAGCGGATTATCCTGGAATGACGAGAGAGATTCTAGAGCAGATAGTGAACTGCCCTGTTATTATCGTTCAAGGTGCCGCTGGAAATGTGAATGCGAAATATCGCGGTTCAAGGGAAGCGTTAAAACAAATGGCCTATTTACTTAGTGGACATGTATTAACGATGTTGCCAACAGTTACATATAGCCCAATTGTAAATTTAAGAACAGTTTCGAGTATGATGCAAATGAAGTTGAATGATATTCCTGAATTTGATGAGATACGAAGCATGGCTCGATTAGCCGAGAAGCAGTGGGGCGTGAATACGGACGAATGGCTTACTATCGTATTAGAGAAATATAGGCAAGGTATTCGGCGGTTAAGTATTGATTTAGAAGTGCAACTGTTTCAAGTTAATGATGGGATTTTCTCTGGCATACCGATGGAACCATTTTCAGAAACTGCCCTAGAAATGAAAGAAATCCTTCAAAATGAATTAGTTTTCTTTGGTGGATATATGAACGGATATCTTGGTTATTTACCCACAAAAGACGAATATGCATATGGCGGATATGAAGTAGAATTAAGTCCTATTGTGTATGGAACAGTTACAAATTTGTTAATGCCACCGGGAGAGAATACTGCGGAGCTGATTGTGAAGAAGGTTACGGGTTTATGTAATAAAGTGAACCTTTAATGAGACAGATTTTTGAACGCAGAGTAAAGAATATGACTAAGTGTGTGATTTTGTTAAGTCAACGTAATTAATAATGATTATCATTATTAATTACGTTGACTTCTAAAAAAAGAAAAACTAGAATCTATAAAGGGATCTTCAATTGTTTGCTATCACTTGTATAGGAGGTAAGTTATGTTGTATAGCTTTATTTCTATAAGATGCAGGTTGGTTCTTTATAGTCTTGGTGTTCTTTTTATCTTTTTTTGTATAGTATTTTTGGTGAATCAAAAGGTGTATGCAGAAGATGTATCGTGGACATCAGTTTCAAATGAGGGAGAACGTGTACTTTTTCAAGAACAATCTTTGTATAGTAATGATCGAAGGGGAGAAGATCTTGTTTCGCCTTCATTTGAAGGGCGTAAACATGGTGGGGAAGATTGGGGAGCCTTCTTAGAAAATACGAAGTTAAATTATTCACCTAACATTCTTACCTATTCTGTTATAGGAATAGATGATCGAATACGGGTTAATGATACAACTTCATATCCGTATAGTGCCGTAGTCCATATAGCAACTCAGTATAATAGTGGAGAAATTTATGGATGTACAGGAGCACTAATTAGTAAAGATACAGTGCTGACAGCTGGACATTGTATTTACAATAAAGAAATTGGTGGATGGGAAACAAATGTTATTGTAACTCCAGGACGTAATGGAGGACAAGCACCGTATTTACCTTATAAAGGAACAAAACTTTACTCGGTAAGTGGATGGACTGATAACGAAAATTCAAATTATGATTATGGAACGATTAAATTAAATGGGTCTCCAGGAGATTATACAGGTTGGTTTGGATATAGAACTACCTATGTAGAATCACCAAAAGGTTTACTTGCGGTGATTCCTGGATATCCAGCTGATAAAATAGGAAATGAACGTTACACAATGTGGAGAGATTATGGTCCAATTGAAGATGTTAATCCTAGCAGACTAACATACAAGATTGATACTTATGAAGGGCAAAGTGGATCACCTGTATATCATTATTTTGATACAGGTATCAAAATAATAGCCATTCATACAAGAGGGAATAAAAATATGAATTTTGGAAATCGGATAACAGACAATGTGTTTAATAATATTAAAAGATGGTCTGAATAAATATAGTAAATCCATTTGGATTCATTTTCTTAGACTTTGGTATTTAAGAAATTTAAGCGAAATATATTTAACTTCAAGTGAAACTATTGAGTTTGGAAATTTAAATGTAGGTGTAGTTCAGTTATCTAAAACAAGTATGCCCTCATACTACACCATCTTTAGGTATTGATGTAATAGTAAAGAAAGTTATAGAACAGAGCTATATGAAAAAGAACTTGGAAATATCTAAGTTCTTTTTTTGTTTCAAATTTGTGAAAGAAAGACATATTGATTGAAATTAAATTTTTTATACTCTATCATATACCCATACAGGTATAGGTTTTGTGTTACATGAGAAAATTAAATAATATGGAGGTTTAAAATATGTCCAGAAAAATAGTTGTAGTAGGCGGAGTTGCCGGCGGGGCATCAGTAGCTGCAAGGCTTCGTCGTTTAAGTGAGGAAGATGAAATTATTATGTTTGAACGCGGTGAATACATTTCATTTGCAAACTGTGGATTGCCATATTATATTGGCGGTGTCATTACAGAAAGACAAAAATTATTAGTACAAACTGTTGAAAGGATGTCAAAGCGTTTTAATTTAGATATACGTGTATTGAGTGAAGTGGTAAAGATTAATAAAGAAGAGAAAACAATTACTATAAAGAATGTAACTACAGGTAAAACATATAACGAGGAATATGATGTTTTGATTCTTTCACCAGGGGCGAAACCAATTGTTCCACCTATTCCGGGCATTGAAGAAGCAAAGGCGTTGTTTACGTTACGAAATGTACCTGATACAGATCGTATAAAAGCGTATATTGATGAGAAGAAACCACGTCATGCGACGGTTATTGGTGGTGGATTTATTGGAGTGGAAATGGTTGAGAATTTAAGAGAACGTGGGATTGAAGTTACTCTTGTAGAGATGGCGAATCAAGTGATGC
This sequence comes from Bacillus sp. AR8-1, assembly GCF_008042345.1. Lineage (NCBI taxonomy): Bacteria > Bacillati > Bacillota > Bacilli > Caryophanales > Bacillaceae > Bacillus > Bacillus sp. AR8-1. The sequence continues at coordinate 43,245 of NZ_QNUB01000016.1, forward strand.
CACCAATCGATTATGAAATGGCAGTATATGTACATGAGCATATGAAGGTGCACAATGTTGGGCTTGTTTTTGAAGATGGTGTAGATGCGTTAGAAGAGAATGGGACTGTTGTACGTTTAAAAAGTGGCTCACTTATAAAAACAGATATGATTATTTTAGCAATTGGTGTACAACCAGAGAGTAGTTTAGCGAAAGATGCAGGATTAGCATTAGGAGTTAGAGGAACGATAAAGGTAAATGAGAAATTTCAAACATCTGACCCATATGTATATGCAATTGGTGATGCGATTGAAGTGAAAGATTTTGTTACAGAAACAGAAACGATGATTCCTTTAGCGTGGCCAGCTAATCGTCAAGGTCGCATGTTAGCAGATATTATTCATGGTCATACGGAGTCTTTATATAAAGGTACGATGGGAACTTCTGTGGCTAAAGTTTTTGATTTAACAGTTGCTTCGACTGGAGTAAATGAGAAAATATTAAAACGATTAAATATACCCTATGAGGTAGTACATGTACAGGCGAATTCGCATGCTGGATACTATCCGAATGCTACGCCAGTGCTAATAAAATTAATCTTTAATAAAGAAAGCGGAAAAATTTACGGAGCACAGGCTTTAGGGCGTGATGGAGTAGATAAGCGTATCGATGTTATTGCAACGGCAATGAAGGCAAATTTAACTGTAATCGATTTACCAGATTTAGAATTATCATATGCCCCGCCGTATTCTTCTGCAAAAGATCCAGTAAACATGGTGGGGTATGCTGCAAGTAATATAGTAGATGGTTTTGTGGACACAGTGCAATGGCATGAAATAGATCACATTGTTGAAAATGGTGGGTACCTTATTGATGTTCGAGAACCTAATGAACTAAAACAGGGAATGATTAAAGGCTCTATTAATATTCCATTAGATGAATTACGTGATCGATTGGATGAAGTACCAATGGACAAAGAAATATATATCACTTGCCAACTTGGTATGAGAGGGTATGTTGCAGCGCGTATGTTAATGGAAAAGGGATATAAGGTAAAGAATGTAGATGGTGGTTTTAAGTTGTATGGGACAGTATTGCCAGAACGTGTTGTATATTGATATTTTTCATCTTCTACTTAAAAATTTAGTGGAAGATGAAAATCTATAGATTAAGGTTTTATTTTTTGGTTTGCGAACATATAAGACAAAAATTAAAAATAGGGGTTTACAAAATACCCTATAGGGTATAATATATTGTCATAGGTTATAAATGGTGACATAATGGTAATGAGGTGATTATAGAATGGAATATAATCAAGATATGAAAAATAGATTGAAACGTATTGAAGGTCAAGTTCGTGGTGTGCTTCGTATGATGGAAGAAGGAAAAGATTGCCGAGAAGTTATTACACAGTTAACAGCATCTCGTTCTGCACTTGATCGTACAATTGGACTCGTTGTTGGAACGAATTTAGAGCAGTGTTTGCGTGAACAGTTTGAAAGTGGTAATGGTTCAAATGAAGAGTTAATTAAAGAAGCTGTTCAATTACTTGTAAAAAGCCGATAATCTGTCAAACGTAAGTGTTGACAGATTTTCAAAAACGTTTTAATATACCCCTACAGGTATATGTATATAAATTGTGGAGGAATCGATTATGAGTATAAAAGTGGATATGAGTTTAGATTGTAAAGGTTTGGCTTGTCCGATGCCTATTGTGAAAACTAAGAAGGCAATAGAAGGGTTAACACCAGGGCAGGTGATTGAAGTTAAGGCAACAGATAAAGGATCTACGGTAGATATAAAAAGTTGGGCGGGTAAAGTAGGACATCAATATATCGGGACGAAACACGAGGGTGATGTATTGGTGCATTATGTTAGGAAAGCAAACGAGCATGAAGTGAATGAAATTGTGAAATATCCTCATACAATTATGAATGCAGAATTACAGTCTATATTGTCTAATGGAGAAGAGAACATTGTATTAGATGTTCGCGAAGCAGCGGAATTTGCTTTTGGCCATATTCCATCCGCCATTTCGGTACCATTAGGTGAATTAGACAGCGCAGTATTAGATAAGACGAAGCAAATTTATGTTATTTGTCGAACTGGTAACCGTAGTGATGTAGCTTGCCAAATGTTGAATGAGAAAGGTTATTTAAATGTGAAAAATGTCATTCCAGGTATGGTAGAGTGGCAAGGGAATATAGAGAAGTAAATTTTTTTGAATAAAAATATACCTATGGGGGTAATGAAATGAATGTTAAACCGTTACAAGCAAAAGATGTGGCAGAGAAAATTTTATTCGGAGAGTTATTCATTTTAGATGTTCGTAATGAGACGGATTATGAAGATTGGAAAATTGAAGGGAAACAAGTTTCTTCTATTAATAGACCTTACTTTGACTTATTAGATGGTGTAGATCATATTGTAAGTGAATTACCTAAAGATAAAGATGTTTTAGTAGTATGTGCAAAAGAAGGGTCTTCTATATTTGTGGCAGAGCAATTAACAGAGGCGGGATTACAAAATATTTATTATTTAGCTGGTGGCATGAAAGCTTGGAGTGAATATGTGAAGCCGTTAAAAGTAGGGGATGTACAGGGCGGAGGAAGTATATATCAATTTAATCGCCTTGGAAAAGGCTGTTTATCTTATATGGTTGTTTCTAACGATGAAGCAGCAGTTATTGATGCAGTAAGAACGGTTGAAGCATATGAGGAGTTTGCGAAAGAGCATGGTGTTACGATTACGAATGTAATGGATACACATTTACATGCAGACCATATTTCTGGTGGGCGTAAGTTAGCAGAAAAGGTAGGTGGTACGTATTGGTTACCGCCAAAAGATGCCGAGGAAGTCGTTTTCTCATATGAACCACTTGTAGAAGGATCTGTTATTACGGTGGGGGGTACAAAGATTGAAATTGACGCGTTATACTCACCAGGGCATACGATTGGAAGTACGTCATTTATTGTAGATGATTCTTATTTATTATCAGGCGATATTTTATTTGTAGATTCAATTGGACGTCCTGATCTTGCTGGTAAGGCTGAAGATTGGGTGAGTGATTTAAGAAATACGTTATATACACTTTATAAGGAACTGTCTCAAGATTTAATTGTTTTACCAGCTCATTATTCAAAAATAAGTGAAATGGATGAAAGTGGTATTGTGAGTGCGAGCTTACAAGATCTATTTAAAGAGAATGTAGGGTTAAATATTGCTGATGAAATAGAGTTTCGTAAAACTGTGACAGAGAACTTACCGCCACAACCAAATGCATACGAAGAAATTCGTCAAACGAATATGGGGAAAATTCATCCGAGTGTGGAAGAAGAGCGTGAAATGGAGATTGGCCCAAATCGTTGTGCAGTGCATGAGTCATTATAAAAATAACAAATTGGAGGAATTGATGATGAATATAAAACAAGTATTAGATGCGAAAGGTTTAGCATGTCCAATGCCGATTGTAAGAACGAAGAAAGCGATGGATACTTTGCAAACTGGAGAAGTGTTAGAAGTACATGTAACGGATAAAGGATCAGTTAAGGATATTCCAGCGTGGGCAAATAAAGGTGGTCATGACATCGTAAAGCATGTAGAAGAAGCTGATGTGCTGAAATTTTGGATTAAGAAGGCGTAGGAAAAAATATTGTTATAAATGCAGAGAGGGTGGTTATATGAAAACAATAGTAAGTACGCTTTTCATTGTACTTGCTACATGGTTTGTTATTTCACGATTTTTACCAGTGAAAGGTGTGCAAAATATCAGTGGAAAAGAATTAAAGAATATAGTGGAAAAAAAGGGGAAACAACTTATCGATGTTCGTACAGTAGGTGAATATAGAGGAAATCATATGAAAGGATTTCAGAATATCCCGTTAAATGAGTTAGCTAGTAGAGCAAGTCAGTTAGATAAAAATAAGGAAGTAATCGTTATTTGCCAAAGTGGAATGAGAAGTAAGCAAGCTGCAAAGATGTTGAAAAAACTAGGGTTTCAGCAAGTAATAAACGTTTCAGGTGGTATGAATGCTTTGTGAGGAGGGACTTTAAAATGAAAGAAATGACAGCAAAAGAATTAGAAGAAAAATTGTTACGTAAAGAAGCAGTAAATATCGTAGATGTCCGTGAAGTAGAAGAAGTAGCAGAAGGAAGAATTCCAGAAGCATGTAATATTCCGCTAAGGCTATTAGAGTTTCGAATGCATGAGTTGGATAAAAAGAAAGAGTATATTATCGTTTGTCGCTCTGGCGGAAGAAGTGGAAGAGCAGTTCAGTTTCTAGAGAGCTACGGTTTTCAAGCAATCAATATGATAGGTGGTATGTTAGCGTGGGAAGGTAAAGTCATATAGTGAAGTAAGTGATTTGGGCCTTTTTATAAACAGATAAATACCCCTATAGGTAATTGGAGGGAGAACAATATGGAACAACAGAAGAAAACGACAATCGTGTTATTTAGCGGAGATTACGATAAAGCAATGGCTGCTTATATTATTGCAAATGGTGCAGCGGCGTATGACCAAGAGGTAACTATTTTTCATACTTTCTGGGGATTAAATGCTTTAAGGAAAGATGAACATGTGAATGTAAAGAAAACATTTATAGAAAAAGTATTTGGAAAAATGATGCCACGCGGTGCCGATAAGATGGGATTATCCAAAATGAATTTTGCTGGCATGGGGCCAAAGATGATTAAAGGCATTATGAAAAAACATAACGCAATGCCTTTGCCAGATTTAATTGATTTGGCGAAAGAACAAGGAATTAAACTTGTAGCTTGTCAAATGACAGTAGATTTATTAGGGTTAAAAGAGGAAGAGATTATGGAAGGGGTAGAGTTTGCAGGCGTAGGGGCATATTTAGCAGATGCTTCGGATGGGAATGTAAACTTATTCATTTAAATCACCTTCTTTTTAGAAGGCGGGGGATGTAAGATGAGCTTAGTCGTATTACTTTTTATAATTGGGTTTATAGGATCGTTTATATCAGGAATGGTTGGGATTGGTGGCGCGATTATTAATTATCCAATGATCTTATACATTCCAGTATTGCTAGGATTTACTGGCTATACGTCACATGAAGTGAGCGGTATTACAGCGGTACAAGTATTCTTTGCAACTTTTGCAGGCGCGTGGGCATACCGGAAAAGTAATGACATGAATAAAACATTAGTTATGTATATGGGAGCTAGTATATTAATAGGAAGCTTCATAGGGAGTTTCGGTGCTAACATATTAGAGGAACATACAGTTAATGTTGTTTATGCAGCATTAGCTACAATTGCAGCTATTATGATGTTTGTACCGAAACAAAATAATAGTGGAGATGTGAAGTATAATAAATGGTTAGCAAGCTTGTTAGCGTTCGTTGTAGGGGGAGCTTCAGGCATTATAGGAGCTGGAGGTTCGTTCCTTTTAGTTCCCATTATGCTAGTTATTTTAAAATTACCACTGCGCATGACGATCGCAACATCTATCGCTATTACGTTTATTTCCTCAATAGGGATTACTACAGGAAAAGTGATTACTGGGCAAGTAGTTATCATTCCAGCTCTAATTATTGCGGTTGCCAGTATATTTGCTGCGCCACTTGGAGCACGAGTCGGGAAGAGGCTAAATCAAAAAGTACTGCAATATGTATTGTCCACTTTAATTGTAGGCACTGCTGTTAAAATGTGGATCGATATGATATCAAAATAAAAGGATGGTGCTGCTTACAGCCCATCCTTTTATTTATTGCCCGTAAACCTAACGGATTATAGTTTTACTTTATGCCCAAATAACTTTCATTAAGTTTTTATATTCGTCATTTGCTAATTTATATAGCATTCTCGTATGTTCAAAGACAAGTGCTGGATTAAAGTTTGGTTCTGAGAATGCAAGAGATGCTGAAATATCAATTGCATTTTGCTTGTTTAATGTGAATTTTGCAAAGCGATAAGATGTGTTTAATTCATTAATAACATGTAAAATATCATTTGTTGATGTTGCATCAGGCACGTGAGCAACATTGAAGCAGTATATATCTACCGTAGGATGTTCGTTTTGGAAAGCAGCGATAAGTTGAATTTTTGCGCCAGCTTCTGTCTCTAATCCTACTGAAAAATGAACAGAGCCATCATTTTCATCTATATTTTCTTCCATGTATATATCGTTGGATTTTAAGTAGTCTTTAAAATCTGAGATGTTATGTTTTACTGCAGCTTTCATATGTATGAGCCCCCTGATAATTGGAATAGATTGCTACTATTTATTATAATTTAAAAATATTAAAAAAGATAGTTAGAAAGTTCTGATTTTTGATTCTGAAGAAATAAAAAGAAGCAGTACTCTACCTCCATAGAGTACTGCTTCTTTACTATTCATTGTCGCTAGACGATGTTTCTGTATCTTCACTGCTATTTTTGTTTTTATTTTTCACTTCATTGTTACTTGATTCGCGTTCACTTGAATTTTCAGACTTAGATTCTTTTGTCTTTTTCGAATCAGAGTCTGAGTAAGACTTTGTATATGCAGGTAGCCCAAGATGAGTACGAAGTTCATTTGTAACATTAGCTAATTCTTTTTTATCTGGATTGTAGTAGTAAGTTCGACCACCACCAGCAGATTTGCTACATGTATCGTCACCTTTTGCCATATAGCAATCATCACCTTGGATTTGTAATTTCTCAATTTCCGAATCCGATCCATATTTATAGAATGAAAGCATATCATCAAATGTTAAGTTTGTAACGAATTGTCCGTTAATATCATCAATGATGTTGCCAACTTTTGTTACAGAACCAACACTTGTTAGTTTCTTTAAAATAGCCTCGATAACGAGTTGTTGACGTTGTCCACGCATTGCATCACTATCGATGTGTCTTGTTCTAGCAAGAGCAAGAGCTTCTTCGCCATTTAACTTTTGAACACCTTTTTCTAGGTGAATTGCCTCAGCATTATCATTGCTATCTTGCTCAGTAAATTCAACTGGTACATCAACTTCAACACCGCCCAAGTCATCGACGATTTTTATAAATGATTTAAAGTTAAATTTCACAAAATAATCGACAGGAACATTCATTAATTTTTCAACTGCATCAATGCTTGCTTGTGGTCCGCCATTTTTTCCGTTTTTAGCAGAACCGAATGCATGAGCGTGTGTAATTTTATCTTTTTTCTTTTCTATTGGAATATAAGTATATGTGTCACGTGGGATACTCAATAGTTTAACAGTTTTGCTATCTTTATTAAATGTTGCAAGTAAAAGCGCATCTGTTCTTATAGCTTCACCATATTCTTTTCCTCGGACATCGCTTTCATCAACACCCATTATTAAAACAGAGACGTTATTTGTAATAGGTTTTACAGCTTTATCTCGTAAATCAGATTTATCACCGCGTGCTAAATCGTGTGCGGCATTTCGAACAGCAGAAGATGCTTTATTTACTAAAAACCAAGTATAACCGCCGCCTATTAATAAAACGAATAGTATAGCGCTTATAATAATTTTTATTTTTTTCTTATTTTTTTTCGGTTTACTGCGTGTATTTTCTTGCAAAGATGGGTTTTGCTCCATTTCTTGTACTCCTTCATTTGGATTGAAATACGACACTCATATCCACTTATTATAATGAAATTTAGCGAAAAAAAACATTACAAATCATTTACATTTCGTAAAAATTCAATTTATTTATAAAAAGTCAGATTTTCTATATATTATTTGTCAGATGTAGAATAAGTATAAGGGCTTTTAGTAGAAATGAAAATATATATTATGAGAAAATGATAGGGAAGTAAGATTTGTTGAAATATATCCAAGAAGAAATGAGTAAGCTTACCTATTTCTTCTATATAATAAAGAAGAATTTGACGGATAAAGGAGAGAGCATAATGAATCATACATCATTCCGAGCAATCGTTGTGAACGAAACGGAAAATCATCAGTTTGTAAGAAAAGTTGTTGAGAGAGAAGTAAGTAGTTTACCTGAGGGAGACGTATTCATACAAGTTCATTATTCTTCATTAAATTATAAAGATGCCCTTTCAGCTACTGGTAATAAAGGGGTTACGAGAACATATCCTCATACGCCGGGAATTGATGCTGCAGGAGAAGTTGTGAGTAGTGAAGATAACTCTTTTAAGGTAGGAGATCAAGTTATTGTAACGGGATATGACTTAGGGATGAATACTTCTGGTGGTTTCGGAGAATATATTCGCGTGCCATCATCTTGGGTCGTGCCTTTACCAGAAGGATTGTCATTAAAGGAAAGTATGATGTATGGGACAGCAGGTTTTACTGCGGCTTTGTCGGTATATAAGCTTATTGGAGCAGGAATCAAGCCTAGTATGGGAGATGTTTTAGTAACGGGTGCTACAGGCGGCGTAGGGAGTGTAGCTGTTAGTATATTAAGTAAGTTAGGGTTTAACGTAGTAGGAGCGACAGGGAAAATGGAAGAGGAACAGATGCTACTACGTCTAGGCGCGAAAAAAGTGATTCATCGCGCGGAATTGAATGATGAATCAGGAAGACCGATGTTAAAAGGGATATACGCCGGAGTTATCGATACTGTAGGTGGACATATGTTAGAAACAGCTTTAAAAACAGTAAAGTATGGTGGTTGTGTAACGACATGCGGTAATGTGGCAGGCCAGGAACTACAAACAACAGTATATCCATTTATTTTACGAGGCATAAGCCTTTTAGGGGTAGATTCCGTGCAATGTCCAGTGGATGTGAGAAGAGATGTGTGGATGCTTTTAGCGAAAGAATGGGGAAATAAAGAATTACTATCTTATACAGAAGAATGTACATTAGAAGAATTAGAGAAGAAGTTTACACTTATATTGCAAGGAAAGTTAAAAGGAAGAACAGTTGTTAAAATATAATGAAAAAAGAGACGCTTAAGTTAGCGTCTCTTTTTTCATTATAATGATTGTTTTAAATTGATTTTTCCTTGTTCGCCTAAAACACCGTCAGCGATATTTACAGCGTGATCGCCAATGCGCTCTAAGTTACTTACCATATCGACGAAGATGATACTTGCATCACCTGAACAGCTGCGTTCGTTTAGACGTAATACGTGACGTTTACGAAGAACACGTTCCATTTGGTCGATTTTGCGTTCTTTTGCAATAACAGTTTGAGCTAGTTCAGTATCGAAGTTTGTTAAAGCTTCAACTGAGTCTTGCAGTGTTGAAATCGTTAATTCTAGCATTTCGTTTAATTCAGCTAATGCTTCGTCTGATAGTGAAACACGGTTTGAAATTTGGAAATCTACAAGTTCTACAAGGTTTTCTACATGATCACCGACACGTTCAATATCTCCAACAACACCTGCTAAAACAGAATGTTTTTCAGAATCCGTAGGTGAAAGTGGCTTTTCTGACAGTAAAACTAAATACTCGGTAATTTTTTTATCTAAATTGTTAATAGCTCCTTCTAATTGAGTAGCCATGTTTGCGTGTTTTTTGTCTTGTGTATTTAAAAATTGATTTGCTTCTTTTAATCCATGTAATGAGAACTCAGCCATACGGATAATCTCTTTTTGAGCTTCAGTTAAAGCGATGGCTGGAGATTGTTCAATAAAGATTGGATTTAAATGTTGCGGTTTGAAATTAATAGCAGAATCTTCGCCGCGGATAATTTTTGTTACAATCCATGCTAATACTGCAATGAATGGGAACTGAATGATTGTATTTGTTACGTTAAATGTTCCGTGTGCAAATGCAATAGTCATTTCTGGATTCAAGTTTAATGATGTTTGGAAATATTGAATTAAACTTGTAAATGGTACTAATAAAATTGTAAAGATAATTGTACCGATAATATTAAAGATAACGTGAACTAATGCTGCACGTCTTGCTGCAATTGAAGTACCGATAGCTGCTAATACTGCTGTAATTGTCGTACCGATGTTATCACCGAATAATACAGGAAGAGATGCTTGTAAATCGATTGCACCTTGACCGAATAGTTCTTGTAAAATACCGATTGTTGCACTTGAGCTCTGTACAATTAAAGTGAAGACTGTACCGACAACAATTCCTAAAATTGGATTATCACTCATGCTAATCATTAAATCTTGGAATGACTCTAAAGAACGAAGAGGTTTCATACCTGCGCTCATTAATTCTAAACCGAAGAATAGCATACCAAAACCGAATACAACTTGACCTACAGAATGTACTTTTTTATTTTTAAAGAAGAATAGTAAGATTGCTCCAACTGCCATAACTGGGAGAGCATATTCTCCGATTTTAATTCCGATAATAAATGCAGTAACTGTCGTACCGATGTTTGCACCCATAATAACACCGATTGCTTGTCTTAATGTCATAAATCCAGCACTTACAAGTCCGACTGTTAAAGCGGTTGTTCCTGAACTTGATTGGATTAATACAGTAACTAACATACCTGCTAGTACACCCATAAGTGGGTTTGTTGTAAAACGATCTAGAATATCTCGAAGACGATCTCCAGCTGCTTGTTGCAGTCCATCGCCCATGTATTTAATCCCGAATAAGAAAATACCTAATCCACCAATGAACTGGAAGATCATATCTTGAACATTATATTCCACGCATTCCACTCCTTAAATTTCATGTACGATGTAATTATTAACTGAACCTTGAGGCACTGTAAACGGTTTGCTAGTAAAATTTACACTAATTTTACAAAGAGAAGAAAAGTTTACAATCCCTTAAAGAAACAGCTGTATTTTATTGGTTTTCATCTTGTGAAAATCTTAATTTTGTAAAGAAATCACACTTTTTAGAATAATAATGTTCAGTTGAATATCAAGGAAAGCGTCTGCGAGTTCATCGTATATTTTTTGATGAAAGTTAAAAAAATATGTAGGAAAATGCATGTAGTTTTATAACAGCAAAATGAGGGAAAATAATTTTTTAACACGATAAAAAAGCTACTGATTTATCCAGCAGCTTTTTCCGTGTTTTTATCGCTATGCTTTTGTTTTCTTATGCTTGTAATGTAAATGAAGAGAAAAGCAATAAGTAACAGAGAGGAGTAACGATATACAGTTGCATAGTTTGTAAAATGAGCAATAAATCCAAATATAATAGCTCCAGCGCCGATACCAAGGTCAAATGCGGAGAAGAATGTAGCCGTTGCTACGCCACGTCGATGCGGCGCTACGCGGTCAATCATCCATGCTTGTAGTGCAGGTTGGATCGCCCCAAAACCACTTCCGTAACATGCTGCAGCAATAATTAAGCTCGGAATTGTCGTCGTATACGACAATAAAATAATACCTGTAAACGTTATAATAACTCCCGGAATGATGACGAAAGTATGGCCTTTCGCATCATATAGCTTTCCAGAGAATGGACGAGTCACAGCAATTGCTAGTGCATTACATAAAAAGAAAAGGCTAATATCAGCTATGCCGACTTCTGTAGCAAATAGTGTTATAAAACTTCCGATTCCTCCGTACATTAATGTAATACATAATATTAATAATGAAGGAAGTAAAGCTTTACGCTCAATAAATCCATCGAGAAAAGAACTAGATGATTGTTGTGGAGGCTGTTTCGTTTTTTGGATTTGAAGTAGTTTCGTTAATATTAATGAAACAATTGTGCACGATAATGCACATAAAAAAAGAATTGTGAAGTTATATGTTTGCATAAGCCATAGTCCGATAAGTGGACCGAGGGCCATTGCGATTGTTCCAGAAAGACCAAAATATCCCATGCCTTCTCCGCGGCGAGCTGAGGGAATTAAATCAGAAACGACAGTTCCATATGTAGTCGTTGTAATACCGAAACCAGCTCCGTGTAAAATACGAACAGCAAGCAAGAGAAAGATTGTTGAGGCGAAAAGGTAACTGCCCATAGCGAGTAAACAAATAGCAGTACCGATCATTAAGATGATTTTTTTATTAAATTTTTGCAAGGCGTTCCCAGTTAGCGGTCTAACAAAAAGTGCCGCAACGGTAAACATGCCGACAACCAATCCGATATTGGAACTTGTGCCACCAATTTCTTTCACATAAACAGGTAAGGTTGGAATTAACATTTGAAACCCTAAAAACATACATAAGTTTGCAAAAATTAAAGCAACAAACTCTTTTGTCCATAACGGTTCTCGTTTTACGAGTATTGCTTCTCCCATATATTCATCCCCTATATAAAATTTTCTCTTTTCTTTCGAGTATATGTATTGGCCAATGAAACAGTCAAGGAAGGTGTCTTGAAAACGGATAACAATTTTTAAGATGAAAAACTGACAAATTTGTGTAAAAGCTACACAACTATGACAAAAAGATGTAAAGTATAGATGTATAGACTTGTAGGTGTTAAGAATGATAGAAATTGTTTTTTCTTTAAAGAAAGCGGATTCAAAAGGGTAGTGAACAAGAAGGGGATATATACTTTTTCACTACATATATTTGAAAAGGTTTACAATATGATGAAGAAAGAGGCGTTTACATATGAGACGATTAGGTATTTCTATTTATCCAGAACATTCAACAGTAGAGAAAGATAAGGAGTATTTAACATTAGCAAGTAAATATGGATTTACACGTGTGTTCACATGTTTATTATCTGTGGATGGAGAAAAAGAGAAAATTATAGAAGAATTTAAAGAAACGATCTCTCATGCGAATGCATTAGGGTTCCAAGTATTAGTTGATATTAGTCCATCTGTTTTTGAACAATTAGGTATTTCGTATAATGATTTATCATTCTTCCATGAATTAGGTGCGTACGGTATTCGTTTAGATGTTGGTTTCTCAGGATTAGAAGAATCAATTATGACTTATAATCCGTATGGTTTGAAAATTGAGATTAATATGAGTAATGGTACGAAGTATGTAGATAACATTATGAGTCATAGACCAAATCGTGAAAATTTAATTGGTTGTCATAATTTTTATCCGCATCGTTATTCAGGGTTATCATACGATCATTTCATTAAATGCTCGAAACAATTTAAAGATTACGGTATGAGAACGGCTGCTTTTATTTCATCATTTGATGCAACATACGGACCTTGGCCAGTAACAGAAGGGTTATGTACATTAGAGCAGCATCGTGAATTACCGATGACAACACAGGCGAAGCATTTATTCGCGACGGAATTAATTGATGATGTTATTATTGCAAACGCATATGCGTCAGAAGAAGAATTACAAGCACTAGGTGCATTAAATAAAGAGAAACAAACATTTGATATAGAACTATATGATACAACGACAGAACTAGAAAGAATTATCGTATTAGACGAACCACATTTTTATCGCGGAGATGTATCTGAATATATGATTCGTTCTACACAAAGTCGTGTGAAATATAAAAAAGAAGAGTTTAAACCTCATAATACGCGTGAGATTAAGCGTGGAGATTTATTAATTGATAATGAACAATATGGCCAGTATAAAGGCGAATTACAAATTGCATTAAAAGATATGGTGAATACAGGAAAAACAAATGTAGTTGGTCGAATTGTAGAAGAAGAGATTTTCTTACTAGACTATTTACAAGCATGGGATAAATTCGGATTCACATTAAAGAAATAGAGAGAATATAAAGGGGAAAAACTACTGATTTCAGCAGCTTTTCCCCCTTTATATATAAAGAGCGAGAGGAAGAGCTATGACAAAGGTGCATCAGCGATTAATTTCTATTTTAGAGGAGTTTTTAGAAGAGAAATCGATGTTAAATCGAGCTTTTTTAGCGGGCCGTTTACATGTATCGACGAAGACGATTCAAAAGGATATAAAATTATTAAATGATATATTGGAAGAAAACGGAGCGAAAATCGAATCGCAAAGAGGGACTGGGTACGAATTAGAAATTATACAAATGAAGAAATTTGAAGAATTTTGTGTGAGTCTATTTCAAAAACAGACGGAAAAGATTCCAACTTCTTATGAAGAAAGAATAGCGTACATTCTGCAGCGTGTTTTAACGACAGAGGGATATGTGAAGCTTTCAGAATTAGCGGAAGAGATTTATGTGAGCAAATCAACGGTCAATTTAATTATGAAAGATGTTACAGATATATGTAGTCGCTATAAATTACAAATTGAGAAGAGACCGTATTATGGTATACGTATTGTTGGAAAGGAATTTAATATTCGTTCTTGTTTATCACAATATGGTTTACCGCGTTATGACCATACTCCGTTTCATGAGCAATTTGAGCAGACGGAGACGTATTTATCGCTACCTCATATATCACTCATTCGTTCAATTATATTAAAGTATATTGAAGGCGGAACAATATATTTATCTGATATAGAAATTGATAATTTAGTCATTCATATTGCAATCGCATTAAAGCGTTGTCAAAGTCAACATTATATGAAAGGACTGCATGTGGAGCAATCAGAACTTATAATAAAGAAAGAATATACAATTGCGAAGCAGATTTTAGGAGATTTAGAGAAAGAGTTAAAATTTTCATTTCCAGAAGAAGAAGTATTATATGTGACGATGCATTTATTAAGTACTGCTGTTACAACGAGAGATCGCTATGAAAATGTAGAAGAGCTATTAGGAAAAGATATATATGCATTTATGCAACATATTCTTTTTAAAGTAGCGGAAGAACGGAATCTTATTTTTTATTATGATGAAGAATTATTATTTGGATTTGGTATTCATTTAAAAACGTTATTAAATCGTTTGAAGTATAAGTTAAATACGAGAAATCCTCTTTTGGCAGAAGTGAAAAAGAATTATCCGTATGCTTTTGAAATTGCGGTTCTTGTTGGAGATATCATTGGTGAATATACGGGTGAATCGATCCCTGAAAGTGAAATTGGTTATATAGCAATTCACTTCGGCGGAGCGATGAGCCGTTTGCAGGAGCAGAATCAAAAGAAAAGATGCTTATTAGTTTGTGCGACTGGTCAAGGAAGTGCACAACTATTAAAATATAAAATTTTATCACAGTTCCGAGATAAATTAGAGATTGTAGGTATTACAGGCTATTATCAATTGAAAGTAGAAGATCTTTATAAAGAAAAAATAGATTGTATTATTAGTACGATTCATATACCGAGTGGCTTGCCTGTTCCAGTTATAAAAGTGAATTCAATATTTGATGATAAAGAGATTAAATCGATTGGTCAGCGGTTGTTTACGAATGTAAATAATAGTGTGCGGCAATATATTAAGGAAGATTTAATCTTTTTAAATCATAGTGCTTCTACGAAAGAGGATGTTATTCAGTTTTTATGTGAGAAAGCTGCTGAGAAACGCTATGTACCAGAAAACTTTTATGCTTCTGTTATGGAAAGAGAAAATACGTCTCCGACAGCGGTTGGGAATTCAGTTGCAATCCCGCATCCGATGCAGTTATTAAGTGAGGAAACTTTTTTGATGTTTTGCACACTTGAAAAAGCTGTTGATTGGGGAGATAAAAAAGTACAAGTAATTATTTTATTTAGTGTAAAGCGCAATAATAATGAAGATTTGCAAAGGCTTTATGATTTTTTATATGATATTATGTCTAGTCAAACTACGATAGAGAAACTTACTCAGACCGAGGTAATTGAAGATTTTCAAGAGATTTTATTATCATTTTGAAAAAGTATATAAAAACTTCCGTTACATAACGGAAGTTTTTTATGTTTAATTGTATGCGTTTTCATAATAAGATAAAAATATAGAAAACATATAGCTTGGGGGAATTTAAAATGGCTGATATGCAAACTCCATTTGCGTTAATTTTACATGGTGGCAATGCGAGAAGCGCGGCGCTTGAAGCAATTGCTTTTGCAAGACAAGGAGATTTCGGGAATGCCGGTGAAAAGATGAAACTTGCTAGTGAGGAAATTTCAGCAGCGCATCGTATTCAAACGGATTTAATTCAAGAAGAGGCAAGAGGAAATCATGCAGAAATCAGTTTACTGTTAGTGCACGCACAAGACCATTTAATGAATGCAATTACAGTGAAAGAACTAGCTGAAGAATTTATTACTCTTCATAAACGAGTAGAAGAGAAAGTGACAGTATAAGATGTATATTTTATTATGTTGTGCAGCAGGCATGTCAACGAGTATGGTCGTAAGAAAAATGCAAGAAGAGGCAAAGAAACAGGGGAAGAATTATAAAATTAAGGCGGTTGATTCAGAACTTGTGAAACTTGAAATAAAAGAAGCCGATGTCGTTTTAATCGGTCCACAAGTGAAATATTTATTTCCAGCTGTAGAGTTTCTTGCAAACTCATACAACATACCAGTTGCAATTATAGACCAACGAGATTATGGCATGTGTGATGGTTTGAAGGTGCTTAAGCAAGCAGAACAATTAGTTTTAACATAATTATATCTTTTTAAATATAAACATTATAATGTTATAAAGTTTATTTTATTCTTTTATAGTAGAGAGAAAGAGGAGGGCTATTGATGAATGGGTTTATGAGTTTTATGGAACAAAAGATTATGCCAACAACGCAAAAGATTGCAGGACAACGACATTTATTGGCAATTCGAAATGGGGTTATTTCTACATTACCGTTAACGATCGTCGGGTCATTTTTCGTTATCTTTTTAAATTTACCAATTGATGCATATATGGAATGGATTGCACCGTTTCGCCATATTTTAGATATTCCATTCCGATTTACAGTAGGACTAATGGCCTTATACGCAGCGTTTGGTGTAGGGGCTTCGCTCGCGAACTTTTATCAGCTCAATCAATTAAGTGCAGGGCTACTATCTGTACTCGCCTTTTTACTAGCATCAGTTGAACCAATTCAAATTACGAAAGCTGTACCAGGTGTTATTGATGCAGGTCGATATATTTCAGTAGGAACATTAAGTGCAACGTCTTTATTCGGCGCAATTGTTACAGCATTAATTGCAGTAGAAATTTATCATTTTATGATTAAGCATAATATTTCAATAAAATTACCAGACAGTGTACCACCAGCAGTTTCAAATTCGTTTGCAGCATTAATTCCAACATTAGTAGTTATTCTTTTATTCTGGGGCATTCGCTACGGTTTGAAATTCGATGTAAATACAACAATTACATACTTAATCGCACCATTAAAATCAGTACTAGTAGGAAATAACTTATTCGGTGGTTTATTAACAGTATTCTTAATCGTGTTCTTCTGGTCATTTGGTATACATGGACCGGCGATTTTAGGACCAATCATTCGTCCGATGTGGGATTCAGCAATTCTTGAAAATATGGAAGTGTTCACGGCTACAGGAAATGCACATCAGTTACCAAACTTATTTACAGAGCAATTCATTCAATGGTTCGTATGGATTGGCGGATCAGGCTCAACGTTAGCTTTAGTAATTATGTTTATGCTCTCTAAATCTAAGTTCCTAAAAGAGTTAGGTAGATTATCATTCGTACCAGGTTTATTCAATATTAACGAGCCAATTATTTTCGGAGCTCCGATTGTAATGAACCCAATCTTAATTATTCCGTTCGTTATTACACCGCTAGTGACAACGACAGTATCATATTTCGCAGTTGTTTCAGGTATGATTCCACTCATGATGGCGAAACTGCCATTTACGATGTTAGCACCAATTGCAGCGGTAATTAGTACGGACTGGACAATTATGGCTGGTGTACTTGTACTTGTTAACTTTGTTATCTCGTTCGTTATTTACTATCCATTCTTCAAAATGTATGAGAAACAACAATTAGCAGGAGAGGAGAAAACAGAATGCTCGGAGCAATTATCATCTTAATTACATTCGTGGTTGGACAGTGTATTGCCCATTATTCGAAATGGGTACAAAGTAAATCTTTATTAGTGTTACTATTAGTATCAGTTTTATTTATCGGTTGTTCAATGGGTGCATATGTAATGTTAGGTCTACACTCACCGTACGTAATTATTGTACCGACAATTTTATGTGCAACGTGTTTATCTGCAAAATATAGATTTACGAGCATGGCATTAATACAACGTGTGAAGGAGATGCAAAAGCATGGAGCGTAAATTAGGAATTTCACTTTATCCAGAACATTCAACGAAAGAAAAAGATATGGCTTATATTTCCGCAGCGGCACGACACGGTTTTTCAAGAATATTTACTTGTTTGTTATCTGTGAATCGTCCGAAAGAAGAAATTGTAGCTGAATTTAAAGAGATTATTAATCACGCAAAAGATAACAATATGGAAGTTATTCTAGATGTAGCTCCAGCTGTGTTTGATCAGCTTGGTATTAGCTATAGTGATCTATCATTTTTCGCAGAGTTAGGTGCAGATGGTATTCGATTAGATGTAGGCTTTGACGGATTAACGGAAGCGAAAATGACGAATAATCCGTACGGTTTAAAAATTGAGTTAAATGTAAGTAACGATATTGCGTACTTAGAAAATATTCTTTCGCATCAAGCGAATAAATCAGCTTTAATTGGTTGCCATAATTTTTATCCGCAAAAATTCACTGGTCTTCCGTACGATTATTTCATTCGCTGTAGTGAACGCTTTAAAAAGCATGGTATTCGCAGTGCAGCATTTATTACATCACATGCCGCAAACATCGGTCCATGGGATATTAACGACGGATTATGTACGTTAGAAGAGCATCGTAATTTACCAATTGAAGTACAAGCGAAGCATTTATGGGCAACAGGGCTAATCGATGATGTCATTATCGGAAATGCTTATGCGAGTGAGGAAGAGTTAGAGAAACTAGGAAACTTAAATCGCTACATGTTACAGCTAAAAGTGCACTTTGTAGACGAAGTGACTGAAGTAGAGAAGAGAGCGACACTGCAAGAATTACACGTAAGACGCGGCGACATAACAGAGTATATGGTACGTTCTACAGAAGTACGTAAAAAGTACAAAGACTATGACTTCCCAGTGCGTGAAAGTGTGCTACAGGAAAGAGGGCAAGTTGTAATTGGAAATAATTCATTTGGTAAGTATAAAGGTGAACTGCAAATCATTTTAAAAGAAATGCCGATAGATGAACGGAAAAATATCGTCGGTACAATTGCGGAAGAGGAGCTATTCTTACTAAATTATGTAGGAGCTTGGACGCAGTTTACTTGTGTGGAATAGGGAAGATAGGGGGCGTTCCAAATTTTGGACCGCCTTTTTAATATTAAAGTACTTTTAACGTCAAAATTTGTCGGTAAATCGATATCTCTTGTCGAATCGTTGATATATTATAAGTTACGATAGATATATTCGAAAAATCGTTGATATATTGTAGGTTACGATAGATATATTTGAAAAATCGTTGATATAATTTCATTTACTATGTCATTTTTCAGTAGTTTAATAGAGTAAAAAAAGAGCCAGCCTCAATGATGAGACTGACTCTTTTTTATAACTAGTTTAATACTTTAACTGTAACTGTTTTACGTCCCCAGCTACTTGATGTGCCTTTATCTGGCATTAAAACGTCGATTTTATTACCTTTAATAGCTCCACCAGTATCACCAGCGATTGCTACTCCGTAACCTTCAACCCATACTTTTGAACCTAATGGAATGACACTTGGATCAACTGCAATTAGTTTCATGTTTGGATTAGCTGTTAAG
The DNA here is from genome assembly GCF_008042345.1 of Bacillus sp. AR8-1. Lineage (NCBI taxonomy): Bacteria > Bacillati > Bacillota > Bacilli > Caryophanales > Bacillaceae > Bacillus > Bacillus sp. AR8-1. The sequence continues at coordinate 62,708 of NZ_QNUB01000016.1, forward strand.
TTGTGGCCTAAAGCTGATTTTACTTGGTCGCCTGCTTTATAACCATTTTCAAGTGGATCTGCTGTATAAGCTGTTGCTACAACACGTAACTCACGAGAAGATGATGGTGCACTTGTTTCAGTTTCTTTTGCAGCAGGTTGTTGTGTAGCTGGTTTTTGAGCTTTAGCTGCTTCTTGAGCTTTAGCCGCTTCACGAGCTTCAGCTGCTTCTTGAGCCTTAGCGGCTTGAGCTTCAGCATCTGCTTGAGCTTTAGCCGCTTCACGAGCTTTAGCTGCTTCTTGAGCCTTAGCCGCTGCTTGAGCTTCAGCATCTGCTTGAGCTTTAGCTGCTTCACGAGCTTTAGCCGCCTCTTGAGCTTTAGCTTCTGCTTGAGCTTCAGCATCTGCCTGAGCTTTAGCTGCTTCTTGAGCCTTAGCTGCTTCACGAGCTTTAGCCGCTTCTTGAGCTTTAACTTCTGCTTGAGCTTCAGCTGCTTCGCGAGCTTTAGTTGCTTCCACTGCTTTAGCTTTTGCTTGAGTTTCAGCTACTTCCTGAGCTTTAACAGCTTCACGAACTTTAGCTGTATCTTGAACTGTAGTCGTTTTTTCAACTTTAACTACTGATTGAACTTTAACTGGTGCTTTACCTGTTAAGTAAGGAACATGAACATAAGCTGTTTTTCCGTTATATTCAAATTGAATCCAATCATTCTGTACTTGGTGTGTTGTTTCAATTACATCATCTTTTTTCAACTTACCAAGAATCTCTGAGTCTGTGTTTGCTCCAGCACGTACGTTTAATACGTTTGCTGTTACGTAGTAAGTGTCTTTTGTATAGTCAGCGCTTATGAAAGCTTCTTTACCGCTATTCAATTGAACTTTTGACCAACCATTTTCTGTATGTAAAACATTTACTTTATATCCATCTAATAATTTTCCTACAACTTTTGATTCAGTAGTTGGGTTTTCTCGTACGTTTAGTACGTCAGTCGTTACGATTGTTTCTGCTTTAGCAGATGTTGTGAAAATCCCAAGACCAAAAACCGCTGCTGTTGCTATACCCATAAATTTTTTCATAATAGCCTCCATTGCATTTGTTTTCGTTGACCTCATTATAGCAACCATTATTTTCTTATTTGCGAAAAACATATAATTACAAAGCTTTCGTAACGGGTCATTAATATTCTGTAACAATTCCATAAATATCCTGATAGCGCTTCCTTGTTGTTTTTTGGCGTATTAGGGCATGTAAAACACAAAATGAGTAGTATTTCAATTACTGTAACATTAATAATGTTACAGTAATGTTTCTTGCGGATATCTATAGTGTTACGAAAACAGCTTATTTTACTGTTTAAATGAAAAAATAGTTATGGGATAATAACCTTTTTAGATGTGAAAAGATATAAATGAGGTGAAATTTAATGAAATATCGATATAATTGTTACAAAATCAGTCGAAGCATGGAAAAAATTACGCCTTGATTTTCGTCTGTTACATAGTATTTTTGCAATAATAGGATTAGATAATAGCCTTAGTACCAATAAATAATGAAGAGTATTAGAATGATAGTTGTAACGTGAAACATATATAATAGAAGAAACTCGATTTAATAGGTAAATAAAAAACGTAGGAGTGTAAACTCCTACGTTTTTGTTTATTCATATCGTAAACATTCAATTGGATCAAGTTTTGCAGCTTTGTTAGCTGGTAATAGTCCGAATGCAATACCGATTAGCATTGAAATACCTACTGCAAGAAGTCCAAGTTCTTTTGAGACAACGAGTGGCCATCCAGCAAAGATTGAGACGATCCAAGCGAAGAAAATACCGAGCATGAATCCGATGAAACCACCAAGTCCTGTTAAAATACAAGATTCGATTAAGAATTGTGTTAATACTTTACCACGTGTTGCACCAAGTGCTTTACGAATACCAATCTCGCGTGTACGTTCTGTTACAGATACAAGCATAATGTTCATTACACCGATACCACCAACAAGTAAGGAGATAGCAGCAATACCACCGAATACCATTTTCATCATACCGATTGATTCGTCTAGTTGTTTCGTAAATTCACCTAAATCTTGTGCTTCGAATTTGTGCTCAAATTTAGGAGCTTTCATTTCGTTTAAGACAGAAACAGCTTGTTTTTCTACACTTTTACGTTCTGTCGGAGAGGTCATTGTTAATCTTACAGAGTCATACTCATTTACTCCTGAAATGACAGGCGCGTTTTCAAGTGACGTATAACCTTCAGGCATAGGCATTCCGAAGTCGTTTTTCGTTTCGTATACACCGACTATTTTATAAGGCTTTCCTTTTATATCTGTGTATTGGTTTGATTCCCAACCACTAAATAATTTGTTGAAAGCTTCTTCATTTAATATAACAGCAGGGATTGCTTGGTTTAGTTCACTGTCATTTAATTCACGACCGTGAACTAATTTTATTTTCGAATCTTTCATAAAGGCGCCTGTTCCACCTTTTAAATCAAGATTTACATCTTTTGAACCAGCAGCTGCTTTTACTTTCATACTTACGTCTGGATATACATCTTTAACGCCTGGTACAGTTTGCAGACGGTTTAGCATATCAGGTGTGATTTTGGCACTATCTGTTCCGTAATCAGGGTTGTTGTAGTAAATCGTTACTTCATTATCTTTTCCTTGGCCTAATTCTTTTTTAAACTTTGCGTTTGTACCATCACCCATTGAGATGATAGTAATAATGGCACTAATACCGATAATAATACCTAACATTGTTAAGATAGAACGCATCTTATGAGCAAAGATAGAGGAAAGGGCCATGCGTATATTTTCACTCGTATTCAAAATTAACCCCTCCAATCTTGGACGATATTTCCGTCACGAATTACAATTTGACGTGCTGCAGCTTCCCCGATTTCACGATCATGGGTAATCATAATAATTGTTGAGCCTTGTTTATTTAATTCGTAAAAGAGGTCCATAATTTGTGTGCTTGTTTTCGTATCAAGTGCTCCCGTCGGTTCATCGGCTAAAATGAATTTTGGGTTATTTACGATTGCACGTGCAACAGCGACACGCTGCTTTTGCCCACCGGACAATTCGTTCGGTAAGTGAGTAGCGCGATCAGCTAAGCCTACTTTTGTTAAAGCAGCTAACGAGCGCTCACGTCTTTCTTTTTTATCGACTCCAGCGTAAATAAGAGGTAGCTCTACATTTTGAAGTGCTGTAAGTCTAGGTAATAACATGAAGTTTTGGAATACGAATCCGATTTCTTTATTACGTACGTGTGCAAGTTCTGTTTCAGACATGTTTGAAATGTTTTGACCAGCTAGTTCGTACGTACCTGTCGTCGGTTTATCTAAGCAACCGATAATGTTCATTAATGTTGATTTACCAGAACCAGAAGGTCCCATAATCGAAGTGAATTCTCCTTGGTTCAGTGTTACATCAATTCCGTGTAATATTTGAACGGACTCTGCACCATTTTGGAAGGATTTCGTGATGCCTTTTAAGTTAATCACTGGGCGACAACCTCCATACCATCTTTTAAGTCTTTTTCAGGCTTAGAGATAATTTCCTCTCCTTTTTTCACTCCAGAAACTTTTGCTTCGCTATCAGTCTCGAATTCAACAGTAACTGCTTGTTCTTTCGCTTTACCGTCTTTTACAACGAAGACAACATTTTTGTCACCTTTTTTCACGATACTGCTTTTCGGAATAATTGTACCAGTTGCTTCGCCAGATTTACTTGTTACGTAAACGTGGAAGCCGTTTTGTAGTTCGTCACTATTATCTAATGTGACAGTGAATTGGTAATTAGAAACAGTTTTATTTTCATCCATGCTCTTTAAAGGTGTAGAACCGATTTCTGTTACTTTTCCTGTCCAAGTCTTACCAGCGACAGTTTTTGAGGAAACAGTTACTTCTTGCCCAACTTTCATACTAGCAAGCTCATATTCAGAAAGTTGACCTTTTACTTTAAATTGACCAGCGTGACGAAGAGTAATTCCGCTCATACCTGTTTTTTCGTCAGCAGTTTTTACGATATCATCAATTACGCCATCAGCAGGACTTGTTACAGAAAGATTGTTTGCTTTCTCTTTTGCTACTTTAATCATTTCATCAGCTTTTTCAACTTCAAACTTTTTCATTTCAATTTGTGATTCTAATTGCGCAACTTCGGCTTCTGATGCTTTTAATGCTTCAGCAGGAAGGCCTGCATTTTTATCTTTTTGTAATTTTTGTTTCGCTGCATCAATTTGTTTTTGGAGCAACGTTACTTCTTTTTGTGCGATTTTCTTTTGCATTTCTGCTTCTGTTACACCTTGTTTCGCAGTCGGATCATTGTATTTAAATAGAAGCTGACCCTTTTTCACTTCATCGCCTTTTTTCACAGCTAATTCATATGTTCCTTTTGTTGGATCGAATGAAATAGTTTCAATTCCGTTTGGAATAACTTCGCCACCAAATTTTTGCGCGTTTTGGATTTGTTTTTCAGTTACTTTATATCCGCTATATGCCATCGCTACATCTGAACCGCCCCCAGCAAATGCAAAGTATGATCCAGCTGCAATTCCGATTGCTACTACACTAGTAATTAACACTTTATTTTTCTTCTTCATCTATTTATCACCTTTTCGTTCGTTTTAGTATCTACATTAAGTATAGAAGAGGTGAAGAATCTGACAAATCGTTTTAGCTTACAATAACCTTACAGTTTTGTAAGGTATGAATATGTAAATGTAAGGTAGAGCTTGTCCAAGTGTAAGCAAATGAATTGACTCGTCGTTTCTTTCTTACAATAATATTGTATGAAGGAGAGGAGGAAGGAAGATGGAAGCTTATTTTAGTGCGCATCCATTAAAATCGTTTATTCCATACTCAAGGCAACATGCCATTATATTATTTATTATGTTGGTGGGGATATTTTTTCTGTATCAATACCAAGATGTATTACGTCAAAGTGAGTGGAATATAACGGTTCGATATGCAATTGCATTTTTATTTATAGGTAGTGAAATTGGGCTTCATATGTGGGAGTGGAAAGCGGGGATTTTTGAGCTAGCTACTTCATTACCGTTTGAATTATGTACGATTAGTTTATTATTAGCGTCGATTATGATCGTAACGAAAAGTTACCGCATATATGAGATTGTATTTTTCACGGGAATTATTGGTGCATCACAAGCTATTTTAACGCCAAACTTGCAGTATGCTTTTCCGCATTTTCGTTTCATTGAATATTTTATCGCGCATATATTGCTCATTTGGGCACCACTCTTTATGACTTGGGTGGAAGGATATCGTCCGACAGTACAATCTATTAAACGCACAATGATATTTTTAAACATATTGATTCCAATTGTTTCGTTTGTAAATTACAAAACAGGTGGTAATTATATGTTTTTAGCTCATAAGCCAGAAACAGCTTCATTACTTGATATGTTAGGGCCGCATCCTTACTATATTATTTCATTAGAAATAGCTGCGCTTATTGGATGTTTGGTTTTGTATATGCCGTTTGCGAAAAGAGAAAGGCATGCGCATAAGGAATCACTAGGATCATAACCTAGTGATTTTTTTATATAAACATTTACAATTCAGAAAATTAAGAATAAAATTAGGGGGTAAATTATATAGAGAGAGAAGGGAAAACGTGGTCAAAAAAGTTTTTCTGAATGGGATGGAAGTGACGGTTCAATTTATTATTTCGATTTTGGGTATTATTTGTTTAGGGGCACTGCCGAAATTATTTTATGGATTTGAGCTGCATGCATCAAGGTACATACAGAGTTTAAAAGAAGTGTTTGTGAACTTAATGGATATTTCCAATTTGCAATATGTGAAAGGTAAATTTTTATTTCCGCAGTTGTTCGTCCATTATAAAGAAACGATTATTATTTTTTTAGCTGCTTTTTTTATTTCATTATTTGTAGCATTTTGTATTGTTTATGTAATTATGAGTAGTTCACCGCGTATACAACATCGAATTAAATCATTTCTTATCTTCCTAGAATCCATTCCAGATATCCTTCTTATTTTAGTATCACAAATTTTAGTTGTATGGTTTTTTAAACAAACAGGTTTTTTACCTTTTCAAATTGCTTCAATTGGAGGCGAGTCGATTAGGGGGTTGCCAATATTGTGTTTGAGCATCCCGACTACGATTATGTTTGTAAAAATGGTCGTGCTTCGTTTTGAAAATGAACTAGAAAAAGATTATGTACTATTTGCTAAGGCGAAAGGGCTGGGGCGCTTTCATATTTTAAATCGTCATATTTTACGAAATGTGTTGCTTAGTACATTATTCTTTGCGAAAACGAATATCTTTTTTATGTTATCTAATTTATATATTATAGAATGGATTTTTAATACGGGTGGTATTTTTATGTTTTTGAAATCGTATTTCGGTATTAGAGTTGAGGTTTTCATCGTTAGTGTGCTTCTTATATATATTCCGATTTTTATTTTATTTAAATTGTTTCATTATCTCATTCCGGCTGCGATGAAGGAGAGATTATAATATGTGGACGTATATAAAACGTGATAAAAGATTTTGGATAAGCATTGGGTTTCTTCTCCTATTAGTTCTTTTGAGCATCGGAAATACGTTATGGAATGATGGACATATTAGACAAGTTACATTGCAATATGATGCGGATGAAAATCCACAAGTGCCACCGTTTCCACCTTCATTACAATTTTTACTCGGGACAGATCGGAAAGGGTATGACCTGTTACATTTAGTCATTGAGGGCGCGAAGTGGACGATTGGTATATCTATTTTAATTGCGGCACTTAGAATGGTAATAGGTGTGTTTTTCGGTGTCGTACTCGGAACGTATATAAAAAGAGGATTTTCAAAAATTGAGGCTTTCTTTGATAGTTTTACAGTTATTCCGACAGTTATGATTGCGTATTTTTTTCTTCAATCTGCAAATGCATTTGGAAGCGGAGAGGAGACAACAACCTTTTTTGAAAGGGCTTCGTTTCAAGTGGTATTACTTGTACTGCTTGTAATGCCAGTTATTGCACTGTATGTTGCGAAGGAAGTTCGTAAATTGCGAACGGAAGAATTTGTTGATGCTGCGCGCATATTAGGTGGATCGAGAAGACATATTGTTATAAAACATATTTTTCCGCATCTCTATATGCCGTTTATACTCGTATTTCTTCAGCAGTTTACGCAGACTCTTACTATTTTACTGCACTTAGGATTACTTGAAGTGTTCTTTGGTGGGACTGTAATGTTTGGTGGACAAATAAAAGAGGTGGAATCTTATACGCATGAATGGTCAGGTTTAATTGGAGTATACTTTAGGTCATTAACAGTGAATCCGTGGATCCCTCTCGTTCCGATTACATTTTTTGGACTTACTATTTTTTCAGGAAATATGATTGTAAAAAGTATCGAAGAGGCGATGATGAAAGTAAGGTTAGGAGGAGAGCTAAAGAAGGATCTTGTAGAAGAGGAACAATCTGTTGTGCAGTCGAAAGAAGAGTTATTTACTTTTAAGCATACGATGTGAAAATAAAGAAAAGAAGCAAGCATGTATTTCATGCTTGCTTCTTTTCTTTATTTTGTAGAGACTTCGCCTTCCGCTTCTGTTTGCGGAATAAAGTATCCGATTATACCACCAATTATTGCTGGAACGATCCAGCCGATTCCTAAGTTATAAAAAGGAATCGTGTGTACGATATTAGCGATAAAACTTGGTATCATTCCCACATTATCAAGTGCATGAATACAGCTAATAATAAACGCTGCGATCATCGCTCCAATGTAGACAGAAGGTTTACGTTTCGTATATTTATCGATAAATGATACGAAAACTAAAATAATCGTAATTGGATATAAAATAATTAATACAGGTAAAGTAATTTTGATTAATAAACTTAAACCTAAGTTTGAAATCACGAAGCTAAAGATACAAACGTATAGTACGAGCTTTTTGTAAGAAACGTTCGTTAATACTGTTGCAAAATAGTTGGCGAATGCACTTACAACGCCGATTGCTGTTGTTAAACAAGCGAAGATAATGGCGATACTTAATAAAACATTCCCGCTTGTCCCAAAGAATTGATACATAACAGTAGCTAATAGCTGCCCACCGTTTTCGAATTGTCCTAAGTTTCCGTTTGAAGCTCCAATATAACCGAGTAAGAAGTAAACAATTGTTAAGAATAGAGCAGCGATACTTCCGCAAATGATTGTATATTTTGCGATAGATTTCTTCTCTTGTATACCATTTTGACGAATTGCATTTACAACAATTGTTGATAGTACGAGAGCCCCAATTGCATCTAACGTTAAAAATCCTTCAAGAAATCCTTTGAAAAACGGGATGTCTTTATAGTCACCGATAGGTTCTGCAAACGTCCCTGGTGAAAGAATCGCTTTTGTTGCCATAATTGCAATAATTACAAGTAAAATTGGCGTTAATATTTTACCGATATGATCTACTAGCTTGGATGGATTTAATGATAAGAAGTAAACGACTGTAAAGAAAATCGCACTAAAAACTAACATAGAATACCATTGATCTGGGAAAAGTGGTGCAATCCCGATTTCATAAGATACAGATCCAGTTCGTGGAATAACAAATAGTGGGCCGATTGAAAGATAAATAATGATAGCGAATACTGCTGCGAATTTTGGATGAACACGGCTCGCTAAAGTGTTAAAACTACCACCAGCAAGGGCAACAGCAACGATAGCAAGTAAAGATAAACCGACGTCTGTAATAATAAACCCTGTAATGGAAACCCACATATTTTCTCCGGAAGAAAGACCAAGAAGGGGCGGGAAAATCATATTACCAGCACCGAAGAAAACTGCGAATAGTAATAAACTAATCGAAAGTATTTGCGCTGGTTTTAAAGTTGTATGCATATAAAGAAAATCCTCCTAATGAGTGTTTTTGTCGAAAATTCAAATAATTTGTCGAGTAACTGTTATTATTTTAAAGGTCTGATGACTAGAAAGCAATAGGGAATTTTGAAAATATTAAAAAATAATGCATTAAATCGAATAAATATACTATTTATATGTTTAATAGGAAGGATTTAACTTTTAACATAAAAAAACACATATCGCTAGGATACGTGTTTTAAAAAAATATTTTTTTATCGCGTTCTTCTTTTAAAATTTCAACTGCTTCTCGGAAACGTTGTGAATGGACAATTTCTCGTTCACGTAAGAAGCGTAGGCTGTCATTTATATCTGGATCATCTGATAAGTTAATGAGCCATTGATATGTTGCGCGTGCTTTTTCTTCAGCTGCAATATCCTCGTATAGATCGGCAATTGGATCACCTTTAGCTTGTATATAGGTTGCAGTAAATGGAACACCAGCAGCGTTATGGTAATGAAGAGCACTGTCATGATCAGCGTAATGAGGGTCAAGACCAGCAGCTTTCATTTGTTCAGGGGTCGCATCTTTCGTCAGCTTATAAACCATCGTAGCAATCATTTCAAGGTGAGCAAATTCTTCTGTACCAATATCAGTAAGTAGGCCAATGACTTTATCAGGAATTGTATAACGTTGATTTAAGTAACGTAGTGCAGCAGCTAATTCTCCATCTGCACCACCGTATTGCTCGATTAATAATTTTGCAAGTGCGGGATTACAAGTTCCCACTTTAACTGGGTATTGTAATTTCTTTTCATAAATCCACATAGTTTCTCTCCTTTATATTTGCCATGGCCAAGGACCTTTGCTCCATTCCCAAGGGGCATTAGAATAGCTGTTTCCAAACTGTTGGAGTGGTCCGTATTTTTCTTCCATCTTTTGTTTTAATACTCTCCGCTTATAGGAAAAGTCATTAAATTGATTAATCGCGGCGGTGTCATCTGGATGTGTATCTAAATAAAGAGTGAGTTCAACTAGTACAAAGTCTAATTCTTGAAGCTCCAGTAAAAGCTGATAGTATTCTTCTGGTAGCGATTGATTCACGTCAGTAGTCACCGCCCTTTTTTATAAGGATTTTCATAATAGTCATAAAAAACAGGCCATAAAGTCCCTTTTTGTAGTGCTTCTTTTGGTGTGAATTGAGGCAAGTTTGGCGGTTGAAAGCCTAAAAATAAATTAGGAGGAGTAGAATAATATTTTTTTCCGATAGGAGGACAAGGATCGAGAGGACTATGATAGGGCACGAATGATCTCATATATTTATTCATGAATAAACCTCCTTACATGTTCATTACTACGTATTGTATTCAGACATAATGAGCATTTATGACACATATAAAAAAGTAATAAGTACAGGGGGAATGAATGTGGAGAATGTAAAGAATTTAATCGTGTTAGAAGTAAAGAACTTAAAGGAAACTCTGTATTTTTATGAAGGGATTTTAGGAATCAAGCCTAGTTTAGAAAGACCCCAATTAGATGTAACAGGGGTTTGGTATGATACTGATTCAACGAGAATTAGTTTTGTAATGAATCGTAGTTTGGGTGGGCGTGAGAAGAGTGTTACGGATGCGGTTGATGTTCTAATGTTTTCAATTTCTAACATAGAGAATTTAAAGAAGAGGTTAGTGTTTTATAAAATTGCATATACAGAAAACAAAAGTGAGAAGAGTATTGTAGTACAAGACCCAGATGGATATAAACTTCAAGTGATAGAGAAGGATGAATAAACGGAGGCGATTTAGTGGAGAGGAATTATGAAGAAAGTGCGTTGTTTGAGCATCAATTTTGGCTAAGGGTGCTTACTGATCATTCGCAATTTTTACTTGATGCATTAGCTCCGAAGGAAAAAGAAGATATAAAGAAGGCCACATATTTTCTTGAAACATTTACGAATCTTTTAAATAAAGTTCATAATGTGAATCTCATTGCATTTTCAAAAGAGGCAGAACGAGCCGCAAAGGAAATACGAACGTTTAAATTAAGTATTATACAGAAACAACTCGAGGGAAAAATCACTATTCATTTTACACCAACTTTCATCAATCATATGGTAAACGAAGTAGAAGAATATATAACGGTGTTAGAATTTTTAAAGAAAGGAGAAGTTCCGCCTGTTTTTCATGAATTACATTACCATCTCGTTTGGTTAACGGATGCGGCTGGTCATGCAGGCTCTATTTCTGGTGGATTAGATCTTGTTGAAAAAAGATTGAAAGAGAAAAGTGAAGAATTTACGAAGCACTTTGAACAATTTTACTTAAAGGCAGTTGAGATGACAGGTTATTTACGGACAGAGCTTCATCATTTTCCTGCATTAAAGAAGTTTACAAAAGATGTTTCACTTGAGTTAAAATTATTTTCGCATTTTCTCCATGAGGTTGAAGAGATGGAGTTATCGAATGAAATATTAAGTGCATTATCTGCTAGAATGGCGGATCATATGGCAAGAGAAGAATGTTATTACTTATTAAAATTAGCACAATCTTCTGGACTTGAGATGCCAAAATGTAATCCGCTTTAAAGAAAAAAGAGGTCAATTTTATTTGGCCTCTTTTTCTGTTTTATTGTCTCTTTTTATTTTTGCTTGTTCAATACTTGCCTGTAATGTCTCCATAATATTGATGATGTTTGGAGCAGGAGAGATGGTTTCGGTTTTTTCCTGTTGTTCAATTTTATTTTCGATTAATTCGGTAAGAGCTTCTTTATATTCATCTGTATATAACTCTTGTTCGAAAGGATTTGTAAGATGGTGGATTAAATTGATTGCTGCTGTGAGTTCTTGTTTTTGAATTGGATAATTTTCATTACTTGGTAAGTTAGGTGTATTTGTTATATCGCGAATTTCATTAGGGTAGTGAATAGTTTGTAATATAAGCCCATCTTCAAAGTTACGGATAATAGCTAAATGTTGTTTTTTTCTAATGGAAATATGGATAAGACCAAGTTTATTCGTACGTTCAAGAGCTTCTTTTAATAATAAATATGATTTTTCATGTCCTAGGGTAGGTCCTATAAAATAAGAGCGATCATAGAGAACAGAATCAATTTCGTTATTTTGGACAAAAGATATAATACGAATGGATCGTGGTTCATGAGCTTGTTGTAATTCAGCTAATTCTTTTTCATCCATAATAATATATTTATGAGGTGCGTATTCATAGGCTTTTACAATATCTTTATCATCAATTTCTTCATCCGTACAATCAGGAGCAAATTTTTTATATTTAATAGGTGTTAAGCATTCTTTATGAAGACTTAAAAATTTTATGTCGTTTTCTTCTACGGCACTATATAGTTTGATTCCTATATTTAATAGTCCAAGTGAAAGTGCACCTTTCCATACAGTATGCAAATGAAACATCTCCTTTCGTTCAAAAATGATTATGTATATTATGAGATAGTAAGAAATTTCCTATACGTTTTTTGTTTTTTACGAAAGGGATTGGGATATAAAATATATTGACAAGCCCTCTGAAATATTTTAATGTGAGTGTATAAAATTGTGTATAAAGGGGAGTAACTTATTACAGTAAAGTCGTCATTACAGGGAGAAACCCTCGGCTTTATTGGCAACGTTTCGTTGTTAGTGAGACCTTTACCAGCAATGGTAAAGGCCCCTTTCTGTCTTTTTGAGGACCCTTACCATATTTGGTAGGGTCCTTTTCGTATACAAAGAGAGGAGATATAAAAATGAAAAAACTTATTAGTAGATTAAGAGTTGTATTTCATATTCGCCGATTTGTTCCATTCCTATTTGACTTTTTCACTTCAAAAGAGGTTTCAATAAAGAAGAAAATTTTATCTATTGCGTTTTTAGTTGGTTATGTTGCGATGCCGCTCGATTTAATTCCAGACTTCCTGCCGTTTATCGGTATTTTAGATGATATTGGAATTGTGTTATTTATTTTGAACCGAATTGTAAAAATGGCGCCAGTTCAATTACAAGAAAAGCATAACGTAAATGTAGGATAGGAGTTAAAAATATGGAGCAAATTATTTTAGATATAATCGAGTTTTTAAAGCAGTTTTCTTATTTTGGAGTTGTGTTAGCATTAACGTTTGAATTTATTCCGGCAGAAGTAGTTTTGCCCATGGTTGGGTATTGGGTATACGAGGGTGATATGAATTTTTGGCTTGCTGTACTAGCCGGAACGCTTGGCGGAACGACAGGACCGTTAACGTTATATGCACTCGGTTATTACGGTGGTCGTCCGCTATTAATAAAATACGGAAAATACTTCTTTATTAAAGAAGAACAAATTCAAAAAGCAGATGATTTCTTTGAGAAATATGGACCAGTTGTAGCATTTGTTGGACGCTTTGTACCGGGAGTTAGAACGCTTATTTCTGTTCCATGCGGTATGGCGAAAATGAACATATGGAAATTCAGCATATATACATTTGTAGCAATGTTCCCGTTAACGACTTTGTATGTTTATTTTGGAATGAAATTAGGTCCGCATTGGGAAAAAGCAGCAGATGTTGTTGGGCAATATATGCTACCAATATTAGGAGGCGTTATTCTTATCGTTGCTAGTATCTTTGTCTATAAATATATGAAGAAAAGAAATAAAACGGAATCTATTTAGTCATTTGAATATTTTTTGAAAATAGATGAATAGTACAGGCAAAAGACTCTGAGGGACATACACATATAGGGAATATAAAAGAGAGAGGGGAAACAGCTATGTCTTGTGAGTGCTCAGGGTCAGCATTAACTTGTTGTCCAGATAAAAATTATGTGCAAGATAAAGTGTGTAGTCCGTGGTCTGCTACTGTAGTTGCAACAGCAATTGATAATGTTCTCTATACAAATAATATTAACCAAAACGTAATTGGTACTGGTTTTGTTAAATATGATGTTGGACCAGGCCCAATTACTGTAGAAGCGCTTGATTCTGCTGGGGGTACAATTGATACACAAACATTAAACCCAGGAACGAGTATTGCTTTTACGTATCGTCGCTTTGATAGTATACAAGTTGTGTTACCTGCAACACCTGCTGGAACGTATCAGGGAGAATTTTGTATTACAACACGTTATCCACTTTCATAGCAGAATAGGAGAGGATCGAAATGGGAATGAGAAGTTCCAGTTTGTCTTGTTGTTCTAATAAAACACTTGTGCAAGACCAAGTATGTACAGACTGGTCTATTACAGGTGCTGGTACTCAAATTGTATATACAAATAATATCACGCAAGAAGTATATGGTTCAGGTTACGTGAAATATGATGTAGGTGCGAACCCGATTACAGTTGATTTTTTAGTTGGTGCTACAGTAATTGATACAATTACTGTACAGCCGCAAAGTAGTGGTACTTTCACTGTACGATATTTTACGACTGTTCGAATTACTACGACAGGAACAACTGTTAATCAAGGAGAGTTTTGTATTACTGTACGTTATCCGATTTCATAAAAAAAGCATACCGTAAATGGTATGCTTTTTTTATTGAGAAAGTAATGAAATTGGTATTCTATAAGCAACATGTAAATTCGCAACAGTACTTGCCTTCTAAATATAGTGAAGGATTACTTGTTATATTGATAATATTGACCGACTGTAGGTTTTTTCCTGTGTACGATATTGTATTACCAGGAAACACAGTGAAAATATTGGTTACTGTTCCAACGATTTGAATTGTAATTGCTTCGGTGCTGCTAGTACTATTGTAAACCGAGACAGTACCTGATATAAGTAGTATCCCATCACTTTGCCATAGTATCATTGATTGTGATGCATCTTTGGCAGAGGGGATGGTGTTATTAGTTATGAGGAAATTCCCTGCAAATTCATTTGTTACTCGCTCGCAATTTGGATTTGGAGGAGGGGGCGGTGGACAAGGGTCTGGACAAATAATAGATAAAGGAGCGAAACAGCCGATATTTTTTTTATTCTTCAATACAACCCCTCCTTTTAAGTTGTTTTTTACTACTATTAAATGTAAAAGCATGGCCGATGTGTTAAAAAAAGAAGGAAATATTAAAAATTAAGATTGTCTAATAGGCTTAAACCTTAACTTATCATTAGCGTTATAGAAAAGATTATATGTGAATAGTCATAGGAAAAGAATGATCAGACTCTTTTAGACAAAAGGTGGTTGTATACAATAGTACGAGGAATGTTGGACTTAATTTCTAATTAACTGTATATTTACAAAAATCTAATAAAATTCATTTGTTATTTAAACGACATTAACATGTATTAGATAAAATAGCCCTTGTAATGAATCAATTATTATGAGGAGGATTCACGTGGACAGAAATGCTTTAAGAAAAGTAAAAGGCCTTATTGGATTATTAATGGTTTTTGTATTAGCGTTCGTATCATTTCCGTGGAGTACATCAGTCAAGGCGGAAGAGAAAAAGCAAGAAAAGGCATCAAGTGAGAAGAAGATAGTTTTTCCAGTTGTAAGTGATGTGCATATTAAAAATAGTGGAACAGATGATACGTTTCGCTGGAAAAGAGCGATCGAACAGTTTAATACATTAGCACCGAAGCAAGATGCATTTGTTATTGTAGGTGATTTCACGGATACAGGATCGGTGCAGCAATATGATCGTTTCATGCAAGTGTACAATGAAAATGCAAATAAAGATGCTGTGCGAATGAATTCTCTTGGTAACCATGATTATTGGAACGGTTTATCTGTAGAAGGTGCGCAGAAGCGTTTCTTAGAAAAAACAGGTATGGAATCAATTTATTATCATAAAGTGGTAAAAGGTTATCACTTCCTTGTTATGTCTCCAGAGAATGGAACAACTCATGGCTATTATTCGGACAAGCAAATTAATTGGTTAAAAGAAGAAATGGCAAAAGCGCAAAAAGATGATCCAGAAAAACCGATTTTTGTATTTTTACATCAACACATTAAAGAGACAGTATACGGTAGTCATGAATGGGGAACACAAGATAGCGCAAAAATTAATGCGGTATTAAAAGAATACCCACAAGTTATTACGTTTTCAGGTCATTCACATTATCCATTAGATGATCCGAGATCGATACATCAAAAAGACTTTACATCAGTTGGTACATCTTCAGTAAGTTATATGGAAGTTGAAGGTGGTAAAGTACAAGGGAATATCCCGCCAGGAGCTAGTACGTTAAGCCAAGGTTTATTAGTAGAAGTAGATGATAAAGAAGTAACGATTAATCGTCGTGATTTCCATACGAATTCTTGGACAGGCGAGCCTTGGAAAATTAAATTACCAGCAAAGAAAGAAACATTTACACATGTAGAAGATCGTGATAAAGAAAAGCCTTACTTTGCTAAGGATGCAAAGCTTGCTGTATCAAATGTAACAGAAAATGCGGCAACAGTAACATTCCCGCAAGCATTGGACAACCTCCTTGTTCACTCTTACCGTGTACAAGCTAGAGATAAGCAAACGGGTGAAATAAAAAATAAATTGTTAGCATTCTCAGAGTTTTATCGTGATCCAGTGCCGAAAGATCTTACGTTTACGCTTGCAGGGTTAGATGGCGGGAAAACATATACACTTGAAGTAGTTGCGATTGATTCATTTGGCAATGAAACCGCGCAGCCGTTAACTGCGGAAATTACTACGAAAAAAGATAATATTGACCCGAATGTGAAAGTACCAAAAGCTGATGTTTTCGATGTAAACTTTGCAGATGGTACATTTAAAGACAATTCACCATTTGGTACAAAAGGTGATATGAAGGGCAATGTGACTATTGAATATGATAAAACATTGAAGAAGAATGTTATGAAGTTAAACGGAAAAGCAAATACATTTGGATACCTTCCATTTTCAGCAGCACAAAAAGAGAAAATAGCAAATACGTTTACGTTAGAAACTGTATTTTCAATGAATGAAATTCGCGGACAAGGTATTTTGCAAAATACAGAAGGCGGCGGAATTGGATTTGAGTCTACAG
The DNA here is from genome assembly GCF_008042345.1 of Bacillus sp. AR8-1. NCBI lineage: Bacteria > Bacillati > Bacillota > Bacilli > Caryophanales > Bacillaceae > Bacillus > Bacillus sp. AR8-1. The sequence goes on from NZ_QNUB01000016.1 coordinate 79,497, forward strand.
GGAGTGGATATGTTGAATTATGGGCTCACATTGGTGGTAGCTATAAACGTGTTGGCGTTCAATTAGAAGCAAACAAAACATATCACTTAACAGGAACGTATAACGGAAGCGAAGTGGCAATTTACGTAGATGGTAAAAAAGTAAATAGTCAGCCAGCTACTGGGAAAGTGTATCATCCAAACGTACCATTTGCATTTGGAGCGGATCCTGATAGTAACGGAAATGGTGGTATTCCGTTAAATGGACAAATCGCGCTTGCGAAATTATATAGTAAAGCGTTAAGTTCTTCAGAAGTATTAGCGGCGTACAATGAGTTTTCTAACCGCACAAAGTTAGAGCAAGTGAACGCGTTATATGAAGAGCTTGGAAAAGTGAAAGAAGTGTTAGCTGGTACGTATGAGTTTGGTGATAAGCCAGGTCAATATTCAAAGGAAGCATTTCAAGAACTAGAGAAAAGCTATAACATTGCAAAGCAAGCATTTGAAAATGTAGGAAGTACTGGGGAACAAATTATTCAAACATATAACGAATTAAAAACAGCTAATGTAACATTTGTACAATCTAAAGTAGTAGAACAACCGAAAACACCGAAAGAAAAATTACAAATCAATATTGAATCTGCAAAAGTAGTAGTGAAAAAAGCGCAAGATGCAAATGTAACGGACGGTTCAATGAAAGCACTGATTCAAAAAATTACAGTGGCCGAAGCTGTAGTGAAAGATGTAAAAGTAAAAGATGCACAGGTAGAAACGATGAATCGTACATTAGAGTATACGATTTCACTTGTTGAAAAAAGCATAAACAAATAAGAGAGAAGAAAAGAAGCTTATCATGATAGGCTTCTTTTTTGTTATACTAAAAGTAGTATAGAATGAAGGAGCGAATAATTTGGAACAGAAAAAGCTAAAAAGAATTCTTGAATATGTATGGATTGCGGTTGTGCTCCTTGTAGGATATTATTTCTTAAAAGAGAAAAGTATTTGGGTTCTATTTTTAATGACGTTTTTATTAGCGGGTTTAGGCACGTTATTTATTAATTTCTTCTTTGATAGTTTAAATGCATGGAAGAAGAAAAAGAAGGGAACGAAGTAAAGGAGGGAATATATGCAAAAGTGGAAGCTCATATATCAGGTGATTATTTTCCTATTACTTGTAGGTATTGGAATTATTAAATACGCAACGCCAATAGGAAATTGGGCATGGTTTACAGCTTGCATCGGCATATTTTTCATTTTACAGTCGTTAACGAAAAAATATAATAGTACAGAAAAATAGCTCGCCGCTAAAACGGCGAGCTATTTTGTTATGCTTTTTTCTTTTCATCATTCGTTTTTTCGGTAGCTAAATGACTATGTTTCCTAGAGTAGAAGAAATAGAAGCATAAGCCGACTATAAGCCAAACTGCAAAGCTAATCCATGTTGTTTTAGACAAATTGATCATTAAATATAAGCAGCAAAGAATCGCGACAACTGGTAATACAGGTACGAAAGGTGTACGGAATCCACGTTTTAAATCAGGATGTGTTTTTCGTAAAATAAGTACTGCGCAGCAAACGAATGTAAAGGCTGTTAACGTGCCGATGTTTACTAAATTCGCTAGCAAATGTAAATCTAAAAGTCCTGCTAATAAAGCGGCAACAACGCCAGTAATCCACGTATTTAATAAAGGGATTTTTACTCTTTTATTTACACGTGCTAACGCTTTTGGAAGTAGACCGTCACGGCTCATTGCATACGAAACGCGAACTTGTCCATACATAACGACTAAGAGAACGGTTGTCATTCCAGTCATCGCTCCGACAGCGAGTAGTCCTGCAATTGTATCCTCACCAACGAAATGCAATGCAAATGCAACTGGATCAGAGACGTCTAATTGCGTATAAGGAACCATACCTGTTAAAACGAAAGATACAATCATATATAAAACAGTACAAATAAGAAGAGAACCGATAATACCAATTGGTAAGTCACGCTGCGGTTTTTTCGTTTCTTCTGCAGCGGTTGCGATTGCATCAAAACCTAAAAAGGCGAAGAACACAGTGGCAGCCCCAGTAATAATACCGTCGTATCCGAATGGGATGAACGGTGTCCAATTTTCAGGTTTTACATATTTTGCACCTGCTACGATAAAGGCAATGATAACAGCTAGTTTAATAAGAACCATAATATTATTAATGCGTGCACTTTCACGTATACCAAAACTTAAAAGGCCAGTAATAAGAAGTAAAATGCAGACAGCTGGTAAATCGATGAGACCACCTTTTCCTACGCCGGGGGCCGAGGCGATTATGGCGGGCAGGTGTATATTGAACCCTTGTAGTAATGATTGCAAATAACCAGACCAACCGACAGCTACTGCTGCAACGGCAAGTAAATATTCGAGCATTAAACACCATCCGACGATGAAGGCGACGACTTCTCCGACTGTCATGTATGCGTAAGTATACACACTTCCTGAGACAGGAATAGAAGAAGCAAATTCAGCATAACAAAAGGCTACACAAGCACAAGTAAATGCAGCAATAAGAAATGATAGCATAATACCAGGACCAGAATGTTTTGCTGCAACAATACCTGTTAATACAAAGATCCCTGTCCCAATTACGGCGCCGATCCCTAAAAACGTTAAATCAAGTGCAGTTAATGTTCTATCTAGCTGCTTTGGTGATTCAGTACTAAGCGCTTTTTTTCGTAATAATGACTTCACTTTGGACTCTCCCCCCGTTTTTTCATTTCCATAACTGCGACTATAGTATGAGCCCATTAAAAAAGAGTAAGTAAGTGGAGGTGCAGTTATGGTATGTAGTTTTTTAAAATTGCTGGATTAATCTTAATATAATTCAGAATATTTTGTCAAATAAAAATATGACAAATAAAATGCGGATCAATAGGGGAAACTACTTGCAGAAATGGACGGGGGTTAACGACCCACTGATTAAAGTTAAAGTAGGAGCAGATGCTATGTTATTTTATTTTGAACTTGTCGTCATTTTACTTTGTACGAAATTAGCTGGTGACATTAGTGTGAGACTGGGTCAGCCTTCTGTACTTGGTAAGTTAATTGTTGGTATTATTATCGGTCCGGCTGTACTCGGTATTATTAATAGTTCTGAACTAATTGATGAACTGAGTGAGATTGGTGTTTTGCTACTTATGTTTATGGCAGGACTTGAAACAGATTTAGAAGAGTTAAACCGGAATTTGAAATCTTCATTTGCAGTAGCGGCTGGTGGAATTATTTTTCCTTTCATCGGTGGTTATGTAACAGGATTGCTGTTTGGATTAATACAGTCCCATGCCATTTTTTTAGGGTTATTACTTTGCGCAACATCGGTTAGTATTACGGTCCAGACGCTACGTGATCTAGGAAAAATGAATACGAGAGAAAGTACAACAATTTTAGGTGCTGCCGTATTTGATGATGTCATTGTCGTTATTTTATTGGCATTTGTAATGAGTTTTTTAGGAACACAAGATGTGAATATAACACTTGTCATTGCAAAGAAAATTATTTTCTTTGTAAGTATTGTTTTTATTGCTTGGAAAGTCGTTCCTTGGATTATGAAAATGCTTGTACCGCTTCGTGTAACAGAAGCGTTAATTAGCGCGGCTCTTATTATTTGCTTTTCTTTTTCTTATTACAGTGAAATGATGGGAATTGCAGGTATTATTGGAGCATTTGCCGCGGGAATTGCTATTTCTCAAACAGAGTATAAGCATGAAGTGGAACATAAAATTGAACCGATCGCTTATGCAATATTTGTTCCAGTATTCTTCGTAAGTATCGGAATGGAAATTACATTTCAAGGCATTGGAAGCCAGCTTTGGTTCATTATTATTATGACTCTCATTGCGATTTTCACAAAGTTAATCGGATCTGGTTTAGGAGCAAGGCTGACAGGGTTTAACCTCCAATCTTCTATTAGTATTGGCGCGGGGATGGTATCACGTGGTGAAGTAGCGCTTATCATCGCTGCAAATGGACTTACGGCGAATTTATTAGCGAAAGAAAATTTCACAGCGATTGTTATTGTTGTTATATTGACGACGATTATTACACCGCCACTTTTGAAGAAATATTTTGTATAGAGAGGAAGGGCTTATCTGATGTAGGTAAGCCCTTTTTTTATTCCTAAAAGCAATAGTCATATAGCATGAAGGGTTTGTAATTATGGTAAAATCTATGTATGTGATATGACAAGGAGAGGGAAGTGTGAAGATTACGAAGGAGAAGGTTATCGGTGTAATTGTACTTATTGCAGTATGTATACCATTTACTGCATGGAAAGAATCAAAAGTGAAAGATTTTCCGGTTTCTATTTTTTCGAAAGAAGCAGATGGTGAGTACGATCAGAAGCTGAAATATACTGCTTTTTTACCTGATGTTACGATTTGGATGAACGGTTGGAAAGAGAAGTGGACAGAAGGAGAAAGAACTGTTTATCAAAAAGGGAACCGCATTGTAAATGTGTTTCATCCTCCTGGCGATGATGGTTTTTACCTTCTTGAAGCAAGAGAAAATAAGTGAACGCAACCGTAAGAAGTGGAGGTTAAATAGTGAAAGCTTCAACGTTACTATTTAAAATTGAAAGTAATATGGATCAATTTTCACCAGCTGAGAAGAAGGTTGCCATGTACATAATGGAGAATGCAGAGATTGTACCGAATTTAACGACGAAAGAAGTGTCAACGAATGCAGGCGCAAGTGAAGCGAGTGTCGTTCGCTTTTGTAAATCGATTGGAATCGGAAGTTTTAAAGCATTTAAGATAGCACTCGTTCGTGAATTAACGATTGCTGATTATAATATAAATGATTTTTCAGTGATGAATACGGAAGATGGACCGTACGATTTGTTTAATAAAGTTACTTATGTGAATAAAGCTGCAATTGAGGCGAGCGTTACTGCGATAGATAAGAAGGAACTTGAGAAAGCTGCAGATCGTATTGTCAATGCGGATAAAATTATATTTTACGGAGTAGGCGGATCAGCTACGCCAGCAATGGACGGGGCTTATAAATTTACGCGGCTCGGATTTACAGCGATGATGCTATCTGATTTTCATATGATGTTGCCGCTTGTGACAAATTTAAAAGAGGGCGATATATTTGTTGCGATTTCAACATCTGGTCGAACGAGAGATGTGCTTGAAATGGCGCAGTATGCAAAGAGACAAGGTGCAACTGTTATTGGAATTACGAAGCTAGATCAATCATCCCCCTTATATAAAGAAGCGGACATTCGTCTTTGTATGCCAGATGTAGAACAAGATCATCGTATTGCAAGTATTGCGTCGAGAATGACGCAACTGAATATGATTGATGCTTTATATGTGATTACTTTCAACCGAATTGGCAATAAAGTATTGGATCAATTTATGGAGACGCGAGAAGAAGCGTTGCGGTTACGGAAGTTAAAGTAGAAGAAAAGATGAGGAGACTCATCTTTTTTATTATCTTTGACACAAATATGTCATGTTGTGAAATTTTATTTCATAAAATAAGAAAGAGTTATTGATTTTTAGTTTCTTAAAGTTATAATAAAAGTGTGAAATATAATTTCAAGGAGGGTGGCAATATGTTAGAAAATTTATCGACAGAACATCGTAATGAGAAAACAATGAATTTGGATGAGATGAGCATAAAAGAAGTGTTGCAAAGTATGAATGAAGAAGATCGAACTGTTGCGTTAGCAGTTGAAAAAGAGATAGAACAAATTGAAAAGGTTGTACAGACTGTTATTAAATCTTTTGAAGAAGAGGGACGTTTAATTTACATTGGTGCTGGTACGAGTGGTCGTTTAGGTATTCTAGATGCAGTGGAATGTCCGCCGACATTTGGCACGGATGATAAAATGGTGCAAGGATTTATAGCAGGTGGATTGAAAGCGTTTACTAAAGCGGTGGAAGGTGCCGAAGATCGCGAAGAGTTAGCAGAAGAAGATTTAAAAAGTATTGGATTAAATGAGAAAGATACAGTGATTGGAATTGCTGCAAGTGGCAGAACTCCTTACGTAATTGGCGGCTTGAAATACGCACAGAGCGTAGGAGCGAGTACAGCGAGTATTTCTTGTAATAAAAATGCTGAAATAAGTAAATATGCAAAGTTAAATGTGGAAGTAGAGACAGGTGCAGAAATATTAACAGGATCAACGCGTTTAAAAGCTGGTACAGCACAAAAATTAGTGTTGAATATGATTTCAACAGCTTCGATGATTGGTGTAGGAAAAGTATATAAAAACTTAATGGTAGATGTTCAATCCACAAATGAAAAGTTAGTAGAACGGTCAAAACGAATTATTGTGGAAGCAACAGGCGCCAGTTATGAAGTAGCGACAGAGTATTATGAAAAGGCAGAACGTAACGTAAAAGCTGCCATTGTTATGGTGTTGTTGCAGTGCGAATATGGGGAAGCACTGGAGAAACTAAAATGCGCAAAAGGGTTTGTGAAGAAAGCACTATAAAATAATAGGGAGGGGGATTCTATTATGAAGAAAGAAGAGAGAATGGCCAAGGAAATTTCGGAGCAACTTGGAGGAATAAAAAATATTCGTAGTATTGCTCATTGTATGACGAGACTACGTTTAACGCTTCATGATGAAAGTAAAGTAAATATGGACCTTTTGAAAAAAGTTGAAGGCGTTATGGGTGTTATAGAAGATGAGACGCTTCAAGTTGTCGTTGGTCCAGGAACAGTAAATAAAGTAGCAGCTGAAATGGAAGGCTTAACAGGACTACGAATTGGTGAGGTAGCAGATCATCACCTTGAAGATATTGGGCAAGAGATGAAATCAGAGATTAAGAAGAAAAATAATACACCGGTGAAAAACTTTTTACGAAAAATAGGAAGTATTTTCATCCCATTAATTCCGGGGCTTGTTGCGTCAGGAATTATAAACGGGGTTGCTAACTTTGCGAAAAATGCTGGTGCTGATCCAAATGCAACGTGGTTACAAATGTTACTACTCATTGGCGGCGGTATCTTTACATTCTTAGGAATTTTAGTCGGCTGGAATACAGCGAAAGAATTTGGCGGGACACCGGTTCTTGGGGCAATTGCTGGTATTTTAATTTTCAACCCGGCGATGGCAAACGTAAAATTGTTTGGTGAAGCATTAGTGCCCGGACGGGGCGGATTGTTTGCAGTTATTTTTGCAGCATGGCTTATGGTTGTAGTGGAAAGACAAGTTCGAAAAGCAGTGCCAAATGCAGTTGATATTATCGTGACACCACTCATTACTGTATTAGTTGTAAGTATCGTAACGATGTTAGCCATTCAGCCATTAGCAGGTTTCTTATCAGATGGTATTACGAGCGGAATTAATACTATTTTAAATATTGGCGGAGCATTTGCTGGCGCAGTACTTGCGGGAACATTTTTACCTCTCGTTATGGTCGGATTGCATCATGGTTTAACACCAATTCATATGGAATTTATTAATCAAACACACGTAACACCTTTATTACCAGTACTCGCAATGGCTGGTGCTGGCCAAGTGGGCGCAGCAATTGCGATTTATGTGAAAACAAAAAACAAACGACTTCGAAATGTAATTAAAGGTGGATTGCCAGTTGGCTTTTTAGGAATTGGTGAGCCGCTATTATACGGGGTTACATTACCACTTGGGAAACCGTTTATTACTGCTTGTTTAGGAGCAGCTGTCGGTGGTGCATTCCAAGCAGTTATGCAAACAGCTTCTCTTGGGATTGGCGTATCAGGGCTATCTTTAATTCCGTTAATTGCTGACAATAAATATTTACTATATTTCTTAGGTTTAGTAATTGCATATGCTTTCGGATTTATCTTTACGTACTTCTTCGGATTTAAAGAAGAAATGGCAGAAAACATATAGAGAAAGGGATTCCTTTCTCTTTTTCTATTAATAGAAAGGGAGATTTATATGATCGGAGTTTCCATTTATCTTTCAAAAGAACGAGTAGAGAAACAAAAAGAGTGGCTAAAAGTAGCGAAGGAAAATGGGTTTACATCTATTTTTACATCACTGCACATTCCAGAAGATGATCCAAATACGTATAAAGAGTTAATTCAAATATTAGGGAAACAAGCTCTTGCACATGAAATGGAGTTAATGGTTGATGTTTCTCCAAAATCGTTACATCATTTAGGGCTAACATATGAAAATGTGGAAGAACTATTGGACTGGGGCATTACCGGTTTAAGAATGGATTACGGCATTGCGCCAAAAGAAATTGCAAGCGTATCTCATAAGATGAAAGTAGCTTTAAATGCGAGTACGATTACAAAGTCATTTTGGAAAGAGTTACTTACAGAACATATACGAGTAGAGAATGTAGAAGCGTGGCATAATTTTTACCCACGTCCAGAGACAGGACTAGCAAGGTCCTTCTTACAAAAGCAAAATCAATATTTACAGGAGTGCGGAATAAAAACGATGGCATTTATTCCAGGAGATGCGGAAAAACGTGGTCCGTTATATGAAGGTTTACCGACGTTAGAGAAACACCGCAATATGCGCCCGCTTGAAGCGTATTTAGAACTGGTTCAAGATTGTGGCGTCGATAAAGTGTTGATTGGGGATATAAGCGCAGGTTTGGAAAGCATGCAAGAAGTAGCTAGTGCGAGTAGAGGGATTATTCCATTGCGTTACAAATCATTTATAACTGATAAAGAAGTATTAAAAGTGGTGGAGCAAGTGCATACAAATAGACTAGATCCGGCTCGTGATGTTATTCGATCTGTAGAATCAAGGGAAGGAAATAGAGTGGTGTTACAGCCGATGCATACAATTGTAAGAAAGAAGGGCAGTATTACAATTGATAATGAATTGTACGGTAGATATGCAGGGGAGATGCAAGTTGCCACACATGATTTACCTGTAGATGAGAAAGTGAATGTTGTTGGAATGGTTGTGGAAGAGGACGTTTCTTTACTGCCTTATATTGGCGCTGGAAAAATGTTTCAACTTTTTTTATGCGATAGAATAAAAGCTTGAATTAGCGCTATTTTGTAAGAAAACATTATCCGTAAAACGGATAATGTTTTTTGTTTTCTTTAAAAAAGTATTTGACGAATGAAATAAAATACCGTATTGTTTTGACTTGTAAATAAAAGTTCACCATAACAAAACAAAAAGGAGAGTTCAAAATGAATCAATATATTGGGAATTTAATTATTCGTATCGTGTTAGGAGTTACGTTCTTTGCACACGGTTTAGCAAAATTTCAATCAGGTATCGATAATGTAGCAGGATGGTTTACAAGCATCGGTTTACCAGGTGGCCTTGCATACGGCGTAGCAACTGTAGAATTAGTTGGTGGTATATTATTAATTATCGGTTTAGGTGTACGATATGTAGGATTGTTATTCGCTCTTATTTTAGCTGGAGCTATCGTAAAGGTAAATGGAGCAGCAGGTTTATTAGGAGATGGAAAGAATCCAGGATATGAATTAGATCTTGCATTATTATCAATGGGTGCGTATTTATTCGTAGTAAAAGCAGAAGGATATGTAGATCGTTTCTTAAAAGAGAAAGTAATGAAAACGAAGTAAATTTTATTTATAAATTGTTGACTTGAAGAATTATTGTAACTATAATGATTACAACTGATGAATTACGAATGAAATAATTTAAATATTTTTTTACACAAGATGTAACTGCATTGGTTACGTCTTGTGTAAAAATAAATAAACGGGAGGAAGTAATATGCCTAAATCAAATTTAGAAATTATTCAAAGCACGTATGAAGGATCAGCTTCTTCGAATGCAAAGCATTTAGCAGAAGCCCTCTCTGAAAAAGTGGAATGGACAGAGGCAGAAGGTTTCCCGTATGGCGGAACATATACAGGCGTAGAAGCTATAATGGAAAATGTATTTAGCCGTTTAGGATCAGAATGGGATGATTATAAAGCAAGTGTAAATACATATCATGAAGTAAACGGAAAAGATGTAATTATTGCTGAAGGTATGTATTCTGGAGTTTATAAAGAAACAGGAAAATCATTTGAAGCAGAATTTGTTCATGTATGGCAGCTTGAAAATGGAAAAATCGTGAAGTTTAAGCAGTATGTAGATAGTCATATTGTTAGGGAAGCGATGAAGAGCTAATGCTTTTTAAATGGATTGTAGGTATATGTATTACCATTATGGTAATCATCTCTTCTATAGTTGGCGGAAAGAAATTGCTTGCATATGTGGAAAAAGAAAATACAAATATTCAAACCGAGCGAGCGGCAAACGAAAAAGAGAAAAAAGCTGCAGAAGAAGCCCCGCAAATTAGTGAAGGTGAAATTATTTCTACTATGCATAAAATGGTGCATCAAAAGGTAAAATCCTCTGAAAAATGGGGATTTGTAGAGATGACAAAAAAGGAAATTTCTAATGTAAAAAGAGATATTGAAAATAGTACAGGTTTTCAATATAAAATGAAGTTATTTTCTATTATAAATAGATGGGAAAAAGGAGATTTTTCTCAAACTGTTGAGGAGCATAACTTTTTATGGAGCCTTCAAGGTGGAGATACTGGCAAGGCGACGGAACGTTTATCGCCAGAAGAGGAAAAGCAGTATATAAAAGAAATGAAGAGTAAATAAAAACATCGCCAACCTAGATGACGATGTTTTTTTATTAAGAATGTTTTCGCATTAAAGGTCTAACAGGCTGAACGGCAACAGTTTTGAAATGAGAAAATAAATAACATCCTGTTACAACGACAATTGTCCCTAAAATTTGTATCCACGTTAATTCTTCTCCGAGGAATATGAATGCTAAAATGGCTGTGAAGATTGGATTGAAGTTTAGAAAAATACCTGATGTAGTTGCGCCTAATTTTTGTACACCAATATTCCAAAATACCATACAAAGAACTGTCGAAATAAGCCCAGTATATAAAAGTGATGTGATGAAAGAAGTATTTATATTTGAAACAGTGAAGCTACCTATGTTAAACGGTAGTAATAAAATAACGCCGAAAATACCAGAGTACAACGTTGCCATAAGTGGTGTAGTTGTTTTTGTTGCCCATTTACTGCAAACAGAATAGATTCCCCAAATACAAACTGCTGCAATCATCCATAAATCACCGCTATTAAAATGTAGTGAAAATAAAAGCGAGAAATCACCTTTTAATAGGACGAGGATAACCCCGAAGAATGAAAGAATCATGGATAGGATTTGAAGTGTATTTACTTTTTCTTTTAGAAATAATACTGAAAATAATGCGATTGAAATTGCATTCAAAGTAGAGATAAGACCTACATTCGTAGCGGATGTTTTTTCTAATGCTAAAAATTGAAAGATGTTAAAAAGAGCGACCCCTGAAATTCCCATCAATATTAACGGAAGTATTGCGGTACGTGGTGGAAGGATTTTCTTTTCTTTAAACCATACCATTGGTAATAAACAAACAATCGCAATCATCCATCTTAAATTTGTCAGTGTCATCGGCGATGCATGATCGACGAGTGATTTTCCAACGACAAAATTTCCTCCCCATAATAAGCTCGTTAGTAATAGTAAAAAGACGTAAAAATAAGGCATGCTAAAATCCCCTTTTTTGTAATCAATACGAATTGTAAATAATTTTAGCATTTTTCTTTATTGTGTAATATATTCTTTTGTATAATGGTGAAAACTCGATAAAATATTTAGTTATGAATGATATTTAAGGAATGATATTCAGTTTTGTGTAAGGTATAAGGTGTTTTTTCGAATAATCATCGGTAAGAAAAAAGGGGGAATTGTAATGGAGTCGTCTGTTATTAAAGTGTTGGATGATTTGGATGTACAAATTTTAGATATATTGCAGAAGGAGTCACAAGTAAGTAATGCAGAGCTGGCACGTCGCGTTAATTTATCACCGGCTGCGATGCATGCAAGAATAAAAAGGTTAGATGGGGAAGGGTTCATCGATAAGCAAGTTGCGATTTTAAATCAAGAAAAGCTTGGGTTTGATTTATTATGCTTTATTTTTATGAGTACAAATATTCATCAATTTGACAAGCTGGAAGTGTTGGAGAAAGAATTAGAATCGATGCCGGAAGTGTTAGAATGTCACTGTTTAACAGGAGAGTACGATTATTTATTAAAGGTTGCAAATCGTGATCGTAAAGAACTGGAGCAGTTTATTAGAAAGCTGAATAAGCTTGGTATTACAAGGATACAGACAAGTTTAGCACTTCGTGAAATTAAATATTCGACGGTATTGCCGATACGAGATGAGGAACCGAGCATCAATTAGATTGCTTGGTTTTTTGTTTGCATAAAGTGATTGACGAGGAGAAAAGAGAGCTGTATTATTATATAAAATTATGAATTTAAATTCATTTAAAGTTATAAATATTAATATCGAGGGCAAGGGGATGTAATATGAAAATCTTTAATGCGGTGACGAGTGATGTGAAAGAAATTTATAGTCTTATTGAGGTTTATGCAAAAGAGGGAGTGGTTTTACCACGTTCTCTTTTGTCTCTTTATCAATATTTGCAATGTTTATATGTTATGAAAGAAGACGAGAGAATTGTTGGAGTTGCTGGATTGCATGTATTAGGAGAAGATCTTGCAGAAATACGATCGTTAGTAGTTTCGCATACATATGCAGGGAAAGGGATAGGGCGTATGCTCGTAAATCATGTAATGGAGGAAGCTACGAAAATAAATGTAAGAAGAGTAATTTCCTTAACATATGAAACAGTATTTTTTCAAAAGTGTGGATTTGATTTTATAAACAAAGAAGCGTTGCCAGAGAAAGTATGGATTGATTGTAGACATTGTCCAAAGGTGGATTATTGTGATGAAGTGGCGATGGTGCGGTATGTTGGATGAAAAATTTATAGGGAAAAAGTTCCCACTATTATTTACATATATAGTGGGAATATATATTTCCATAAGAAATGGACAGGTTATTAAGAATTTGAATTCTTTTGTCTCACGGCAAAATTATAAAGTGGATCTTTAAGTTCATAGTTATACGTTAAACCGTCGACAATTCCTACAACTTTATCATTATCATAAAGGTCGAGCATAAATTGTGCCATTTGTTTTGCAGTGTGGAATTTTGGTACAACATTATCGTATTGGAATTCATCAATATCAAATGAACGCTTCGCAAATTCTGTTTCAGTTGCAGCAGGAGCTAAAACTTTTGCTTGCAGTTTTGCGCCTTGTTCTTTCAGTTCGTGAGACAGCCCTTCTGTAAATGCACTTACATAGAATTTCGTAGCGCAATACGTAACAGCATCAGCAATAATCGTGTATCCGCCGCCCGATGAAACGTTAATAAGCTGTGTTCCATCAACCATTGAATAATCTCGAACGAAAAGAGAAGAGAGTATTGTTAGTGCTTCTATATTTACATGTAACATCGTTTCGATTTTATTTAAATTTTGTTCAGCAATTGAGGCGAAATTACCAAAACCTGCGTTGTTAATCCACGTTTCAATTTGAAAAGCTTGTAGGCTTTCATAAAGTTTATAAACATCTTCAGTAACAGATAAATCAGTTCTTCGAATGACAACATCCAACTCCGGATGCATTTCGTTAATTTTCAATTTTAATCCGTTTAATTCTTCTTGTCTTCGAGCTACAAGTACTAAATTTTTTCCGCGAGATGCAAATGCTAAAGCTGCTTCATAACCAATTCCGGAACTTGCGCCAGTAATAACCGTGTATTTCATATAAAATCCCCCTAAATTCAAATTCATTTATGGTTAGATTGTATTTGTTAGAGTATACTCTAAGTCAAATGTTTTTTATAAATTTGATACGGTTATAAAATATATGAGGGTAAGCCTGTGAAGGGAGTTTTAGTATGTACACAATTAGCCAGGTAGCAAAATTATTAGGCGTGAGCACACATACACTACGTTATTATGAAAAGGAAAATATATTAATTGCAAATCGTGATACAAATGGAAATCGACTTTACGAAGAGTCACATATAAAGTGGTTGCAGTTTGTAATGAAATTAAAACAAACGCAAATGCCAATAGCGAAAATAAGAGAATACGCTAGATTATATACAGAAGGGGTGCATACAACAGAAGCTCGTTTACAGCTCCTAGAAGATCATAGGAAATCTATTCAGATTCAAAGAGAAAACTTAGAGGTTACAGAGAAGATGCTTGAGAATAAAATTATTGCATACAAAGGCTCATTGGAAAATAAATAGATGTTGTTATGTGATGAAAAATGGATTTGATCTATGAGTATTTCATCATAGTGTGCGGATAAATAAAAAAGAGCAGCTAGCAAAAGCTAACTGCTCCATTCAAGGGATCTCTCCAAGGGGGAGTGGAGAAAATATTATGTTACTAGCATTATTGACAGATTATTAGGAAATATACAAATCGGATGAAAGAAATTTTAAATAAACTTTCGGTATTGACAATTTTTAAAATGTTCATGTACAATACATATGAATGACATTCAGTCATTTTTTATGGCAGGATGCAGTTAGCTTAGAAATGGAACAAATACAATGATAAATGAGGATGATATTTGTTTTTATATAGTATTGATGAAAGAGTATATTTTTTTAAAACAAAAATGACTGATAGTCAGTCATAAGAGGTGAGAGGTATGAAAAATAGAGCTTGGTTATATGTCATATTAACATGTATCTTTGAAATTTTTTGGGTGTTTGGTTTTAATACGGCTAATACTTGGTGGCATTGGATTATTATTTTAGGAGTTATCGCTGTTGATTTTCACTTCCTTTCTAAAGCGTGTGAACATCTTGCAACAGGAACTGTATATGCTATTTTCGCTGGAGCTGGTACGGTAGGTACTTTCTTAATGGATGTATTTCTTTTCGGTGGAAGTTTCAGCGCAGGCAAACTATTCTTCATTCTTATGGTAGTAGCCGGCGTTATCGGTTTAAAGTTAGCTGACAATAAAGAAGAAACTGTGGAAGGAGCTGCTTAAAAATGGGTTGGTTTTTCGTATTTTGTGCTGCAATTAGTGAAATAGTCGGTGTGATAGGACTTAAAATGTATAGTAAAGATAAGACATTAGCCAATGGTGCGATTTATATAGGTGGGTTTGCTACATCCTTCGCATTTTTGTATACTTCCTTCTTATTTTTACAAGTAAGTGTCGCGTATGCGGTTTGGATTGGTATCGGAACAGCAGGTGCAGTTTTGTTAAACATGTTCTTGTTTGGTGAGTCGAAAAGTAAAGCGCGTATCATTAGTGTGTTTCTTATTGTATGTGGAGTGACAGGATTAAAGGCACTTTCTTAAAGGTATATTGTATTTTTATCTCCTAATTGTTTATTAGGAGATTTTATTATAAAAAAATGATTTCCTCTTAGAGTTCACTATCATTGACAGTACAATCGATTATCTTATAAAATGAGTGACAGTCATTCAATATGCGTGTGAAAGGGTTTAGATGATGAATAAAAAAGAGAAAATTGTCTATGCAGCTATTGAAGTGTTTCAGGAAAAGGGCGTCGAAAAAACGAAGATTTCTGATATCGTGAAATTAGCTGGCATTGCGCAAGGAACTTTCTATTTATATTTTCCTTCTAAGTTATCTGTTATGCCTGCAATAGCAGAAGTGATGGTTGAAAAGATGATACTTGCAGTGAAAGAAAAAGTGCAAAACGATGCGCCTTTCTCAAGTAAAGTGACGCAAGTAATAGATGCGGTGTTTCACTTTATAGCTGAATATCGTGAAATACAAGCTTTAATGTATGCTGGTCTTGCATCTACAGAACATATAAAAGAATGGGAAGCTGTGTATGAGCCCCTTTATATGTGGCTAAGTGAATTTTTAAATGAGGCAAAAGAAGCTGGTGAAATTCGTGATTCGGTTCACGCAGAGCGAACAGCGAAGTTATTTATCGCTCTAGTTGAATCAGCAGCGGAACAAGTGTATCTATATGATCATAAAGATGATGAGCAAGTCGAGCTACAAAAGGCAGAAGTACTAGATTTTTTAACACATGCACTACATATAAAGAAATAGTGAGATGAACCTGTCTGAAAAGGTAGGTTCATTTTTGAGGAAAACTGAATGATAGTCATTCACCTAATGCGTATGTATGTGTGGAAGGATAGTGTGAAATTCTAACGAGTAGGGGGCATCTCTACTCATGACTAGCCCACAAATAGAAGGATAGAGAAAAAGCTTCTTGGGCATTATTTTTTGAGAGGAACTTACGGGAAGAGGTGTTAAAAAGTGAAGAAACCGATAAAAGAACAAAAGATGGTATTGGTCATTCTTTTGAGTAATATATTTATCGCTTTTTTAGGGATTGGATTAATCATTCCGGTTATGCCGTCCTTTATGAATGATATGGGTTTAACAGGGAAGACGATGGGATATCTCGTTGCAGTGTTTGCAATGGCACAGCTCATTACTTCACCTATTACAGGCCGGTGGGTTGATCTTTACGGTAGAAAGAAAATGATAATCATTGGATTATTTATTTTTGGTGTTTCAGAGCTTCTTTTTGGATTAGGAAAAGATGTATGGATGCTTTATGTAGCAAGGGTATTAGGCGGAATTAGTGCTGCTTTTATTATGCCTGGTGTTACGGCATATGTTGCGGATATTACATCTATTCAGGAACGTCCAAAGGCGATGGGATACTTATCTGCGGCTATTAGTACTGGATTCATTATAGGGCCTGGAATCGGCGGATTTATTGCAGAATACGGTATACGTGTGCCGTTTTTCGTTGCAGCAGTAATTGCTTTTATAGCATGTGTGATTTCGATCTTTATTTTAAAAGAACCGTTAACGAAAGAAGAACTTGCAGAGATTTCTTCTAATACGAAAGAATCAAGTTTTATTGGGGATTTAAAGAAATCATTACATCCAATGTATGCAATTGCATTTATTATCGTATTTGTACTCGCATTCGGATTATCAGCGTATGAAACAGTGTTTAGCTTATTCTCTGATCATAAATTTGGTTTCTCGCCGAAAGATATTGCGGCAATTATTACAATTAGTTCAATCTTTGGGGTAGTTGTGCAAGTATTTATGTTTGGCAAATTGGTAGACATGTTCGGTGAGAAAGTGTTAATTCAAATATGTTTAATTGTAGGTGCAGTATTAGCATTCGTCTCAACTGTAGTCTTTAATTATTGGATTGTACTTCTCGTTACTTGCTTCATTTTCTTAGCATTTGATTTACTTCGTCCAGCTTTAACGACATTTTTATCAAAAGCAGCCGGAAAAGAGCAAGGATTCGTCGCTGGTATGAACTCGACTTATACGAGTTTAGGAAATATCGCAGGACCAGCGATGGGCGGAATATTATTTGATATGAATATTCATTATCCATATGCATTTTCAGGCGTTGTTTTAATAGTTGGTCTCGGCATTACATTTATGTGGAGAGAGAAACAGTTGGCTGAAAGTTTTGCGAAGTAATAAAACCCCTTACGACGTGAGGTAAAGTGACCCCCGACAACGGGACACATATCAAAACACCTAAACCATCTGTTCCTTAAATTCTTTAGGGGATAGGTGGTTTGATTTTCATTGAATTTTCACATAATTGTAGTAATGAATGTATTCTAGCACAATCTTTCGCACAGTTTGGATACTTTTGTTATCTTTTGTGAATCGAAAGCTTCACTTTTTAAATGGCCAAAGAAGCTTTCCATGACGGCATTATCATGGCAATTTCTTTTACGGGACATGCTGGTGATGATGCCGTTTTGTTTGGCATACGCTTGAAATTCCTTCGCAGTATAAATACTTCCTTGATATGAGTGAAGGATGACATTTTTTACTTTTCACCCTCTCATTGCTTGTTTCAATGTCTTCGTCGCTAATGTCAGTGTTTGTAATTCGTTGATGACACAACTAATAATTTCGCGATTAAGGGCATCCATGATCGTTGATAAATACAAGGTACGCTCTCCAAATAAGAGATACGTCACATCCGTAAACCTGGATGTATTGAATTGGCACTCCAATCGATGAGGGGCTACCATTGGTTCCGCACCATTGATATATTTCTTTTTTTCGACGTCCTTTACTTTCTCTTCTAAATGGGATACCACCCGCATTTTAACGAAAGTATACGCTAAGCAAATTTTGACATAAAAAAAGCCGATTATTCTACTCTAAGAAATTTTCGGCTCTAATTCGTTATAGGTTAGTTGTTACTTTGTGTGCTTCATATTCTTTCACTATTTTATAAAATTATTTTTCTTCAGTTTTAATAATTTCATAAACTTAACTCCTGTTATTTCTCTATTTTTCTACCTTGGATAAATTTCTTCTGTAAATATTTTGCATATAAAATTATCTCTTTACATTTGCTACCATAATTATACCGCTACAAACTAATGTTGATTTCCCAATAATCTGTTTTAATATTAAAATCTTAAAAGTAATTAATCTTTTATAGGAAGATATTTTTAAGCACATTTATTTTGCTTAAAGGTATCTTTAAATAGCATAAGTGAACAAGACTTGCTGGAAGTAATGAAATAAGAGCAATATTTAAAATAAGATTGCAAAATGCAGAGAGTTTAAAAATTTAATGAAAAATTTATATTTGCCCTACATTTTATTTAATTAATTTTCTCTATCTTATATATGTTGGAATTCATATAATACCTTTCTGTTAAAGAAGGAATTGTACTAAGTTACGCATTAGATAAAAAGTGATAATGAAAGGTAAATGTATAATGAAAAAAATAAAAAAGTTAATTGTTCCAATTAGCTTCAGTTTATTGCTAATTGGATGTAGCGGTAAAGAATTGAATGGGAATTGGAGATTAGAGGATAATGACACTACTTGTCCGGTTTCTTACCAGTTTGATAAAAAAATCGAAGTTAATCCAGAAAATAAAAAAAAGAAAACTATATGGTTAATAGAGATGCATACTCAAAAAATATCAAATGAATATAAAAATGCAGGGACATACACTTGGCTTGATAATGAATGGATAAATATTGATTACGGCAACAATTTTACTCAAAAACAAAAAATGGTACAAAATAAAGACAAATTGACAATTTATTTTCCATGGGTAGAAAAAGTATGTACGTATAAAAAAACAAATTAAGATGCCTTCAAAATTATAGAAGAAACTATGGATTGATAAAGAAACTTTAGATGGATGGCTAAAAAGTAATCTAGATATTATATATATTTGATATGTATGTAATGGAATACGAGCTGGTTTTGCTTGTTATCTATTCAATGATACTTTATTCCAAACTTGACTGTATGCGATAAGTTCTATTTATAATGGAGCTACATTTTCAATGAAGGAAAATATTAGAATGACGCTAGTAAGGTATTTAAAAATATTCTTTATTAGAGACATTCTGCGCTTTCCTCCTGAAAATGATAAGATTTCAATGTAGAGACGTGGAATTTTATAGCCATTCAAAAAATACTAAAAGAATTTGTCTTTTTAAGGGAATGATAGGAATTCAAACTATTTTCAAAAAGAATGAATTACACATTAGTAATTTTGCAGATGAAATTAATAGAGTGATCAATTTTTTTATTTGAATATAAGGAAGAAAAAGAAGAGGTAGGATAAAATGAAGCCGATTACAATTCTAATAGCTGATGATGACTTGAAGATTGCTGAATTAATTGAAATACATTTAAAAAAAGAAGGATACCAGGTTGTAAAAGCAACTGATGGAGAAGCCGCAATTGAAATTATTCAATCGCAGGCAATTGATTTAGTGGTTTTAGACATCATGATGCCAAAAATGGATGGTTATGAGGTGACGCGTCAAATCCGTACTAAACAAAATATGCCAATTATTTTCTTAAGCGCGAAAACATCTGATTTTGATAAAGTGACGGGTCTTGTACTAGGTGCAGATGATTATATGACGAAACCTTTTACACCAATTGAATTAGTTGCACGTGTGAATGCTCAACTTCGCCGATTTTTTACGTTAAATCAGCCGAAAGTAGAAGAAACATCTGTTTTAGAGGCTGGAGGCATTGTTATTGATTTTGAGAAAAGAACGGTACATGTATACGGAGAACGAATTGATTTGACACCAAAAGAGTTTGATATTTTATATTTATTGGCAAGTCATCCGAAAAAAGTATATAGCCTTGAAAATATTTTTCAGCAGATATGGACAAATGATTATTATGATGATAACAATAATACAGTTACGGTGCATATTCGTACTTTACGAAAGAAACTTGGAGAAGATAAAAGGAAGAACAAGTTAATAAAAACGATATGGGGAGTAGGTTATACTTTCAATGGCTAAAATAGTAAAAAGTTTTAGGTTTAAAATGATTGCCTTGTTTGCACTAAGTATGATGTTAGCAGCTTTCGGAACATATATAATTTATAAAACATTAGGGTTCTCTTTTAGAATGATGGTTAGTCATGAAGACTATGTAGCAAATAGAGTGGTTGGGGGAAGTATTTATTTCTCTTTCCTTTCCTTCACTTTGCTATCTATTTTATTCTTTTTCTTTTTAACGAAACCTTATTTAAAGTATTTTGATGAAATTTCTAATGGCATTCATCATCTCTCTAAAGGAGATTTCACACATAAAGTTTATATTTCATCAAATGATGAATTCAGCGATATTGCACGCGCAATTAATATTGCAAGTGAAAAATTAAAAGAGGCGGTTGAACGAGGAGACTTTGCAGAAAGTAGTAAAGATCAACTTGTTGTTAACTTAGCTCATGATTTAAGAACACCATTAACATCTGTCCTAGGTTATTTAGATTTAATTCTCAATGAGAAAAACTTAACTGCGGAACAAATTAAATATTATTCTACAATTGCATTCGCAAAATCACAACGACTTGAAAGTTTAATTGATGAGTTATTTGAAATTACACGAATGAACTATGGTGTACAACAAATAGATAAAAAAAATATTAATATAAGTGAATTGCTCGTGCAATTAGATTTGGAATTATATCCATTATTAGAGAAAAATCAATTAGAGGCTAGATTACATGTTGCACCAAATTTAACTATCAACGGTGACGGGAATTTGTTAGCACGAGTATTTGAAAATCTTCTAACAAATGCGGTTCGATATGGAAATAATGGGAAGTTTGTTGATATGAATGGATACATTGAAGATGGAGACGTTGTTGTACAGATTATTAATTATGGAGAAAGTATACCAGAAGAAGAGTTACCTTATCTTTTTGATATGTTTTATACAGGTGATAAAGCAAGAACAGTACAGAAAAATAGTACGGGTCTTGGATTATTTATTGCTAAAAATATTGTTGAGAAACATAATGGGAAGATTTCTGCAGAAAGTAATGTAGTGAGAACAATTTTTGAAGTGAGATTACCAAAAGAAGAGAATTGAAAAATTTAATAAATATTTAATTATTACCCCACTTTTTATTTAATTAATTTCTTCTATCCTATTTATAGGTTAGGCCAAAGAGAAATTACTAATAAAAGGTGGGGCTTTTTATATTGCGAAAAGTATACGCCTAGATTTTTATCACAATTTGATTTTAAAAGAGATATGTTAATACTTTGAAATCTAATTTATATATAATTTCTAAAAATGTTAACTAATTATACAAACGGAAATAATGGTCTCCAAAAATAAAGTACAAGAAATAGTGAGGATAATATGAAGACAGTAAATAAGGTAGTCATTGTTGGTGTATTAACAGTTGGTATAGGAGCTGGGGCTTATATGAATTTTGCCGGAAGTTCTGAACCAGTTATGACCTATAAAACATCTGAAGTACTAGAAAAACAAATCGAAAATCAGCAAAAGTTTGCTGGTGAAGTGATTCCAAATGGAATGGAGATCATTTCATTTGATCCAACAAAAGGTACGAATGAACTAGCTGTTAAAAAAGGCGATGAAGTAAAGAAAGGACAGCTTCTGTTTAAATACAATGATCCAACTGTTAAACAAGGTGTAACAGAAGTGGAAATGCAAAAGAAAATTGCACAAAAAGAAGTAACATTACAACAAAAACAAATTGATGCAGCAAAACAAAAGCTACAAAAAGATAAAAATGCTGGTCTTTCTGCAGAAGCAGTAAAAGCGTCAGAGATTGAAATTCAACAATTAGAATCACAGCTTGAAATGAAGAAGTTTGAAGTAGAAAAAGCGGATGAAATGATTAAAGTAGCAAAAGAGAAAGTAAACACACTTTCTGTTATGAGTCCTGCTGACGGTGTAATTGATGATATTATTACAGCTTCTAATGAAAGAAACGGTATGAGCGGAATTACACTTCGCCATGCAGGTCCATTTAAAGTAGCAGGTCAAATGTCTGAATTTGAACTTGCTAATGTAAAAATTGGACAAGAAATAACAGTTTCATCAAAAACTGTAGCGGGTAAAACATGGACAGGAAAAGTAACAGAAATTGGTTCTACACCATTAAAAAGTATGGATGAAAACAAAACAGTTTCTAGTTATCCATTTACTGTGACGTTAGACAATAGTGAAGGCTTACAAAATGGTTTCCACGTATACGTAGAAACTAAATCAGGCGAAGCAAAGGGTACAGTCATTCCAAAGACCAGTATTTTAAAAAAAGGTGATAAAAACGTTGTCTTTGTTGTAAAAGACGGAAAAGCAAAAGAACAAGTTGTTACGGTTGAATTTGAAACAAGTAATGAAGCAAAAATTTCCGGAGTGAAAAAAGGAGAAAAAATTATCTCTAGACCTACTGTAAATCTAAAAGATGGTATGGAGGTTGCCACGCAATGATTAATTTACAAGGCATTACAAAATCTTTTCAAAATGGTGAAGAATCCATTCAAATATTGCACGGAATTGATGTAACGCTAAATCAGGGAGATTTCACTTCTATCATGGGGCCTTCTGGTTCTGGTAAATCAACATTAATGAATATTATTGGGTGTTTAGATAAGCCTACGACAGGTTCCTATGAATTAGCTGGACAAAATATTTCAAACATGTCTGAAACCGAGCTTGCGCATGTTCGTAATAAAGAGATTGGATTCGTATTTCAAAACTTCATGTTACTGCCACGACTTACAGCGTTGCAAAACATTGAATTACCACTTATTTATGCGGGAGTCGATAAAAAGGAAAGACAAGAGCGTTCATTAGCAGCCTTAACAAAAGTTGGTTTAGCTGATCGCGCTACCCACTTTCCAAATGAATTGTCAGGTGGACAAAAACAACGCGTTGCAGTTGCACGCGCAATTGTAAATAACCCGAAATTTATTTTGGCAGATGAACCAACAGGTGCACTAGATACGAAAACAAGTGAACAAATTGTAAATCTATTTTATGAATTAAACAAGCAAGGTTCAACGATTATTATGATTACTCACGATCGTGAAATCGGGGAAGCCGCAGCACGTCAAATCGTTATTCGTGACGGAAACATTGTTCAGGATTGGAGAGAATAAAATTGAATATACATGAAAATATACGTATGGCTATCTCTTCTATCTTTGCCCATAAAATGAGATCTATTTTAACGATGCTGGGAATTATTATTGGAATCAGTGCGATTATTACAATTCTCGCAACGGGGGATGGAAATACTGCAAAGATGCAAAAAGAGATTGAAGAGAGCCGCCATATGGATGAAATTAATATAGAGTATATCAACCCAGATTTTCCGCTGGAAATAGCAAAGATTACACCAGATATGGTAAAGCAATTAGAAGTAATACCAGGTGTAAAGGATGTGTACCCACATGTGAATATGGACGTAAAAGCATATGTAGGTTCAAAAGAAGCTTCTCTTAATTTAAATGTGGGAACAGGTAATTTTATGCAGGATCACAAACTACGAATGATACACGGGCGTGAGTTAACAGAGACTGAGCTGGAAAAACCAATTCCTGTTTTGATTATCAGTGAAGCTCTATTTAAAAAACTATATGATACATGGGAAAATGATTTATATATAGATATAAAAGGAAAACCATATAATATTGTCGGGGTGTACAAATATGATAATATATGGCAATCAAATGTGTATGCAGGATATACCTCGGTTGACAATGCACCGTTGATCTCAGGTGTTGAGGAATATAATGCAGTGACCATTAAGTTATCTTCTTCTAGCGAGCGAGAAATTGTAGGGAAACAAGCTGTATCTGTATTAAATGGATTGAAACCACCAGAATTTGAGCATCTATTTACAGTAGAGGATGAGACAAAAAACGATTTGGTCGTAGAAGAATCATTAGATACGATGAAAATGGTATTCACTGGTGTTGCTGGAATCTCTTTAATCGTAGGTGGTATTGGTGTGATGAATATCATGCTTGTATCTGTTACAGAGCGTACACGTGAAATAGGTGTTCGAAAAGCACTTGGTGCAACGAGAAGGGAAATATTAATGCAATTTCTTATTGAAGCTTGTATTTTAACAGCATTAGGTGGAGTAATTGGTTTTGTGTTAGGTATTTTCTTTGCTTGGGTATCGGCAATCGTAGGTGGATGGCCACTTGTTATTTCAGTAAATCTAGGTCTACTATCTGTTGGAATATCTATATTGATTGGCATTGTCTCTGGTATACTTCCAGCAAATAAAGCAGCTAAACTAGACCCAATTGATTGTCTACGATATGAATAATAGTTGTAGGTGAAAGATAAGATATTCTAGAAAAGAGTAAATACCCATATGGGTATTTACTCTTTTTGAAAATAAGGATTTTCATGGTATAAGCAAAAATCTAAACAATCTTAACTCTAATTTTATATAGATTTCTTGGCTGTAAATACTAAGAGGAGAGAGGAATATAAAATGAAAACAGTGCTAGAAGCAAAAAATATTAAAAAAGTATATGACACAGGTGGAAATACATTTGAAGCGTTAAAAGGAATTAACTTACAAGTACAAGAAGGAGAATTTGTTGGGATTATGGGCCCTTCTGGTTCAGGTAAGACAACTCTATTAAATGTTCTTTCGACAATTGATCATGTGACGAGTGGTGAGATTTTAATAGATGGAAAAGATATTGTAAAAATGAGTGATGATACGTTGGCATTATTTCGGCGCAATCATTTAGGTTTTATTTTTCAAGATTATAACTTATTAGATACGTTAACGTTCAAAGAAAATATCGCATTGCCTCTCGCTTTATCAAAGGTGAAGGTTAGTGAAATTGATCGGCTTGTTCTTGAAATCTCTAAGAAGTTTGGCATGGATCATATCTTAAGTCAATACCCATATCAAGTATCTGGGGGACAGAAACAACGCTGCGCAGCATCACGTGCCATGGTTACGAATCCGAGTATGATTTTTGGGGATGAGCCAACTGGGGCGCTTGACTCTAAATCAGCAACGGATTTATTAGAAAGTATGAAGTCATTAAATGAATATGATAACTCAACCATATTAATGGTAACGCATGATGCGTTTGCGGCAAGTTATTGTAAACGAGTGATTATGATTAAAGATGGTGAATTATATAAAGAATTACACCGTGGAGAATTAACACGTAAGCAATTCTTCCAACAAGTCATTGATGTAATGTCTTCCATTTCTGAAGATAAGGCTGATGATCTTATCTAATATGGCCATTTATAACATAATGTGTGATTAAAACAATGTATATTTTGTAGAAATAGTTTTTAGGAGGTTAAAATAAATGACTTTAATTGAAATCGTTCAACGAAATATAAGGCGAAATTTTAAGGAGTATATACTTTATTTTGTATCTTTAGCTTCGAGTATGCTGATTTATTTTATATTTGCGTCACTTCGATATAGTACGCAAATAAAAAAAGAAATGCTTAATAATGTAATGATTAATAGTGTTCTTCAGTCTTCAAAAGTGATACTTATTATTTTTATAGCCATATTTATTATTTACTCTACTAATTTTTTTATAAGAAAACGTAAAAAAGAGATAGGGTTATATTCTTTACTAGGTATTACTAAAAAACAAATTGGTACGATGTTATTTTGTGAAACATTAATAATGGGGGGCGTAGCTTTAATAGTTGGGATATTGATTGGCAGTATAAGTTTTAAGTTATTTTTAGAACTTCTAATGAGTTTGATGAAATTAAATGTGCCAATTACGTTCGAGTTATCTATAAAGGCCATAATAGACACAATTATTGTTTTTTTATCGATTCTATTATATACAGCTTGGAAAAACTCGCGCTTAATTTATCAATTTCCATTAATTGAAATGTTCCAAGCGAATCATAAAGGAGAGAGTATGCCAAAAGGATCTAAATATTTGGCATATATAGGTCTTATTTTAATTGGCTTTGGTTATGTTTTAGCATTCTTTTTTCGCGAAGTCGTAAAATTTGTGCAGAACCCTGAGGACCCTATGCGTCCGCTAATGGATCCTAAAATAATCCCGTTATGTATTTTGATTGCGATTGTTCTTGCAACCTACTGTCTATTCACTTCTTATACAGTTATTGTATTAAAGAAAATTAAAAGTAAGAGCAATATCTATTTTAACGGTATGAATATACTAAATATTTCACAGTTGTTATATCGAGTAAAAGGAAATGCCAAATTACTTGCGACTATTGCTATCTTAAGTGCCACAGCTTTAACGGCAGTTAGTACAGTTGTATCAGGATATTATGTAGGGCAATCTGAAACAAATGAAGATTTTATGCAACTGTATGGAGTTACATTATTTATTGGAAGCTTTTTGGGAATTATATTTGTACTAGCAACTGGTTCTATTATTTATTATAAACAACTATCTGAAGCACATGCTAATCAGAAATACTATGAGGTTCTTCGTAAGATAGGTGTTACGAAAAAAGAAGTAAGAAAGTCAATTTCGAAACAAGTTAGCTTTAGTTTTATTTCACCTATAATAGTCGGACTTACTCATAGCTTATTTGCTTTACCAATAATAAACAACATGCCTATATACAGTATTATGATTCCTATTTCCATTAGTTCTATTGCATATTGCATAATCTATTTTGGATATTATATATTAACTGTTAATTCGTATTTTAGAATTGTGTATAAATAATAAATTCTTTTGATATTGCGTAATAAAATTAGGAAATACAACCTATCAAGTTCTAAAGAATAATGAAATGAACAAAAGCCGATACCCTTAACGTGTAGGGAATCGGTTTTTTCTATATGGGGTACCGCCACATCGCTATCAAGCTAAGAAAACAAAATTCCTCCTAAAATGAAAAAATAAGCTATTCTTTCTGTAGAATCGTAGGAAAGGATGGCGTTTTTTAATTTTTATAGATACTTTGTGGTAACCTCAAGTAGGAGGATTTAGCACAGTCAAATAATAATATCTTTTGTCTAGAAAGGAGAATGTTTTTTGAAATATAAATTAAGAAAAAAATTAAGCGTGTTTTTTATAGGGTTACTAGTACTAGTACTAATCGCTTCTATTTTCGTTTATTATAAGTTTCTAACACCTTCAGCAGATATTCAACAATACAAGGCATATTATGCTCCAAAAACAACACAAAAAGTATTGAATCACGGTGAGGTAAAGGTCAC
Source organism: Bacillus sp. AR8-1 (assembly GCF_008042345.1). Taxonomy (NCBI): domain Bacteria; kingdom Bacillati; phylum Bacillota; class Bacilli; order Caryophanales; family Bacillaceae; genus Bacillus; species Bacillus sp. AR8-1. Next base: position 106,888 of record NZ_QNUB01000016.1, read on the forward strand.
ATTCTTAGGAACATCATCTTTACTATTTGATGATGGAAATACGCAATTAATGATTGATGGTTTTATTTCTAGGCCATCCTTACCAAAAATATTGTTCAGCAATATAAAAACAGATGAAGATACTGTGGATAAAATTTTTAATCAAATAGGGGCTGATAATAATAAACTTAAGGGATTATTTATTGCACATACACATTATGATCATGCGTTTGATTTAGCTTACATAGCTAAACGAACTGGAACACATGTATATGGTTCAGAGTCAGCAATTAACATAGGTATTGGTGGTGATATAAATAAGAACCAGATGTCTGTATATGAAGTAAATAAGGCTATGAAGTTTGGTGATTTTACTGTTACTGTCCTTCCATCGAAACATTCACCAACCTTTGATGAAGGAGAAAAAATAAAAAAGCCACTTAAACAACCAACTAAAGCACTAGATTATCATGAAGACTCTTCATATGATTACTTGATTACGTATAATAATAAAACTTTCCTTGTTAAACCAAGTGCTAACTATATAGAAGGTGTATTAGATGATATTCGAGCTGATGTCCTGTTTTTAGGAATAGGGGGATTAGGAAAGCAGGAAAGTAATTTCCAAAATATGTATTACGAGCAAGCTGTACGAAAAGTACAACCGAAGCTTGTTATTCCAATACACTGGGACGATTTCACCAAACCATTGACAGATACACTTGAAGCAATGCCTAAATATGCGGACAATACTAAAAATGGATTAGATTTTATAATTCAAAGGACAAAAGCAGATAAAATTGATCTTCAAATACTACAAGGTGTTAGAAGTATTTACTTCTAAAAAAGGGATCCACCACACCTCTATCAAGTTAAGAAACATAAAAAACGATAATAATGAACTTCCGTGCTAAAAAAGCTACAAAATTTTCGTTTAGGGACAATCTGTTCTGTTAGCTTGATGGCGATGTGTCTGTACCCCTATATCATCTTTCAGATCTTCCGTTCGTTGTAATCAACGATAAAATGTGGAAGGGGTAATTCTAATACGTTACGCAATTCTTTTACCGTTATTTTTGTTTTTAAATTTTTCCATAAAGTAACTACAGTTTCTGATTTCAGCCCCTTTCGATTTCCAGATAATTTCTCCATACAAGTAATTTTGTTTTTAGGTGTTTATTTTCTATACGTAGCTATTCTAATTCACTGAGCTCTTTTGGTCTTTTTCCATAAGAATATTGTTTTCCTACAGGTTGTTGAAACTGATACGTTCGATCTGTACGATACCATTTCATCTATATCTTAATTTGGGAAACATTTTTAATCCCGAGTTTCTCCATAATGGTCCAATTGGAATACCCATCCTTTTTCATTTCAATCACTTTCCACTTTACTTCTTCTGGGTAATGAACTCTTATTTTTTTCATGTACCACTATTCGGGTTCACTTCACTTTAACGGTAAGGCTTTTTTGTTTTATAAGCTTAATCCAAACCGTTTTAATTCAATAAAAATCCCCTCTAATTGCTTTCCTTTATCCGTTAATGTGTACTCTACACGAGGCGGAACTTCTGGATATACTTTTCTCGTTATAATGCCTTGAGACTCTAATTCTTTTAGTCGAAGCGATAATGTTTTTGGACTAATACCATCCATTGATTTTTGTAAATCACTAAAGCGTAATGTTCCTTCGATAAGAAGATCACGAATGATTAAAAACGTCCATTTTGTACTAATTACATCAAGCGTTTTAGCGATGGGACAAGGTATGCCAGGTAAACCTTTCGTTAATTCAACTGGATTTATATCGTTCATGGAACTAGCCTCCATAAAATTTTTTTGGATGAATTTGCTTTATAGTATCACAAAACTATACTTTTGGTAACTATATGAAAAAAATATCACTACTTCCATAAAGGAAGTTAGTGCATATACAATAGCAATACGAAACAAAAAGGATTTATATAAGGAGGTGGTGATTTCCATGGGGATAAAAAAGTTATTTAGATTTCTTAGTTTGTTTGTTATTTGTATTGTGCTTGTAGCATGTGGTGTGGAACAAAAAACTGAAGTTCAGTTATTAAAAGAAATGCCAAAGCCAAAAGCAATGACAATTGATCCCTCACTAAGTAAAAAAGAAGCGACAGAAATGGTTCATGTGGCGCAGCGTTTTTATGCATTTTGGGATACAGGTAAGGAGGAACTTATTCCGCAGACTGTTACTAAAGATTTCTTCGATAATACATTGCCGAAAGGGCGACCACAAGGCATTGAAGGATTAAAGTTTGCAGCGCAAAATTTTCGTAAAGTTGTGCCTGATATACATTGCGAGATTGAAGACTTATTAGTTGTTGGTGATAAAGTAACGGCCCGTCTTTCTTTTACAGGAACGCATAATGGTAAGAAAATTAATTTTTTTGCAATTGATATTTTACATGTGAAAGACGGAAAGATAACAGAAGATTGGCATTTAGAAGATAATCTTACACTACAGCAGCAACTCGGCTTAATAGCTGAAGAGTAGATCATATAAGGGAGAGGAAAGCGATGAAAAATATATTTATTATAAATGGACATGAAAAATACGGTACAAAGGAAGGACGATTAAATAAAACGTTAGTAGATTATATGGTTACTGTATTAGGCGAGAATCATTATGTGAAAACAACAACGATTCAAGATGGTTACAATATTAAAGAAGAACAGGATAAATTTTTATGGGCCGATGTTATTATTTATCAAACACCAATTTACTGGTTTAGTGTTCCAGGCTTATTTAAAACGTATATGGATGAAGTATATGAATACGGTTTGTTCTTTAAAGGTGCAGATGAATATGGAACAGGTGGTTTATTAAAAGAGAAAGAGTATATGTTCTCTACAACTTGGAATGCACCTGAAAAAGCATTTGGAGATAAGACGAAGTTCTTTGAAGGAGAAAGTTTAGAATCAGCGCTTAGTCATTTACACCGCGTGCAAAAGTTTCTCGGTATGAGTCCGTTAAAGAGTTTTGCTTGTTATGATGTGGTGAAGAATCCGGATATAGAGAAGTTTTTAGTGAACTTGAAAGATCACTTAGATGGAGTAATTAAATAATAGTATGTGAAGAAGGTACTGCTAAGGATGTAGTACCTTCTCCTTTTATAATGACTCACATTTTAAGACATGGATGGCTGTATCCATAACTTCGCAAAATTTGCCCAACCGAATGAATCAATTGTTACGTTTTTTAAAGAAGAAGGGTATGTTTTTCTTTTTAGAACGTGATAGTTAAATAAAATGATGTGTTCTGCTTGTAAAAACTCTTCAATCTCATACATGAGTTCATAGCGCTTTTCTTTATTTTCTTCTAGTAAAAATGTATCTAGTAAACAGTTAATTTGTTTTTCGTAGTGCGGGTCCATGAACCGATTTACGAAGCAACTTTTATTTTTAAATACATTTAAGAATGCAATTTCATGATTGGCAGCAAATACTTCTCCCATGAAAATAATATCAGCATGTTTATCAATAGAGCGATTCATATAATCTGAAACGGGAAATGGGTGAAGCTCTACTTGTATACCTAAACTTTCACATCGTTCTTTTAAGAAATATGCATCATTTGCACTATCTTTAAATGCGAAGAAGTAAATATGTATCGTTTCTCCATTATATGTACTCTTTTTCAAATACTCTTTTGCCTTTTCTAAAGAGTAGGATCTTCTTGTTGCAAGGCGGCTTCTATCAGGGAAAAAGCTTGATGCAGCAATTGTCCGTCTACCCTCTATGTTACGAAGTATCATTTCAACATCATATAGTTCTCTCCAAGCTTTTCGAAAGTAAATGTCGTGATGAGGACCAGTTTTTTTAAAGTTGAAGCTAGCATAAATACAACCTATTTCTTCTATTTGTATATCATGCCTTTCATTTTCCTCTTCGTTTGGTAGTTCATAATCAGCATTTATTTGCACATGGTCAGGAATACCCCAAAATTCAATACGGTCTAATAACGCGCGCTCTTTAAAATAATGGGTGAACGCTTCGAGTATGATATTATCTTCAGAGCAATGAGCAAGTTTGAAAGGTCCAGTACCTATATAATGATGATTTTGAATACTCGTATCACGCGGTAAAATTGCGAGCTGCATTGAACTTACATAGTGTAAGAAAAATAAATTTGGTTTCGCTAAATGGAATCGAATTTGTAGTGGTGATGGCGTTTCAATTTGAACGATTTCTTCTGTTAACCATTCGAAAGGAGAGTAAACTTCTTTTAGTCTTTCAAATGAAAATTGTACATCTTTAGAAGTTAAAACTGTTTCGTTATGAAAATATACATCCTTTCGTAAATAAAAAGTCCACGTAAGCCCGTCTTCACTTAATTCCCACGTATGCGCAATGTGAGGCTCCATTTTTTCAGTAACATCGTTATAGACGACTAATGTATCAAAAATTTGACTCGTAAGATGGCTCTCTGTAGTTACAGCCACAAAAGCCGGATCTAATGGGAATATCTTTCTCGATATAGGAATCTTTAATACGTCGTACATATCATTTGAAGGTTCGTATCCAAAATGATGATGTAGTTTATTTTCTATCTTTTTTTGAAGTGCGAGGGGGAGGGGTTCTTTTAAAAGAAGAAAGATATCTTTTAATTTTTCTTGCGCTAACAGTTCATCTGTATAGGACTCAATCGCTTCTACGAAATTATGTATAAATAGAATTTCCGTTTTATTTCCGCGGCCTCGCCCTGGAGTCCAGCTAATTAATTGCTCCTCGCTCATTTTCTTTAATAAAATCTTTACGTTTTTCGTACTGCAATATAAAACATCCGCTAATTCTTGTAAGCTATTTCGCATATGTTGTTGATCTTGTACATGTAGTCTTAGTCTAATGTAATAGTCCATAATTTTCATATATACACTTCCTTCTATCATAAAAGGGGAAACTCTTTAGAATATTCTAACCTTTTTCTTCCTTTTTTTCAAAGTAAAATAAGTAAGCATAAGGAGGGGAAACAATGGGATTTTGGAGTATGCATCGAAATATAAAAATTAGAATTATAACATCGTTTTTAACACGTACTGTGTCCACGATGATTTTTCCATTTATGGCGATTTATTTTTCCGTAAAGTTAGGTAGCGCGATTGCTGGTGCGTTACTACTTATTAATGTCATAGCTTCATTAGTAATTGGTTTATACGGTGGATATGTTGGAGACCGGCTTGGGCGTAAAAAGGTTATGATTATCGGTCAAAGTATACAAGTCATTTCCATTGCTTGTATGGGAGTTGCGAATTCGGATTACGTTGACTCACCGTGGTTAACATTTATCTTTATGCTAGTGAATAGTTTAGGATCGGGACTTATGAATCCTGCGACAGAAGCGATGTTAATTGATGTGAGTACACCTGAAAATCGAAAAGTGATGTACAGCATTAATTACTGGGCTATTAACTTATCCATTGCGATTGGAGCGATATTTGGAGGATTACTATTTGAAAACTATAGACTACAATTGTTTATCGTATTAACGCTTGTTGCCATTATGACTTTATATGTGATGGCTGTGTATATGGAAGAAGTGTATGTAGCACGAAAAACGATGGAGAAGAAAAATGTATTAAAAGATATGGCAGATAGTTATAAAGTCGTGATGAAAGATAAAGCATTTTTAATTTTTTGTGCAGCGAGTATATGTACATTATCGTTAGAGTTTCAAATTAATAATTATTTAGGGGTACGTTTGCAGAAGGAATTTGAAGCGGTGCACTTTTTATTCGGGAATGGTTTTACGTTTGATTTAACAGGTATTCGCATGCTGAGCTGGATTTCTGCAGAGAATACAATTTTAGTTGTGTTATGTTCAGCACTTCTTATTAAAATGCTGAAAAGCTTCAACGATTTGAAAATCTTATATGTAGGCTTATTTATTTACACGATTGGATTTACAATACTCGGAACGAGCAATAGCTTATGGATTTTATTAATTGCAGGGCTTTTCCAAACAGTAGGCGAGATGATGTATGTGCCAGTGCGTCAATCTATTATGGCAGATATGGTGCCAAATGAGGCAAGAGGTTCTTATATGGCGATTAACGGAATGGTCTTTCAAGTGGCAAAAATGAACGGGGCATTAGGTGTTATGCTAGGTTCATTTATTGCATCTTGGGGTATGAGTGCTCTGTACTTTATCGTTGGTATGAGCAGTATTTTATTATTTATGAAGGCGATAGGGAAAGAGAAGTATGAGGGGGAGGTTTCTCAGATTGGATAAAACGATATGAAAAGCGATGCTAGAAATCGCTTTTCATATGGCTTTTAAAACGGATCAACTTCAGCTAAATCAGGATTGCTATTTGGGTTTGTTAATAAGACTTTCAGCTCACCTACTTCAGAGAGCGCAACGAGGATATAACCACTAATAAGGACGACGAGTCCGATGACCCTTAATGTTTGCAGTGTAATATCACGGCTATTGTTTTCGGAGTTGTCTTGGGGCGTTGAAGGTGGATTGTTATTCATAAATAAGGCTCCCATCTTTTGTATTTATATATGTGCGAAATCATTATTTAACTTATGGATAGGAATTATATAGTCATTTTCACTATATGAGAACTGCCTATGAAAAGTGATAAGGAATTTTGGGGCGAGAAAAGGGGGGAATCCAAAAGATTATTAAAACTGAACTTTTGGATTCCCCCCTTTTTTATTTATCCTGCTATTTGTGGTGGTCGGATTTCCTGCAAACGACCAGTTGGTGAGGGATAATTAATCAGTGGTGGATGAATAAAACCCCACTGATTAATTATTTTCATGTAAATAAAAGGAGGTTAGTTAACCGAAGTAGTTATCCTAATATACGCAACGATTCTTCAATAAACGCTGGGATGTCCTCTGGCTGTCTACTTGTTACTAGCTGATTTTGACATACGACAACCTCTTTGTCATGAAAGTTCCCGCCGGCATTTTTCAAATCGACTTCAATAGATTTATATCCAGTTACATCGCGTCCTTCAAGTGTTTGTGCAGTGATGAGTAGCTGAGGTCCGTGACAAATAGCGAAAACAGGTTTTTCCGCATCCATAAATGCTTTACTAAAGCGAACAAAACGTTCATCGGCACGAAGTATATCTGGAGAAAATCCACCCGGTATGAAGAGGGCATCAAAGTTCTCTGGAGAAACATCATCAATACTTTTATCAATCACGACTTCACTTTTTCCTTGCTTACCGTGTACCGTTTTACCTTTTTCTGCTTCAATAGTTGTTAATTCATATCCCTTTTGTTTAAAAGCTTCTGCTGGCTCTGTGTATTCTGTGTCCTCGAAATAATCCGTTATTAAAATAGCAATTTTTTTACTCATTCTAATCCGCTCCTTATATTATATTATCGGCTCCAGAATCTTCCTTGGGCAATGCCTTCTATAAATGATTCAATTGAAGTATTTGTTAAGTTGTAAACTCCTGCTCCATCCAGTTTAATCTTACTATGGTCCAAAGCATGAGGATTACTAAGGACATGAGCTATCGGTTTAAAATGTTTAAAAGTAGTTTCTGCAAATTCTAAAACAGGGGGTTGAATGACAGACTCACTACTAAACACTAATACTGCATCAAAAAGGGAGGAGTCTGTTGTTGTATAAGTATCAGTTACTTTAATGGAATCATTGAACTGATAAATTTTATTATCTATGATGCTATAGTTAATTCGGTGTTGTACAAAAGCTTGAATCCATTCGGACAGAAGTGAGACGCTTGGGTCACCATTTAATAGAATTGCAACATTTTTGGAATCAGATTTAAAAATAGTATTGGACATACTTAGTGCAGGTGATTTTGCATCTGAATTTACTTCGTGATTTACCTTAGGTAAAGGAGCTCCAATAATGTTAGCGACTTCTTGTGCTAATTGACGATCGACGTGGTTTAGAAGAGCAATTACATTTGCCTTCACCATGTCTGATTTACACTTCCCAACTTCAAAGCAAAAAGCTTCTTTTATGTGCTGCTTTTCAATAGGGCTCATACTATTGTAGAAAAGTTTAGCCTGAGAATAGAAGTTAAGAAAGCTTTTACTGCGACCTCTAATTTTATGCCCATCAATCTTTTCTTGATAATGTTCATATCCTCCTTGTTCGGCTTGGACGGTTGCAGGTTGATTGTTATTTAATCCATTAGGATGATAGCTTGTTTGACCGCGATGAATCTGCATTTGATGCATACCATCACGTTGATTATTATGAAAAGGACATACAGGCTGATTAATAGGAATTTGATGGAAATTAGGGCCCCCTAAACGAGATAATTGTGTATCTGTATAGGAGAATAATCTTCCTTGCAGAAGAGGGTCATTTGAAAAATCAATACCTGGTACGACATGACCAGGGTGAAAAGCTACCTGCTCTGTTTCAGCAAAGAAGTTATCAACATTTTTGTTCAGTGTCATTTTACCAACTAATTTTACGGGAACTTCTTCTTCTGGCCATAATTTCGTTGGATCTAAAATATCAAAATCAAATTTATGTTCATCTTCTTCTGGAATTAACTGTAATCCAAGCTCCCATTCAGGATAATCTCCTTTTTCAATTGCTTCGTATAAATCTTGACGATGAAAATCAGGATTTTTCCCAGCAATCTTTTGAGCTTCATCCCATACTAATGAATGAACCCCGAGGGTAGGTTTCCAGTGAAACTTTACGAAATGGGCTTTTCCTTCTGCGTTAATGAGTCGAAATGTGTGAACTCCAAAACCTTCCATCATTCGTAAACTACGCGGAATAGCTCGGTCGCTCATTTGCCACATGACCATATGAGTGGACTCAGGATTATGCGCAACAAAGTCCCAAAAGGTATCATGAGCGCTAGCTCCTTGAGGAATATCATTATGTGGTTCTGGTTTAACTGCATGGACAAAATCAGGAAATTTAATAGCATCTTGGATAAAGAATACTGGCATATTATTACCCACTAAATCATAGTTTCCTTCATCTGTATAAAATTTTGTGGCGAATCCGCGTACATCTCTTACTGTGTCATTGGATCCTTTAGAACCTTGAACGGTTGAGAACCGTACAAATACAGGTGTTTTCTTTGAAGGATTAGTAAGAAAATCTGCTTTCGTATATGCTTCTAACGATTCATAAAGCTGAAAATAACCATGAGCACCAACTCCGCGTGCATGAACAATCCTTTCGGGAATTCGTTCGTGATCAAAATGGGTCATTTTCTCGCGAAAGTGGAAATCCTCCATTAAGGTTGGGCCTCTTAAGCCCATCTTTAAAGAAAATTCATCTTCAGCTATTTTTACCCCTTGATTTGTTGTTAAAGCATGTTTGCATTGATTGTCAGTAACGTGATGCTTCAATTGTTCCGTTTTTTTATTCACAATATAGGCCCCTCCTTTACTCTGTTAATTAATAGATACCCTTTTTATTAGGTCGTAAACATGTATTATCGTCTTTGTATGTAAAAATCATAAAATACCGGTTGTTTCAATGATTCTTGTTTGAGGAAGAAAAATAAAAAGCCAAGGAGAAAATTTATTTTCTCCTTGGCTTTTAAGATAATTCTTTTCGTTAAAATGCGGAAATTCTTTGCTTCGTTTTTGGTACAATAATAAATTTGATCCAGAGTAACCCGACAATCATAATGATAAGGCTATGTAAAAATTGACCTGTAGCAATGAGTATAACAATTGAAAATACAATGAGTTGAATACTTAGCAATATAAAGATTAAGCTAAGAAATTGCTTCATCCTTTCTTCAGTATGGATTGGATATAATGCTACAATAATATTTCCTGAAAAATATTTCCACAGTGAACGGAGCTGCATAGAAATCATATATAGAACGATGTAAGCGATAGCGCCTTTTACGTATATATTTGGTATGAAATATAAGGCGAAAGCACCGATCAATCCTAAGCGAATATATATACCGAAATAATCATTTCCACGTAAAAATGCTAGTGTATGTAAGTAGAAGAAAGTTGCTCGTTTTTTATGTAATAAAGGTTCAATCCAATTTGTAAGCCATTTTCTTTTATTTACTTGTTTATTCAGTTGCGGAACATCGGTGAAAATGCTAGCAAATTGATAAAAACGAACGTTCATTTTTTCTTCTTGCTCGATTATGTAATCCCACGGTATTCGTTTTGTAGGCTGTTTTTTCGTATATAGAAGTAGGAAAGCAAGTAGTAAGAGTAGTCCGCCCAATATGAGAACATTTGCGGAATAAAACAGCATGTAAATGATTAGGGCGTTACAAGTAATACGAATGATCAGCCATATATTTTTTTCGTGACTATCACGCCACATCCAATGTATGTACATGTTCCAGGCTTTCGTAATCATTAACACGATAAAGATTGTACATAAGAAAGGTACCGTTAATTGCAATGATTGCATAGCAAGTGGTACGAGAATAAGGAACGTAAATAATAATGGGAAAAGCTGAATGATGTAATTGTATAGAAGAGATTTTTTGAAATAAGAAGTTAATTTCTCTTCTAGTGCTAGTAAATAGACAGCGTCAGGTTTCTGAATAAATGTACGGATAGGGCATCTCGTTATAATGAACGTAAGTACAATCGTTATAATCATTAAAGATATTCCTTTAGAAGGAGATGCTTTTAGAAACTGAGCATAATAATATGCACCAACGCATGAAATAAAGATAAAGCTATATAGTAAACCGTTAATCATACGTGCAAAGTATGTAATGATATTTTGAATATGTTGCTGGAAGCGACTGCTCCATAGCGATTCGATTGACATGTTTTTCACCTCTTTGTTCTATTATATATGTTTTACAAAAGAAAAAACGAGCAAATTGCGTTATGCAACTTGCCCGTTTTTCTTTTCGTTATTTTTTTTCTGATCACGATTCATTAATGGATAGAAAGCAAATCCAATTACAAATAAACCAATTCCGAGAAGGAACGTTTTTATATCGGATGCGCCGGTTTTAATAACCCATAGTGCGTAGCAAAGTGCGATAACTGCGACTATGCCATCTGTAATTCTTGCCCGCATTTCATTTTTATATGTTTCACCAGTTGCGACTAGTTTTAACTGGAAGATTGGTGAAACGAGATATGGAATGAGGTAGGCCAGTGTCGATACGGTAATAACGAATGTATAAGCTTCCGCAATGGTTCCTGATAATGTTGAGAATAGGAATACTTGCGACATAATGTTTGTTAATCGTAATGAGTAAATTGGACTTCCTTTTTTATTTGTTTTCGTGAAGAAGGAAGGGAAGAAACCTTCTTTTGCTGCTTGATATGGTACTTCTGAGCTTAATAAAATCCAGCCTAAGATAGAACCGAACAGGGAAGTAAGAGCAAGTAATGCCATCAGTTTCCCGCCGCCATGACCCATTGCAGCGTTTAGTGCATCTGCTAATGGACGTTCAGAAGTTTGTAATTTATCAACGTGAAGTACACCCATTGTTAAAATTGTAATTCCTAAGTAAATCGCAACTGTAATAAGTAATCCCGCAACTGTTGCACGTTTTACCGTTTTTGGAGAAACAGCACGGTTTGATAAAAGAACGGCTGATTCAATTCCGATAAACGCCCAAAGCGTTGTAAGAGCAGCTAAATTTACTTGTGAAAGAAGACCATGTGATACACCTGATTTATCAATCATCGGCGTGTACCATTGTCCAAACTTAGAAGCTTCGAATGCAAATAACGTAACGACGATGAATAAAAGGAATCCAGTTACTTTCGTTGTTGTTGCTAAGAAGTTTAGTTTTCCAGCTCCGCTTACACCATTTGTTAATATAATATGAGTTCCCCAAAGTAAGATGGAACAAATCGTAAATGTAATTAGTTTTCCGACTTCTATGTTAAAAGAACCGATTGAAAATAGCAGTCGCGTATCTTTCATAATTGGGAAGAAGAGTGATAAATATCCCGCAAATGATGTAATGATGGCAACGTTACTTGCCCAGTTTGCAACCCAATATCCCCATACCATACTGAATCCAGCCATTTTTTTCTTTTTTGGTGTTGAGAATAAAGCATATGCATGACTTTGTGGTCCTGTCGTTAAATCAGGACGACGAATTGCTAAATTACCGAAAACAAGAGCTAGCATTAAAACACCAAACCCTGTTGTTAACCAAGCTAAAGTGACACCGAGTGGGCTTGCTGTTTGTGCCAACGTACTTGGCACCATGAAAATACCAGCGCCAACCATGTTACCGACAACGAAAGCTGTTAGTACCCAAAAGCCCCATTTTTTTTGTTGCATAGAAAATACCTCCAAAGTTAGTATAACCAAGTCAAGCGAGGAGATATGTATGTCTTCCTGAGTCAGGAAGAGAAGTCCCAAACAAAACAAAAAAAGCACGTAATCTGCCGCTACATGCTTTCTATCTTATAAGAAACCCACGACATACCTCTCGATAGCTCTCCACAAACGAAACGTTTGTGACAGTTCTGCACTTATTAAATGCAGACCCAGCAAGCGTGCATGGTGGACACGACTTACTTCGGCAACCATTCCTTTCTCATTCCTTCATCAATGCCACTACATCTCCTGAAATGATACTCTTAATGATTGCAACCTCTACCTCACCGAGATACGAATGAGGATTTAAATATTAAATTAACGTCTTTAAGAGTAACAAATGTATTTTTATACGTCAATGGATATAGTAATAATCAGATTATAGAGAAGAGTTTGTGATTAAAAAGGGGGTTAGGAGAAGATGTAACGATTATTAGTTCTGCAGAAGAAACAGCGATAGAGTTAAGTACCATTTTACAGCACAAAGGAATTTTGTCTGACAATCTGAATCCGAAGCATCGTTTTTTTACAACGGGATCTGTTTTATCATTTGAACATATTGCTGAGCGATGGCTAGGATATCACATTTCTGTAGAATGTGTGGATTTACCCGTAAAGAATGCTCGTATCTGTAATTAGACTGTATTAAAGTACTTTTTGTTCAATAAATTAGGTTAGTTGCATAAGAAGGAAAAAATGCACTTTTAATTGAAAGGATTAAGGTCATTTCAATTAAAGGGGAGATTGGATTATGGAATTATCAAGATCTCAATTATTTGCTTTAGAGTATATTTCAAAATATGCAGAGAACGAAAAACGTGAGGCTAAAGCAACGATTAATCATATACTTAAAATGTCTAATATTACAGATGAAATATTTGAAGAAGCTGTCGCTAATTTAAAATCTCATGCAAGGATTGCTTTACACTTTCATCCAGACAGACTTGATTCGAGTATGAAAAGTGTTGCTGAAGCATTGTTTGAGCAAGGAGTATATAAAAGTCAATTTGAAACATTACTATCTAATGGAAGCGTATCTGCTTACCCTGGTGGTGAACGTGACCTTTGGGAAAAGAGAATATTTGGAGGGGCATATCAATTAGAAGGCGTAACGAATGAGCAACGGCCAAAATACGGAGCGCTAAATTTAATGTTACATCCAGATGGGCCGGCTCCGCGTTTTGGTTCATGTTATTTTCTTTTATCTCCAAAAGTTTCTTCGCGCTCTACATATACGTATTTAGATTCGCATCAAGATCCGAAAGAAAAGGGGACTTATGAGGAGTTTGATATGATTTTAGCTGCTCTTTTGGAAGAGACATTTGTAAGAGAATTTGCAATTGGTGAAGGAAATTTGACGCCAACAATATTAATTAATCATTTACTAGCTAACCTGAAAAGGCCGTTTATAGATTTAGTAAGCAAAGAGCCAGCCCGTAATCTTAATCATTATATTGAAGCGCAGATTCATGGAGAGATTTCTCTTAAAGAAGACGTGGAGGCGCTTGTTGCAGATCCTTCATTTAAGGGTACGGATGTAGGAAAAGTTTTAGAAGAAATTTGCCTGAAGTATGCGATTGATTTGTATTGGCACATCGGTTTTGTACTTGCGGTAGACGAAGTTCCAATGGATTTTAGAGGTTCAAAAATGCCATCTTTAGCAAGACGCATTGCACGGAATCATTGCATCGATGCAAATATAATTGGCTCTGCTGTAGTGGATTTGAAGCGCAATCCATTATCTTGGAGTGATCGTGGAACTTATGAAGAAGTGCTTCAGGAATTAAAATTATTATGGCATGTTTTAGTTCGATTTGGAAAACCAAATCGGAAGTAGAACGAAATACTCCGTTTTTCGGAAGTATTTATATAGAAAAGAAGCTGATCTAAAAATAGATCAGCTTCTTTTTATAAGATTAAACTAAGTTTAATACTGTTACTTTTTCACGTGTCATAGACTCAAGGCTCTTACGAATACCTTGTGCGCCCATACCTGAACCTTTTACACCGATGAATGGGAAGTGGTCAGGGCCGCGCTCTGTGCGTCCGTTAATTTGTACAGAACCAGTTTCGATTTTGTTAGCAATTGCAAATGCTTTGTTAATGTCTTTAGTGAAGACACTTGCTTGCAGACCGAACTCTGATTTGTTAGCAATTTCAATTGCTTGTTCATCTGAAGAAACACGGATGATTGGAAGGATTGGGCCGAATGGCTCTTCCCAAGCAACTTTCATCTCTTCTGTTACGTGATCGATTAATGTTGGGTAAATTAAGTTACGCTCACGTTTGTTACCGATAACGATTGTAGCACCTTTTTCTACAGCGTCGTCAACTAAACCTTGAACGAAGTCAGCAGACTTGTCGTCAATTAATGGAACGATTGTGCTGTCTTGTTCTGGAGATCCAACTGATAGTTCAGCTACTTGCGCTTTTAATAAGCTAACAAGCTCGTCCGCTACGTTTTCGTGTACAAGTACACGTTTAATAGCTGTACAACGTTGACCAGAGTAAGAGAATGCACCGCTTACGATATGGTTTGCAGCATCTTGTAAGTCAGCATCTTCACGAACGATACCAGGATCTTTACCACCAAGTTCTAATACAAGTGGAATCATTGAAGCTTTTTTCGCTAAATGTTTACCTGTGTTTGTACCACCTGTGAACGATACCATATTGATGCCTTCGTGTTCTACTAAGTAATCACCAATTACAGAACCACGTCCTGTCGCTACGTTTACAAGTCCTTTTGGAAGGCCAGCTTTATGAAGTGCTTCAACCATTTTAATACCACTAATTGTACCTTGAGTTGCTGGTTTGAAAATAACAGCGTTACCCATAATTAATGCTGGTGCAAGTTTTGCAGCAGATAAGTTTACTGGGTAGTTAAATGGTGCGATTGCTAATACAACACCAAGTGGTGCGCGTTGGATGATCGCAAGTTTCGATTTCGTTCCGCCAGGGAAGCTATCGCCCATCATGCTTTCTCCGTGCATATGTAAAGCTTCTTCGATCGTGTAACGAATGAAGTCAGCTGTACGAACAACTTCTTTCTTCGCATCTTTATAGCCTTTACCGACTTCTTTCATAATGATATCGGCAATTTCATCCTGCATATTTACGAGCTCATCAGCCCATTTATATAAGTATTTTGCGCGATCTTGTAGGGAAGCTTCAGCCCATGATTTTTGAGCTTCTTTTGCAGATGCAATTGCTTCATCTACTTCTCCGCGAGTAATTGCTTGTACTTGTCCAATTACTTCGTGTAAGTATGGAGATGGAATTTCGATTGTTTCTCCTGAAGAGCTTTCTCTCCATTCTCCGTCTAAATAAAATTTGTACGTATTGCTAGTTGTCATGATTAGTCCTCCTAAAATAGCAACTTGTAAGAGTGAGTATAAGGTGATTGTAGGGGGTTTGATAACATTTTTCAAATGAAATGTTTGTGAAAACGATTTCTTATTCTTTTTTTATTTTGTATGCCCTTTCTTACAGAACATTCTTTTATTTCAAACTGATTTATTATGTCATGAACCATTTGCATTTTCGTGCATTTTACTTTATGTGTAAAAAAACAATTGACAGAATACTCAATAAAGTTGTAAGATTATAAATGGAAAATAAATGAAGGGGGTGTGCGTAATGATTGTAATTGTAAATGTAATGAGCTTAGGTCTGTTAAATGGCAGAAAACATTTATATCATTACGCAACCCGTGCGGATATATAGGGCATCTTTGTCTTATAAAAAGCGTACGTTGCGTATATCGTAACGTACGCTTTTTATGCATTCCTGTGCATATCGTCAAGCGGCGGTATGCTTTTTTTTTGTTTATTTTCCATATTCCTATATAAAACTTTGGAAGGTGGAAAAATGTGATGAGATTGTATGGGTTACGAAATGTAAATGTAATGGGTTTGGATAGTGGATAAAGAAATGAGAAGTAAACGAGAACGAGAAGGGAGAGGTTACATTGTTATCAGTATTACTAAAGTTAAAGTGGTTTTTTAAAGAGCACTGGAAGAGATATAGTATTGCCATTGGAGCTCTTTTAATTGTGAATATAGTTGAAGTGATTCCCCCGAAAGTGTTAGGGGTTACGATAGATAACATAAAAACAGGAACGTTATCAAACGAAGCTATTATACAGTCTATTCTTATTTTAATAGGGGTTACGATCGTTGGATATGGCCTCACTTTCGTATGGCAACATCAATTGTTTGGCGGTGCATTTGTACTTGAGAAAACGATGCGCTCTAAATTTATGGGTCATTTACTTAAGATGACGCCGACTTTTTATCAAAAAAATCGTACTGGCGACTTAATGGCGAGGGCAACGAATGATTTAAAAGCAATCGCTATGACAGCTGGTTTTGGTATATTAACGCTTGTAGATTCTAGTTTATACATGCTTACGATCGTTTTTATGATGGGATTTACAATTAGTTGGGAGCTTACATTTGCAGCGCTTATCCCGCTTCCAATTATGGCGTATGCGATGAATATATATGGAAAGAAATTGCATGAAAGATTTACCGTTGCGCAAGATGCGTTTGGTGATATGAACGATAAAGTGCTTGAATCAATCGCTGGTGTGCGCGTTATTCGTGCATACGTACAAGAGAATGCAGACGAGGAAAGATTTCATCATTTAGGAGATGACGTCTACGAAAAAAATATGAAGGTAGCGAGAATTGATGCATTATTCCAACCAACTGTGAAAATGCTTGTCGGTCTTAGTTATTTAATCGGTTTAGTGTACGGTGCATACCTTGTGTTCCAGTCAAAGGTGACGCTTGGTGAACTCGTTTCTTTTAACGTGTATTTAGGGATGATGATTTGGCCGATGTTTGCAATTGGTGAATTAATTAATGTTATGCAAAGAGGAAATGCTTCGCTTGACCGTGTGAATGAAACGTTAGCGTATGAGCCAGATGTAAAGAATCCGAAACATCCAAAGCTTGTGCAAGAGCCGGATTATATTCAGTTTGATGATGTGTCTTTCTCATATCCTTCATCAACTGAAGAAAATTTAAAAAAGGTTTCTTTCACATTAAAGCAAGGAGAAACGCTTGGGGTTGTCGGAAAAACAGGAAGTGGGAAAACGACGCTTATACGTCAACTTCTTCGTCAATATCCGCTTGGAGATGGAGATATTGCAGTTTCTGATGTGACATTAGATAAAATAACGAATGAAAATGTACTCGGGTGGATTGGCTATGTACCGCAGGAGCATATTTTGTTCTCAAAAACAGCGCGAGAAAATATTTTATTCGGAAATAGGGAAGCGACTGAAGACGAACTCGAGAAAGCGATTGAAATTGCGGCGTTTAAAAAGGATTTAGAGTTTTTACCAGAAGGGTTAGAAACGCTCGTTGGAGAGAAAGGTGTTTCTTTATCAGGAGGGCAAAAACAAAGGATCTCGATTGCACGAGCTGTTATTCAAAATCCAGAAATTTTAATTTTGGATGATTCTTTATCAGCTGTAGATGCTCGTACGGAAGCAGCGATCATTGAAAATATAAGAACAGAAAGAAGCGGAAAGACGACGATTATTACGACGCATCGTTTATCTGCAGTGCAACATGCGGATTGGATTCTCGTTATGGACGAAGGTGAAGTAATGGAAGAAGGTACACATGCTCAGCTTATCCAAAAGGGAGGCTGGTATGCTGAACAGTTTGAAAGACAACAAGGTGAAAGTGAAAGTGCGGATAGTGGGGTGAAAATATGAGCGTTTCAAAACGATTGTTTCAATACGCGATGAAAGTGAAAGGGACGATTTTTGCAGCGATGCTGATGTTATTTATTTTCGTCATTGCAGAGCTTGCTGGTCCTTTTGTCGCTAAAACGATGATTGACGATCATATCGTCGGGATAGAGAAACCTTGGTATGAAACAGAACAGAGTGAAGATGCTGTTTCGTATAATGGGGCTTTTTATAAGCGAAGTGATCGCTTTGAACAAGGCGAGAAAAAAGGAAAAGAAGTACGCGTGATGCAAGTCGGTTTTCAATATTATTTTGTACCGAATAAAGTAAATGCGGAAGGATCACGTACTGTAAAAGGGGATATGATTACCGTTCAAAATGGTAAGGCGGTGCAAGTGTATAAAGCGAAAGCATTAACAAAGGAAGAAGTATTTGCATTTTATAAGCCAGAAATAAACCGTCTATTATTACTTGGTGGTGGCTATTTCGCTTTATTAGTAGTCGTATCATTATTTGCATACGGAAAGCAGTTCTTGTTGCAGAAGGCAGCGAACAAAATTATTCAAATTATGAGGGAAGATGTTTTTTCTCATATTCAAACGTTGCCGATTCGGTACTTTGATCATTTACCGGCGGGGAAAATTGTTTCGCGCGTGACGAATGATACAGAGGCCATTCGTGATTTATATGTAACGGTGCTGGCAACATTCGTTTCTAGTATCATCTATATTATTGGGATATTCGCTGCGCTATTTTTACTAGATGTGAAGCTCGCTTCATTATGTTTATTAATTATCCCAATTTTAATTGTTTGGGCGATTCTTTATAGAAAATATGCGTCTGTATATAATCATAAAATGCGCTCTCGTTTATCTGATATTAATGGAACGGTGAATGAATCCATTCAAGGGATGCCGATTATTCAAGCGTTCCGTCAAGAGCGTGAAACGAAAAAAGAGTTTGAAGAATTAAATGGCGATTATTTTAAGTATCAAAATAAAATTTTAAATTTAAATGCAGCAACTTCACACAATTTGGTATCCGTATTAAGAAATATCGCTTTCACAGGAGTGATTTGGTATTTCGGCGGTGCGTCATTAAGTGCTACAGGTATTATTTCACTTGGGGTACTGTATGCGTTCGTCGATTATTTAACACGATTATTCTCGCCAATTACGAATATGGTGAACCAGCTTGCCAACTTAGAGCAAGCGCGCGTTGCATCAGAACGTGTCTTTGAATTGTTAGAGGAAAAAGGGGAAGCGGTAGAAGAAGAACGTATGCCTCGTTTGAAAGGAAATGTAAAATTTGATAATGTATCATTTTCTTATAATGGAAAAGATGAGGTGTTAAAAAATATTTCTTTTGAAGCGAAACAAGGCGAGACAGTGGCACTTGTCGGTCATACTGGATCAGGAAAAAGTTCTATCATGAATGTACTCTTTCAATTTTATGAGTTTGAAAAAGGAAGGCTTACGATTGATGGTCACGATGTAAGAGAAATGCCGAAACAAGCAACTCGTGAGCATATGGGAATCGTATTGCAAGACCCGTTTTT
Organism: Bacillus sp. AR8-1; assembly: GCF_008042345.1. Lineage (NCBI taxonomy): Bacteria > Bacillati > Bacillota > Bacilli > Caryophanales > Bacillaceae > Bacillus > Bacillus sp. AR8-1. Next base: position 126,414 of record NZ_QNUB01000016.1, read on the forward strand.
ATTTAGCGGGACGGTCGCTTCCAATGTAAGCTTAGAGAACGAAAAAATTTCAAAAGAGCGTATCATAAAAGCATTGCATGATGTTGGTGCTGAAAGATTTGCAAACAATATAAATGAAGAAATTACAGAAAAGGGAAGTACGCTTTCCACTGGAGAACGTCAGCTTATTTCGTTTGCTAGGGCGCTTGCTTTTGATCCAGCTATCTTAATTTTAGATGAAGCAACGTCTAGTATTGATACAGAAACAGAGGCGATGATTCAACAAGCACTAGAAGTTGTGAAAAAAGGAAGAACGACATTTATTATTGCTCACCGTCTTTCAACGATTAAAAGCGCAGATCAAATTATTGTGCTCGATAGAGGAACGATTTTGGAAAAAGGGTCTCATGATGAACTAATGAAAAAGCGTGGGCGTTATTATGATATGTATAAAACGCAAATGGAAGGCAATCAGAGTGCTTAATAGGTATGGAGGAGAACTTGTGATTTTCACAAGTTCTTTTTTATTGATGAACATGTCGACTCTTTAGCGAATTACGACAGTTAAATAAGAAGTATTGTTTTACCTTTTTCTTTATAAATGCTATATTAAAAAATGTTACTTATTTTTTGTATGTGGCGTTATTTTTCCCTTTTGTTTGATTATGAAGAAAAAGGATAAACTAAATAAGAACATTTTCATTGAAAAATTGTTCAAGATTGCATACAATCAATATAGTTTTTAAATTCCTATCAGAATACTTGGAGGATTACAATCATGAAGAAATTATTTTCAGTGCTTGCAGTAACTACATTAGCGATCGGGATTGTAGCCGGCTGCGGTAAAGAAGAGAAAAAAGATACAGCTAGTCAAGACGCGTTACAAAAGATTAAACAAAGCGGTGAACTTGTAATTGGTACAGAAGGTACATACCCACCATTTACGTTCCACGATTCAAGCAATAAATTAACTGGATTTGATGTTGAACTATCAGAAGAAGTTGCAAAACGTTTAGGTGTAAAACCTGTATTTAAAGAAACACAATGGGATAGCTTACTTGCTGGTCTTGATGCAAAACGTTTCGATATGGTTGCAAACGAAGTTGGTATTCGTGAAGATCGTCAAAAGAAATACGATTTCTCTAAGCCATACGTTTCATCTTCAGCGGCATTAGTTATTGCAAAAGATAAAGATAAGCCTGCTACATTTGCTGATGTAAAAGGATTAAAAGGAGCACAATCTTTAACGAGTAACTATGCAGATATCGCTAAGAAAAATGGTGCGGAAATTATTGGTGTAGAAGGATTTAGCCAAGCAGCAGAATTATTAGCTTCAGGACGCGTTGATTTTACAATTAATGATAAGTTATCAGTATTAAATTATTTAGAAACGAAAAAAGATGCGAAAATTAAAATTGTAGATACTGAAAAAGAAGCTTCAGAAAGTGGATTCTTATTCCGTAAAGGTAGCGATAAGCTTGTACAAGAAGTAGATAAAGCGTTAGAAGATATGAAAAAAGACGGTACGTATGACAAAATAACGAAAAAATGGTTCGGTGAAAATGTATCTAAGTAGTGCATTGGTTTCAGATCGATTGTCTACTTGGATAGATATTATGCAGACTTCCTTCATGCCTATGCTGAAGGAAGCTGTTTTTACAACAATTCCATTAACGCTTATTACATTTATTATCGGGATTATACTGGCAACGTTAACAGCGCTCGCACGTATTTCTGGTAGTCGTATTTTACAATGGATTGCTCGTATCTATGTATCTATCATTCGCGGAACGCCACTTCTTGTACAATTATTTATTATTTTCTATGGACTTCCAACTCTTAATATTGAAGTTGAGCCATATACAGCAGCAGTTGTTGGATTTTCATTAAATGTCGGTGCATATGCATCGGAAATTATTCGTGCTTCTATCCTTTCCATTCCGAAAGGGCAGTGGGAAGCAGCTTACACAATTGGGATGACATACCCGCAAGCGTTAAAACGTGTTATTTTACCACAAGCAACGCGCGTATCAATCCCGCCGCTTTCGAATACATTTATTAGCTTAGTGAAGGATACTTCATTAGCATCGTTAATTTTAGTAACAGAAATGTTCCGAAAAGCGCAGGAAATTGCGGCAATGAACTATGAGTTTTTAATTGTTTATTTCGAAGCAGGTCTTATTTATTGGGTTATTTGTTTCTTATTATCAATCGTACAACAGATGTTAGAAAAGCGTTCAGAACGCTATACGTTAAAATAATCCTTTTACAAAAGGAGTTTTTGTTTTTATGATTTCAATTCAGCACTTACAAAAAAGTTTCGGAGATAATACCGTACTAAAGCATATAGATTTATCAGTTGAGAAGGGCGAGGTTGTTGTTATTATTGGGCCGTCTGGATCTGGTAAAACGACATTCTTGCGTTGTCTCAACGTACTAGAAACACCGGATGCTGGTAATATTAGCATCGGTAATAAAGAGCTTAATTTCGCTCAAAAAGTATCGAAGAAAGATATTGTAAATCTTCGTACACAAACAGGTATGGTCTTCCAGCACCATAACTTATTCCCTCATTTAACAGCACTTCAGAATGTAATGGAAGGGCTCATTACAGTGAAAAAAGTAGGGAAAGAAGAAGCAAAGAAAAAAGCAAACTATTTCCTTGAAAAAGTTGGTTTAGCAGATAAAGTGGATTTATATCCATTCCAATTATCAGGTGGACAACAACAGCGCGTTGGAATTGCGCGTGCGCTTGCGATGGAGCCAGAAGTGTTACTATTTGATGAGCCGACTTCAGCGCTTGATCCTGAACTCGTTCAAGAAGTTTTGAAAGTAATGAAAGAACTTGCTAAAGAAGGCATGACGATGGTTATTGTAACGCACGAAATGCGTTTTGCACATCAAATTGCCAACCGTGTTATTTTCATGGATGGTGGTGTCGTTGTCGAACAAGGTACACCAGAAGAAGTATTTACAAATCCAAAAGAAGAACGTACGAAGAAGTTTTTACAAATGTTGCAATAAATTAAGGAAGGTCTCAAGGCATATGCCTTGAGACCTTTTTGCCATATATATTTATTTGTGGAATCCGCCAAGGCTTTGCTCAGCCATTGCAACTAGACGTTTTGTAATTTCTCCACCAACTGAACCGTTAGCGCGAGCCGTAGAATCTGCTCCTAATTGTACACCAAATTCTTGAGCGATTTCGTATTTCATTTGATCGATTGCAGCTGTTGCACCTGGTACTACTAATTGATTTGAAGAATTTTGGTTTGCCATAGGAATATATCCTCCTTAGAGTTATAAAAATTTTTTTTGGTTGGACTAGCTGGAGTTGAACCAGATTATCGCCCCGGTTGGCGCTAATCCATCGGTAATTAAGTTTGTACTCATAGTATGGATGTTACCTAGAAAGATATACAAAATAATAATTTGTAAATTTTGTCAAAAAAACGTATTGATTTCGTAAATTATGAAATGAGAGTAATCGTTGTATTTTTAAGAAAACAGGCCAAACTAAGGAGGATATTAAATATAATTTTCTCATTGTAGCCTGCTACTTGTAGGCTAATTATTAGCTTCTTATTTATGATTTATTGAAATGAAATCGGTAGCGACTTCATAGTTCTATTTTTAAGTAGGGATGGAGTGACCGCTCCTATGCATGGGTAGGTGCTCTCTTCAATCTAAAAAAGAGAGGCTTTAAACGATAACGTATGGAGGAATCATGATGGGGATTTGCCCGCTTTGCAACGCATTAGAATCACAAACATATTCTTGTCAAAATTGCCAAAGTATACTCCAAGATTATGGGAAGTCTGTAGATTACATAGACGATTATAGTGCCTATATGGATCAAGAATTATTAAGTGCAGTAGATGGTTTAACGCATAATAATTCAAATGAATATTGCAATCATATTTTTTATTGCGGAGTATGTAACGTGGAAACTGAGGTTGTAGTGAAACTTGTGTAAATAGAAAACTTCCACCTTATTATCTAGGTGGAAGTTTTTGTTTTTGTATTTGTGAGTGAATCATAGGAGAAGGGATATGTTCGGTGTTTGATGAAGTCCCTGATTTTATTTGAGACATTTTTTCTTTTGTATCACGTAAAGAATGTTCAGTTAAGTAGACGGCATATTCGTAAAATAATTGGCGCGTCATTTCACTTTGTTCTTTTAATTTTTCATCTTGGAATACAGTTCGCCCAGGTTTAGAGTTAGCTTCAAAGAGCCACGGATTTTCCTTTGTGTCTAAACCGATATCAAAACCGATTTCTCCAATATTTCCGGTTACTTGTTCATCGAGCGCGTAACTTATTTGTAAGGCAGTATGTTTTAATTTATTTTCAATTTGAACTTGTTTCGTTGAATCTGGAAAAAGCTCTTGTAGCAATTTTGTATCACCGCCGCTATTTACGTGCGTTGTTAAACTGCCTTTGCCGGCGATTTTGGCGACGATTGCACTAACTATCCAATTACCGAAATGGTTTTTATTTGTATGAATGCGGAAATCAACAGGTTGCCCATCGAAGCGAAGTAATGAAATACCTTGCTGTACGATAAACTTTTTTAAATCATGTCCTTTTAATACGTGGTTTAGAAGAGTTTCTAATGATTGATACTTTCTCAGTTTATTTTTTTCATTTTCGCGATAACGACAGTAGTAGCAATTCTCTGTTTGAGAATAAAATATTTGATGAATATTTCTACCAAAGCTCCCGTGTATTGGTTTCATGTACACAGATTTATACGTGCCAAGAAACCGTTCTACTTGTTCAAAATGCTGAAATGCTTCTGTGTTTGGTAATAAGTGTCTAATTGATTCGTCTTTTATAAGAAGTTGATGAACGTCCCATTTATTGAAAAATCCTGGGTTAAACCATGGAATGGAGTAGTCATGTTCTAACTTTCTTTTTGCTCTGACGATCGGTTTGTAATTTTCTGCTTGTCGATTCGGTAATCGATCGTAAATAACATTTGGTAAAGGGACCTTTTTCTTTATCCATTGTTTCTCTTGAAAGAAATATCCTTCAATCGTTTCTTCTTCCCAGTTTATATGCTGAACGCCAAAGACGAATACGAACGGTCGTAATGAGAATGGTGGTGTTAACAACTCACTGAGAGCAATTGAACGATTTCCTAAAGGGTTAGAAGAATCATCATTAAAGCCAGTTGTAAAAATGCCGATTAATGGTCCGAAAATAATTGTTTGGTTTTGTGTGAATGCATGAATAGTAGTTGATTGAGGTAGTAAAAGTTTTTCGGCAATATGTTTTCCGATAATAATTTCGCGAGTAAAGGAATAATGAATTTTCACCTCTTCACTTGCAATGTGACGTATACCGAAGGAGAGGGATGTAATAGGTGGCGTAATAGAAAAAACGTAAGGTAAAGTAATGCTATTTGGATGTTCATCTGAAATGTTTAATGTATATATATGTTCTTTCAAAATAGGTTTACCTCCTTTCATTATGGTGTAAAGCGACTGAATTTAAGTGGTCCGTGAAATATCTTTTCAGCTAATGAATCACTATGACGAATGTATTGTTCGTAAGGGGGAAGCGTGTTGACATACATAAGCCAAATTGCGCCTTTTTGATCCATAATTGTGGAAAGTTCTAGTTCAAATAATGAAGAATAAGACTGATCTAGTGTTTGGAATACTTCATTTATAATGTCGTGTAAAGCGTCTTGCAATAGTTGCACACCCGTACTAGATAGTACGTATTTAATTTTTGAAAATGAATGTAATGAATCATCGTCCGTTGTTGAGGGTAAAAGTTGATTAGGAAATGAGCTTTTTTGTATAAATTGACCTATAACATTCCAGGTTTGTTCTTTGTTTTTTTGCAAAATGGTTCGAATGTGGAGTGGATATGTTAATTGGTTTGGTGGTTGTAGCATAGTGTGCGCTATGTAACGGGATGAACGTATGTTAGATTTACACCAAGATATAAATTCGTCTGTCCGTTTGATTGTAATAGAAGTATGGTATTTTTCATTTACTGTATCGATATGAAACGTTTTATTTTTGTAAGCAATTCGATATAAGTTATCCTTAGAATGTATATTAGTGGGGCGTATAATAATATCTTTAGTTTTTAACAACAGTTTGAAAATGTTTTGTATCGTTGCAATTTCAAATTTTGGTATATAAGGAGACAGTTTTTTATTAGTGAGAAATAAATCATGTAGTTCACTTAAATTAATAAGTGTGTTATTTAAAAAGGTAGTGGAAGGACGATTGTGCAAAGAGTGAATAATTGATTTTGCTTTTTCAAAGTCTGTTTCCTCGTGAAAAGAATAACGATCATATATATAAGAAGGAATAGGGAATGTTTGCTCTTTCCATTTTCCTGTATCTGTATCGTAAATAAGACCAGAAATAAGGTCTGTTTTAGGATCAATACAAAATGGCGTAAACTGGGCAACGACATTATGATAAAGCCGAGCGCGTTTAGCGATTTCGGTGTAATACGTTTGTTCGTAATGAAGTTTAGAAGCTAAAAGACCGAGAACCAACGAAATCACTCCTTTACTACTATTTGCATAATAGGCGAAGCTATATATTGCAAATACGTTTTTATACCATTATACTTTTGTCCGTATGATGATATGCTATAGTTTTGGAGAAGTGAAAGGTTGATTGTAATGAATATATGGTTAAATATGTTAACGACGACAGGACTCGGAGCAATTATTGGGGGATATACGAATCATTTAGCGATAAAAATGTTATTTCGTCCTCATCGTCCTATTTATATCGGAAAGTTTCAAGTTCCATTTACACCAGGGTTAATTCCGAAGCGTCGTGATGAACTTGCTGTTCAATTAGGAAATATGGTTGTAGAACATTTGTTAACACCAGAAGGAATTGGAAAAAAGCTAACAAATGAAGAGTTTCAAAAAGGTTTAATTCACTGGGCGCAAATGGAAGTGGATAAAGTAATTACGAATGAACAATCACTGCGACATATGTTAGAAAAATGGAATGTAGCGCATGTAGAAGAAGAAGCGACTCGAAAAATCGAACATGTGATTACAGAAAAAATTCATGCATTTTTAGCAGAGTATTATACATATACATGGGAACAGGCTTTACCTCATTCTGTAAATGAAAAAGTAGAGAATGCGATTCCGAATGTCTCGGCGTTTATTTTAGAGCGAGGAATTAGCTTTTTTGAAAGTGAAGAAGGGAAAGGTCGTCTTTCAAAAATGATTGATGATTTCTTTGCTTCTCGCGGAACGCTACTTAACTTAGTCGGAATGTTTTTAGGAAATGTAAGTGTAGTGGATCGTGTGCAGCCAGAAGTTATTAAGTTTTTAGGTCAAGATGGTACAAAGCAGCTTTTAACTGACGTACTGCAAAAAGAGTGGGAAAAGTTAAAAGGAAGAGATGTAAAAGAATTAGAAGCATTTGTAGAGAAAGAAATGATTGTAAGCTCCGTGCTGTCAGCAGTTAAAGTAGAGGAAACAGTGAGTAAGTTTTTAAATCAATCTGTTCAGCAAGTATGTGAGCCGGTTCGAGAAACAATTATTGAAAAAGTGGTTCCAAGTGCAGTAAAGAAAGGCTTGAAGTGGGGAACAGAAAACGTAGAGAGTATACTAAATAATCTACACCTTGCGGAAATTGTCCAGCAAGAAGTGTCTACATTCTCAACAGAAAGATTAGAAGACTTAGTTCTGTCTATTACGAAAAACGAATTGAAAATGATTACGTATTTAGGAGCATTATTAGGTGGAATGATCGGACTCGTACAAGGATTGTTACTATTGTTTCTTAGATAATAAGGTGAGTACATAGAAATAAAAGTGAAATTTCTTCACATCTCTTGCATAGTTTGATATGGTAAGAAGAGGTGCGTATGTAAATGCACTGAAAAGGCAGTGCGTATGAAAAGCGCTAGCCTTCTAAAGGAGGAAAAATAAAATGACAAAGAACATTCATGATGTTGCATATGAATTACAAAAAGCAATCGCTGAAAACGAAGACTTCAAAACTTTAAAAGAGAGCTACGCAGCAGTTCAAGCTGACACAGCTTCAAAGAATTTATTCGATGAGTTCCGTACAATGCAACTTAGCCTACAACAAAAAATGATGCAAGGCCAAGAAATCACTGAAGAAGACAACCAACAAGCACAAGAAGTTGTAGCTCGCATTCAACAAGATGCTAAAATTACAAAATTAATGGAAACTGAGCAACGCCTAAACGTTGTAATCGGTGACGTTAACAAAATTATCATGAAGCCACTTGAAGAATTATATAGCGCGCAACAACAAGCGTAATAGTGGAAGACGCTCCTAGTTTAGGAGTGTCTTTTTTGTTTAGGGAATTTAATAGTTATACCACAAAAACTCCCTTTCAAAATAGCCATTTCTTATTGGTTATTTTGAAAGGGGTATGTAATACATCTGTTAATTTTTTTTATTGCTGTTAATTGAAGTTTTAATATTTTTTTCGTTCAAAAACTTTTCAATTTCTTTTTGCTTCCTACCATTAACTTTCTCAAAGCGCTTTGTAAAAGAAAAATCGGTTTTGAATAAGTTACCATCTTGGGCGAGTTTGTCTAATTCTTGATCTAGTTCTACGAAAATAGCCGTAGATGATGACATAAATTCATAGATTTCTTTTGAAGGTTTTTTATAATCATTAGGTAAATTATTATTACTAATAAACTCATGGAAATTCATATCGTTTTGTTTCGCTAAATCAATTAGTTTTTGTAAATTTTCTTGGTCAGATTCTGTGAAATTCTTATCAGAATTTGTTGAAGCGAGAGGGATAATATTTTCAGATAACTCCCAACTATAATCTATATAATTTTTTATATTTTGTTTCATTTCGTCTTCATTAATAGTTTCATTTTTCTTTGAGGAACTAAATATATTTTCTGGAACTTTAATAGCAACATCTTTAATAGATTGTACATCGTTTTCTTCCTTAGGTTGTACACTGTTTGAACAAGCTGATAGAAATAAAATTGTAAGTAACGTGAGTAGGTATAAAATATACTTTTTCATATTAATCTCCTTTTACATTCATTAGTATCTTTGTAAAATAGCTAAATTCCATTTTAAATACTTAACTAAAAGTGAGTATATATGTTTTATCATTTGATAAGATATGACGGATATTAGTAAGCCGATGCAAAAGGCTATGAATACATTGTAAACATCGGAATAACTGATTTGATGAAACCCTTTAAAGAATCCTAATCCTATTAATAAGATAGGTGAAATAATTAATAACGGAGTGGCAATTATAAGTGCTAGAAGAAGCGGTAATAGAAAGAGTAATAGGAAAAAGGCGATAATGATACATATAAAGTTTAAAACACTTAAGCTCATAACAGAAAACAGTGCTGTCATAATATTTTTTAGGCTGCGCCTATTGTCAGCGTTACTTATTACATATGAAATATTAAGTTCTTTAGCGATAGTTTTAGGGTTTCCTAGCTTTTTAGAAATTTCCTCTTCAGATATTCCATCTTGTTTACCACTAATAAAATGAGTTTCGTACTCCGAGATAATATCCTCTTTTTCTAAATTAGGCATATTCCGTAGGGAAGAACTAAGTTGCTCTAAAAATTCATTTTTGTTCATAACAATCACTTTCCTTTATAAAATGATGAATTATGGCTGAAAATCCTATCTTTTTTCTAAACAGCACACTCAATCTATATCTACTTTTTGAAAGGAGATATACTAATTGTGAATAAAATTCCAAATAATGGGTATCCCATTATTTACAAATATATCACTTACTATTATTCTTTGCAAGGTACTATAAATTTGTTAATAATGTGAATAGGTGGAAGTATTTTTGTACATTTTTAGAAGAGATATAAAAATGTTATTTTAAGATAAACAAAAGGTTGTAAGCGTATTCTTTAAATCTTGTCAAAATAATGTCGAATTCATATTGTTGGAAAAATAATGCATTTGTAATATAATGATAAATGATACTTCACCACATTAATTAACTAGGTGAAATTAAAAATCTTTATTACACAAATTATGAAACAAAGGGTAACTAACTGTTACGATTTATTTAACCAATTATAACGAAAGTTAATTAAATATATCAGTAAGCCCTGCTAGTCAAGTAATTGGCTAGTAGTGAGGGTTAACTGCGGGCAATCCCTAAAGCTGATTGAACTACAACGTGGCTAGAAATAGCGAGCGTGAATGTCGCGAAAGCAGAAAAAATCAATCAGATGATGCAAGGTTAAATCCTAAACATTAGAACAATGGGTCTTCCGCCTCGAATCATCTAAGTCAAAATGGATAGGATGAACGTTCAACGACTATCTCGTATAACTGACGAGAGTACATCACAAGCCTATGGTGGTGGAAAAATCCTCTATCTCTAAAGAGATAAACATATAGTCTGCGCTCATGTGAAAACATGAGAAGTTCATAAGAGAACTGGCTAAGGAATTGCGCCCTTAGTTGAACGAGATACATTTAATTAAATCTATCAAACCTCATTGAATCCATCGAACGTATGTGCTATGGTAGATTCAATGAGGTAAGAATAATAATGAAATTTTTACGAGTTAGTCAAGTATCAGAATTAACAGGTTTGCATCCGAGTAGTCTTACGAGAATGCTGGTGGAACACGCTACTATTCAGAAGAACAAATCTTTCATTAAAGGAGTTACATTCTGATGATATTGGCGAAGAAAGTCAGACTAATTCCAACGCCTGAACAAGAAAAATTGCTTAGAAACCATGTTGGTGCTGCAAGATTCGCTTATAACTATTGTAAAAGAATGAGTGATAGATACTATAAGCTATTTGGAAAATCTGTTTCACAGTTAGCTTTACAGAAACGATTTACAAAGATTAAGAAGCGAAAGAGATATGAGTGGTTAAAAGACATTAATGCACAAGTTCCCAAACAGGCTTCAAAAGATTTTGATACGGCGAGAAAAAATTCGTTCAAAAAGTACAAAAATGGTTCTCACACTTCTTATAAATCCAAAAAAGATTTAATTCAAGGATTTTATGCCAATTATGAAAGACTGGTTATAGGAAAGAAAGTCGTTCATATTCAGTCTATTGGAGAAGTGAAAACAAGCCAACAACTACCAAGAAATAAAAAACCATCCAACCCAAGAGTTACCTTTGACGGTCGTCACTGGTGGATTAGTGTAGGGTTCCAAGAAGACTTTGAATCACAAGAACTAACCGATGAGTCGATTGGTGTGGATGTTGGTTTAAAAGAGCTGTTTGTAGCTTCTAATGGTATGAAAGAACGAAATATAAACAAAGATGCCAAGGTTAAAAAACTTTTGAAAAGGAAAAAGTCAGCACAAAGAGATATGTCTAGGAGATTTAAAAAAGGTGTAAAAATTCAATCTACCGGATATGAAAAAGCGAAAGCTGAGCACCTGCGGTTATCTAGGAAAATTACGAATATCCGAAATAACCATATCCATCAAGCAACAGCTAAATTGGTGAAAACCAAACCAATGAGGATTGTTGTGGAAGACTTACCTATCTCAAACCTGTTAAAAAACAAAAAACTATCGAAAGCATTTTCATTTCAAAAATTAAACTTCTTCTTTCAATGTTTATCATACAAGTGTGAGAAGTACGGCATTGCGTATGTAAAAGCTGATAAATGGTTCGCTTCAAGCAAGATTTGTTCATGTTGCGGCGTTAAATACGACCATTCAGTTCAACCAGAAGGACAGTGGAGTTTAAAGATTCGTGAGTGGCGTTGTGCTTCATGCAATAGCTATCACGATAGGGATGTAAATGCGTCGATAAATTTATCAAGATGGGTAAAATAAATGCTTGATAATAGGAGGTAACGATACTGCCTCGTGTGGAGTGTTATACCCCTCGTCCCTTTGGGGTTGCGAGAACACGATGAAGCACTAACTCGTGTAAATTTGATTGAATTGTATAGATTTAGTTAAGTTTATCGTATCGGATGATTAGTTTTGAGTACAGGTGTAAAAGCAAACGACGTGAAGACAAAAACAAAAGGAGCAGATCTTGTTGTTGATTGTTTAATTAAACAAGGTGTTACACATGTTTTCGGTATTCCAGGAGCAAAGATTGACTCTGTATTTGATGTATTGCAAGAAAGAGGACCAGAGTTAATCGTTTGTCGTCATGAACAAAATGCAGCATTTATGGCAGCTGCTATTGGTAGATTAACAGGGAAACCGGGCGTATGTCTTGTAACTTCAGGACCAGGGACATCAAATTTAGCGACAGGTCTTGTTACTGCGAATGCGGAGAGTGATCCCGTTGTTGCTTTAGCTGGTGCAGTACCGCGTACGGATCGATTAAAACGTACGCATCAATCTATGGATAATGCTGCACTATTCGAACCAATCACAAAATATAGCGTAGAAGTAGAGCATCCTGATAATGTGCCAGAAGCACTTAGTAATGCATTTCGAAGTGCGACTTCCACAAATCCGGGAGCTACTTTAGTAAGTCTTCCGCAAGACGTTATGACTGCGGAAACAACTGTAGAGTCTATCGGTGCGCTTTCTAAGCCACAGCTTGGAATCGCTCCCACACATGATATTACATATGTAGTAGAAAAAATAAAATCAGCGAAATTACCAGTTATTCTACTTGGTATGAGAGCGAGCACAAATGAAGTGACGAAAGCTGTTCGTAAATTAATTGCGGATACAGAACTTCCTGTTGTTGAAACATATCAAGCAGCTGGTGCGATTTCACGTGAGTTAGAAGATCATTTCTTCGGCCGCGTTGGATTATTCCGTAACCAACCAGGTGATATTTTACTAGAAGAAGCAGACCTTGTGATTTCTATCGGTTATGATCCAATCGAGTATGATCCAAAGTTTTGGAATAAACTTGGCGACAGAACGATTATTCATCTTGACGACCATCAAGCAGATATCGACCATGATTACCAACCAGAGCGTGAATTAATTGGTGATATTGCCTTAACGGTAAATAGCATCGCGGAGAAATTACCGAAACTTGTATTAAGTACGAAATCAGAAGCGGTGTTAGAACGATTACGCGCAAAATTATCAGAACAAGCAGAAGTTCCGAACCGTACTTCGGAGGGTGTTACGCACCCACTTCAAGTGATTCGTACACTTCGTTCTTTAATTAGTGACGATACAACTGTTACATGTGACATCGGTTCCCATTCTATTTGGATGGCGAGATGTTTCCGTTCTTATGAACCACGTAGATTATTATTTAGTAACGGTATGCAAACGTTAGGTGTTGCACTTCCTTGGGCAATCGCAGCTACTTTAGTAGAACCAGGTAAAAAAGTAGTTTCCGTATCAGGTGACGGTGGTTTCTTATTCTCAGCGATGGAGTTAGAAACGGCGGTACGTTTAAATTCTCCAATCGTCCATCTTGTTTGGAGAGACGGCACATATGATATGGTTGCATTCCAACAAATGATGAAATACGGCAGAACATCAGCTACAGAGTTTGGTGATGTTGATCTTGTGAAATATGCGGAAAGTTTCGGGGCGTTAGGGCTTCGTGTTAACACGCCTGATGAATTAGAAGGGGTATTAAAAGAAGCATTAGCAGCAGATGGTCCTGTCATTATTGATATTCCAATTGACTATCGTGACAATATTAAATTAAGCGAAAAATTATTACCAAACCAATTAAACTAATGGAGGCAGATTTGAGATGACTGTTGCGCAATTAATTGATATTGATGCGAAAAAAACGAAAACGAGTAATGAAGTATATCAAACATCTACAATGCTTGCGCTATTAGATGGTATATATGATGGTGTGATTAGCTTTGAAGATTTGAAAAAACATGGTGATTTTGGCATCGGCACATTTGATCAATTAGATGGTGAAATGATTGCATTTGATAATGAATTTTATCATTTACGTTCAGACGGTTCAGCAGAAAAAGTAGAACCAGAAGAAACAACACCATTTGCTACTGTAACGTTTTTTGAAAAAGAAATGAGTTATACGGTAGAGCATCCGATGAATCGTGAAGAAGTTGAAGCGTTATTACATGAATTAATGCCAAGTAAAAACTTATTTTACGGTATTCGAATGGACGGTACGTTCCGTGAAGTAAGAACGAGAACTGTTCCAAGACAAGAAAAACCGTATACACCGCTCGTTGAAGTGACGAAATCACAACCAATCTTTTCATTTGAAAATACAGAAGGTACGCTTGCTGGATTTTGGACACCAGATTATGCGCAAGGTATTGGTGTAGCTGGATTCCACTTACATTATATTGATGATGAAAGAAGCGGGGGTGGACATGTTTTCGACTATGTTATAGAAAACTGTACGATTCAAATTTGTCAAAAAGCTCATATGCATTTAGCACTTCCAGAAACAGCTGATTTTATGGCGGCTGAATTATCAAGAGAAAACTTAGAGGATAATATTGCAACTGCGGAAGGTGCAGAGTAAAAGGGAAAGACTGTTCCATTTTGGAACAGTCTTCTTTTATTCGTAATGTTATTATTTGTCGATAAATCGATATTTCTTGTCGAACCGTTGATATATTGTAAGTTATGATAGATATATTTGAAAAATTGTTGATATTGCTTATTTCTTTGAAACAAACGGATGTCCCTCATAATAAAAACGCCACGGATAATGTACAGCTTCTTCTGCATAGTCGATATTAATACGAGGTCCTGCTGCTATTTTATATTGTGATGATATGTGTTCATCTTTTGGGACGAGTTCAATATGTAATGTGTCACTTTGTAATGATAAGCCTCGTTCTTCTAAAGTAATTCCGAGGGCACGGCATAGTTTGCCAGGACCGTTTGTTAAATTTTTGTACTGCGCTTTTGTAATGTCTGTTTTGTTGTAGCGTGCTAGTTTTATTTCTTCTATTCCATTTACCGGCTCAAGGGCTCGAATGAGAACACCTTGCGGGGTGCCAACTGGTGCTGTAATAACGTTAAAACAATGATACATACCGTAAATTAAATATACGTAAGCATACCCTGGTGCGCCAAACATGACTTCTGTGCGGTCTGTCCGTCTGCCGCCGTAACTATGTGCGGCCTTATCATCTGGGCCTTTATATGCTTCTACTTCTACAATGATTCCGCTTCGCTTTATTCCGTCTACAATATGAACGAGTTTTTGCCCGAGTAATTTTTTTGCTACTTCTAACGTATCGCCTTCATAAAAGGAAGGAGGTGCCTGCATTGTACTATCTCCTTTACTAAGTGTATATGTATATAGTAAACCAAATTTTCAGTAGTAATTCTAACTCGTTCTATTTGCTACATTTATTTCATAAATTATGGATAGAGTACAACAGCGAAGAGGGGGAGTGCGACATGATTTATCGCTTACTAGCTCTTAATATAGATGGGACACTACTATACAACAATGGAAAAATTGCAAAAGGATTAAGAGAAACAATTGAATTTGTGAAAAGAAAAGATGTATACGTTACGTTATTTACGAGCCGTAATTTTCAATCCGCTCATAAAGTAGCAAAGGCGTTAAAATTAGATTCTATATTAGTGACACATGGTGGTGCTTTCGTTTCAGCAACGTTAGATAAGCCGTACGTTCAAAGAAGATTATCTGAAGAGAAGACTTTTAACATTGTGCAAGTGTTAGAGCACTTTGATTGTAACGTACGTATTTCTCATGAACGGTTTTCGATAGGAAATCGTGAGAGAAATACACCAAACTTAATTGCGCGCACTGTATTATCAAGCGCAGATCCGTTATTTTATCCAGTTCAATTTGTAGATTCGTTAGGTGACGCGCTTCGTGACCATCCGGTAGCGGCGCCAAAAATTGATGTTCTTTTCCAAAGTAAAGGTGAAAAAGAACGCGGGCTAAATACATTAAGAAAAGCATTCCAAGATGTAGAGTATGTTGAATGTGATTCAAAACGAATAGAAATCTTGCCGCAAAATGTATCAAAGTTACGCGGATTACAATTGCTTGGAGAGCATTTAAATATTTCGCTAAATGAAATGGTTGCGATTGGAGATAGTATGGAAGATTTAGAGGTTATTGAAAACGTGGGACTTGGTGTAGCGATGGGGAACGCGCCTGTAGAGTTAAAGCAAGCAGCAGATTGGATTACACGTTCAAATAGTGAGAACGGTGTAGAATACATGATTAAAGAGCATTTCCGTAAGCAATTCCCGCTTCCGTTTTTGAAGAATCATAAAAATACACCGAAACGATGACAGAAAAACGTAGCTTTTTGGCTACGTTTTTTTGTTTATCTTATTAAAAATAGTGAAAGCGTTTTAAAATATGAATTGTGTATGAAATCTATACAATTCACTTGAATCCTTTAGAAAACTAATGTAAAGTGGATGATGTTGCCAAAACAGTTACACCACATGAAATATTCTTCAGATTAATTTTATTGGGCTCCCATACGTAAAAGTATTTCCGCATGACAGTTTAGTTCACGTATTATTTCAAAAATGAATTGTAGCAATCTTATTAAGTAGTTGTAGTGTTTCTTTGTTTTATTTAAATGGATTATTTTAAGTTAATGTGAGTAAGGTTTGGTACATATGATATGTACTTCTTTTTGTGGTTTTAGGAAGTTTAAAAGGGGGAATGAATTTCTTGAGGAAATCATTTAATCAAAAAATTAAAAAGTTAAGTAGTAGTTTAATAGTTATATTACTAATATGTATGAATTTTTTAATCCATTTACCATTAAAAGCAGAGGCAGCTACAACAGAATTAAAAGGTTTAGGTGATGTATCTTATTACAACGCCATCATTTTTGGAGATCATAGTGCAACGAGTGCGGATATTGAAGGTGCGATGGCTGTTCAGAAAAATATGAACGCATCAAGTTATACAGTCGTAGCGGCTGCAACTGGAGCAAATAACTTAGCTGGAGCAACTTGGGTAGATGAAGGATATCCATCATTATTACTAGGCGGTCAATTTACGAAAGCGGGAGCAGGACAGGTAATTATTCAAGATGGAACAGTGGCGATGACAAAAGACGGTGACCCAGATGGAGCAATGAAAACGTCATATGACCGTATCTCTTATAAAGAGCAAGCGGAGATTGATGCTAAGTTTAAAGAATTTAGAAAAGACGTTGATGGTGTAATTGGGGATGCAAGTAAACTATACACTGATAAGCCAAAACCTAATATGAGCTTTGGAATCGGTGAAGATGTAAACAACCCTAATATTTATGTCTCTTCAGGCCAGACGGGAAAGAAAGCATTTGATGTAAAAGACGTTTTTCTTCCGAATGTAGAGAATAAAGACTTTATTGTTATTTATTCAGATGCAGAAGAAGTGAGTTTTGGTGGCGGTGCAATTTTGTATGATACAAGAAATACTGGGATGGCGACGGATTTAATTAATACATCTCAAGCATACGATCCTAATTCATCTTTTACTGAGTTAGCTAGTAAGGTAATTTGGGTATTTCCTAATGCTACAAAGATAACAACTAAAGGTTATGGTGTAGTAGGTAGTGTGTTTGCACCTAATGCAGTTGTAGAAACAAAAGGTGGTTCTATTAATGGACAAGCCTATGTTGGAGGATTACACCAAAGAGATGGTTTTGAGGTTCATAACTTTAAATTTAACTGGCCAAAGTGGAATAAACCAGCAGTTGAAAAAGGACATTTACAAATTAAAAAAGTTGATGAAAACGATGAAAACATTGTTTTAAAAGACGCAAAATTTGATGTTATAGACAAAGATAATAACGTTGTGGCTACTGTTACAACAAACGAAAAGGGTATTGCGGAAGTTAAAGATTTACCACTTGGTGACTATTTTGTAAAAGAAATAAATGCACCAGAAGGATATATAAAAGTTGATACACCAGTCAAAGTAACAATTGATAATACAAACGTAATTGAACTTGTTATGAAGAATACGAAAAAAGTAGAGAATGGCCAATTTAAATTATTGAAAAAAGATAGTGAATCTGGTCAACTTCTACCAGGTGCAAAATTTGATGTTATCGATAAAGATGGGAAAGTTGTGGAAACAATTGTTACAGATGATAAAGGTGAAGCCTTATCGAAACAACTTCCAGTTGGAAGCTATACATTAAAAGAAGTAGAAGCACCGAAAGGATATGAATTATCATCTAGTTCAGTTTCTGTTGATGTAGAGGCTAATAAAGTAGTGACTGTAGATGTGGTGAATAAAAAGATCCCCGAAAAAGTAACAGGTCAATTTGAAATTGTGAAAGTAGATGCGGAAGATAAAACGAAAGTATTATCAGATGCAGAATTCGAAGTGTATAAAGATGGTAAAAAGGTAGCGGAACTGAAAACAGATGAGAGTGGAAAAGTGATGTCACCAAAATTACCGCTAGGTGAATACACAGTGAAAGAAACGAAAGCACCAGCGGGCTACAAGCTTTCAAATAAAGAATGGAAAGTAACAATTCAAAACGAGAAAGAAGTAGTAAAAGTAGAGGTAGAAAACGAAAAAATCTTAGGTTCTCTACAAATTATTAAAATGGATGATAAAGATCAAACGAAACGCTTAGCAGGCGCAGAATTTACATTGAAAGATGCGAAAGGAAATGTTGTAAAAGAAGGAATTACAACAGATAAGTCTGGAACGGTTAAAGTAGACGGACTTGTGCCAGGTGAATATACGTTAGAAGAAACAAAAGCACCAGAAGGTTATGAGTTAACAAAACAAATAATTCATGTAACAGTTGACGGTGAAAAAGTTGTTGATGTAAAAGTAACGAACAGTAAGAGTCTTGGTCAATTCGAAATTGTAAAAGTAGATGCGGAAGATAAAACGAAAGTATTATCAGACGCAGAATTCGAAGTGTATAAAGATGGTAAAAAAGTAGATACGTTACGAACAGATAAAACTGGTAAAGTAGTTTCACAGAAATTAGAACCAGGAAAGTACACATTAAAAGAAACGAAAGCACCACAAGGATATAAATTGCTAAAAGAAGAAATTGAAGTCGTTGTGGAAGCAGACAAAGTAGTACAAGTACAAGTAGAAAATGCAAAAGAACTAGGAAGCTTACAAGTAATCAAAAAGGATGCAGAGAGTGGAAAAGTTCTAGCGGGTGCGGAATTTAAATTAAAGAACGAAGCTGGTCAAGTAGTTGGAGAAGCGAAAACAACGAATAAAGACGGTGTTGTGAAATTCGAAAGCTTAGTGCCAGGAAAGTATACGTTAGAAGAAACGAAAGCACCAGAAGGTTATAAAGCGTTAGAAGTAACAGTAGAAGTAAATGTTGTAGCAAATGAAGTAGTAAAACAAGAAGTTATGAATGAAAAAGTGAAAGAAGAAATTACAGGTCAATTAGAAATTACAAAGGTAGACGCTAATAATACAAATAAAATATTAGCAGGCGCAGTGTTTGAAATTTGGAAAGACGGAACAAAAATCGACACATTAACAACAAATAAGAGCGGTAAAGCGACTTCTAAGAAGTTAGAACCAGGAGATTACACTTTAAAAGAAATCCAAGCGCCAGAAGGATATACTTTATCCGATAAGGAAATGAAATTTACGATTTCTAATGAAAAAATTGAATTTGTAAAACTTCAAATTACAAATAAAAAAGATACAGAAAAAGGTCCGGAAAAACCAGGTGAAGGAACAGAAAAACCAGGTGAAGGAACAGAAAAACCAGGTGAAGGAACAGAAAAACCAGGTGAAGGAACAGAAAAACCAGGTGAAGGAACAGAGGTGAAGGAACAGAGAAACCTGATGAAGGAACAGGAAAACCAGGTGAAGGAACAAAAAACAGGGGAAGGGAAAGAGAAGCCTGATGAAGGAACAGGAAAACCAGGTGAAGGAACAGAGAAGCCTGATGAAGGAACAGGAAAACCAGGTGAAGGAACAGGAAAACCAGGTGAAGGAACAGGAAAGCCGGGTGAAGTAACAGAAAAGCCAGGTGAGGGAGTAGAAAAACCTAATTTACCAGAAAAAGGACAAGGTTCTTCTAATAATCAACAACTTCCAGCTACAGGACACAATACGAATTACGTTCCATTCATCGGTTTTATGCTCCTCTTACTAGGAATACGTTTAAGATTCATGGCTAAAAATAGTTAACAGATGTATAAAAGGCATCAGAGATATACAATCTCTGATGCCTTTTAAATTAATACAGATAAATATTTTAAGCTTCAATCACGCTAAGCATTCTGTTTATAAATGCAGCTGCGTGTGCACGTTGTGATGGTCCTTTTGGTACGAATTGATTAAATTCATTACCTTTTACAATTCCATATCCATATACTCTTTGTACTTCTTCTTTAGCGTAAATTAAGTTTTGGTCTACGAATGGTAGTTCAACTTGTTTTGCAAAAATACCAGCGTGTTTTAGAGAACGATCGATCATAATAACAGCTTCTTCGCGTGTAATTGTAGTATTTGGGTCAAATGTATTATCACCACGTCCGCGGATTATGCCTGCGCTTGCTGCACGATTAATACCGTCTCGTAACGATGGGTGTACTTGTTCTAAGTCTGTGAAATTAGCATTTCCACTTGGTAATTGTAAAGCACGAGTAATTAATGTAGCAAATTCAGCACGCGTTACAAGACGTTCTGGGAAGTACTTGCCGTTCCCTTCTCCTTGCATAATGCCTCTAGCTGCTAATTGACGAATGTCTTGTTCATACCATCCACCTGTAATGTCATCAGTTACGGGATTTTTTTGGTTTTCCTTATAGTATGTTTCAGTTCCTTTTAAGAAAGCATCCCATTGTCCGCGTTGAATCATAAACGCAGGGCAGTTTTTTCCTGACCAAAATTGGTGTTTTTGGACCTTATCTAGAGAAATATTTAAGTCGTTCATTAAATAAGCTGCCAATTTACGGGCATTTTCTACCGCTTTTTCATAGTTTCCATCTTGATTAACGGCAATTTCAATTCCGATAGATTCATAGTTTCCAGTTTTATTTCCAGCATGCCATCCAACTTCATTTACCGGAAGATGTTGATAAATTTCTTTATCATCTACTGTGAAATGCCAAGATGCTGCGCGATCAGCTGTTCCGCGTGCTTGATTATCTAAGAATTTTGCATGATTTAGAGCATTAGCACCTTTCGCTGTATTAGCCGTTTCGTGAATCGTAATATATTTAGGTACCATCGGGTAGCCAGGGCGAATATCGTCATTTCCTTTTGGGACAATCATTTCTTTAAATGTAACGCCATAAATATTGTTTGTTTGTAGAGCTTCCGGAGCTCTCAATAAACTATTTTTAGCAGTACGACTGTTTTTTAGTAATGAAGCTTTTGTACCTTCAAATGTAGCAGAAGGTGCATAAATCCATTTTGCTGTTTCGTTTATTTGGACTTTAAACCAATTTCCAGCTTGTTCAGTAGGAGTAATGACTTGTGGTTGTAGTTTCCCTTCTTCTTTAAACGATTGGAACGGAAGGGCATGTATGGAAGCTTCTTCTTTTACGATTAATTTTTGGTTAGATAGTTTATGAATCTCTTGAACTTCTAAGCTATTATCATTGTTATCTATCCATCCAGCGCCAGTTGGCGTCGTTATGTAGTAAGCATTTCCTTTTTTCTTTGTCGCCGTTACGACTTGTTCTGTAATCTCGATATTCGATTTGTTTTTTAAATCATTCGCGGTATATAATGAATGTTTTTTTGAAGTGTATAGTAGGAATTGGCCAGTAACCTCGATATCTTCTTCATGAGTACTATGCTCATTAACATGCTCTTTAATACTTTTAAAAACTTGATCCTCCGTATATACTTCGGCGGATTTTTCAGCACTCTCTGCAAATGAATAAGTAGGTGCAAGAACAGTTTGTAATGCAAGAGAGAGAGTTAAAACACTATAAAATTTCTTTTTCATATTTTTTTTAACACATTAGATTATAGAATCTAGTGTTAACATTCCTCCTTTTTATATTGTATTTTCACTATGTATCGATTTTAACACTAATAAATTTTAACAAGAGAAAATCAGGATGTCTATATACATGAGCGATATTCATAAAAAGAATTATTTGAAAAAATGTAAGAGAAACAGGTAAAACCTTCTGTATTGACCTGTAAACGCCCTTCAAGTAAACTAAAGAGAGTTTGCAAATGAAAAGGTGATAATGTGTTAATTTCAATTAAAACGTTACAAGATGATCGTTTTTTACGTCCGCTACAAAATATTGGCGGCTTATTTTTTGAAGATAGTACGATTGGATTTGAACAAGAGGAAGCGAATCTGATCGTTGATATACACATTGAGGATAATGTGAAAGCATCCGCTCGATTAACGGATGTTAGCACAGGAAATGTGTATGAAGAAACATTCTCGAAAGATTTATCTGCTTTCACAGATGAAAAAGAGCGTATGAAGCAAGTGAAGCATGTTGTTTCTTATGTATATCTTTCTGTTCTTCAGCAGTTAACTGGACTTGAACAAAGCTGGGGTATTTTAACGGGAGTACGTCCGACGAAACTTCTTCATAAAATGCTTCAAAATGGTATGTCAAAAGAAGAAGCGCATCAAGAACTTCGTGAAAGTTATTTAATTCATGAAGAGAAAATTGAACTTCTTCAGCGTATTGTTGATTGCCAATTAGCAGTTGTTCCGGATTTATACCGTTTGAAAGAAGAAGTAAGTATTTATATTGGTATTCCGTTCTGCCCAACGAAATGTGCATACTGTACATTCCCGGCTTATGCGATTAATGGACGCCAAGGGTCTGTTGATTCGTTCTTAGGTGGTTTACATTATGAAGTTCGTGAAATTGGTAAGTTTTTAAAAGAAAAAGGTGTGAAAGTTACGACGATTTATTATGGCGGCGGTACACCTACAAGTATTACAGCAGAAGAGATGGATATGCTGTATGAAGAAATGTACGAAGCGTTCCCAGACGTGAAAAATGTACGTGAAGTTACAGTTGAGGCAGGTCGTCCAGATACGATCACGCCAGCAAAGCTAGAAGTGTTAAATAAATGGAACATTGACCGTATTAGTATTAATCCGCAGTCATACCATCAAGAGACACTAAAAGCAATTGGACGTCATCATACTGTAGAAGAAACAATTGAGAAATACCATTTAGCTCGTGAAATGGGAATGAACAATATTAATATGGACTTAATTATTGGTCTTCCTGGTGAAGGGTTAGATATCTTCAAGCATACGTTAGATGAAACAGAAAAGTTAATGCCAGAATCATTAACAGTTCATACGTTATCATTTAAACGTGCTTCTGAAATGACGCAAAACAAACGTAAATATAAAGTAGCAGGTCGCGAAGAAATTACAGCGATGATGCACGAAGCAGAAGAATGGACGCAAAAGCATAATTACGTACCATATTACCTATATCGTCAAAAGAATATTTTAGGTAACTTAGAGAACGTTGGTTATGCAATGCCGACGCAAGAAAGTATTTACAACATTGTCATTATGGAAGAAGTACAATCAATTATCGGACTTGGTTGCGGTGCATCAAGTAAATTTGTTCATCCGAAGACGGGGGCAATTACGCACTTCGCGAATCCGAAAGATCCAAAATCATATAACGATGGCTTCGTAAAATATACAGAAGATAAATTGAAAATTTTAGAAGAGCTATTCGCATAAGAAGAAAGAGGTTGTTCCGAGTCGGAACAACCTCTTTTTATCCTGCAGTAACGGGGGCCGATTATATCTTGTCAGTTTTTGTCGGTAAGTCGATATATTCGAAAAATCGCCGATATAATTTCATTTACCGTCTAGTGGTACCGTATGTAAAACTATGTCGATAATAATCAGAAAAATTAGTCAAAACATTGAAGGACAATGTCTACTTATAGACGAAATGATAGATTTATGAAAGAGAAAAGGGGGAAATTGTTGGCATGTACATGACGATAGGGAGAATTTTTGATTTATCTGTTGGTAAGTATACGAATAAAGAGGCGTTAGTGGAACCTGAAAAAAATATTCGCTGGACATATAAACAGTGGGATGAACAAATAAATAAAACGGCACACGCTTTATTAGAAGACGGAGTAAGAAAGGGAGATACAGTATCTGTTTACTTATATAACTGCCATGAATTTGTAAACGTTTACTTAGCCTGTGCGAAAATTGGTGCGATTTTTAACCCGATTAACTTCCGCTTAAAGGCGAAAGAAGTATCTTATATTCTTCAGGACGCATCCTCGAAAGTCGTTGTCTTTGAAAAAGCAGTTGAGTCAACTGTTGCTATAATTGAAAGAGATTTTCCAAATACATCTTTTTGGTCTATAGAAAACGACAAACCTTCCTATGCAAGTTCCTACCATGAAAAAGTGAATGCAGCATCTTCTGAGAAAGTAAATATCGAAATTGATGAAATGGATTATTGTTCTATGCTGTATACGAGCGGTACGACAGGTCATCCGAAAGGCGTGTTACATCGTCATCGTGAAATGGCTGAGCATAGTATGATTTGTACGTATTTCCTAAAATATAATAGAGATAGCGCTGGGCTTGTCGTTGCGCCTTTATATCACTGTGGTGAATTAAATGCTGGAATCATACCACGCATTCAAGTTGGCGGAAAGAATGTTATTTTGCATCATTTTGATACAGAAACAGTATTACATACGATTCAAGAAGAAAAGATTACGACGTTCTTTGCAGCGCCGACGATGTGGAATATGTTGTTGCAAAAAGATTTAACTCAGTATGATTTAACTTCAATGAAAATCGGTATATATGGCGGAGCGGCAATGGCACCGGCGTTAGTGAAGGAATGTAAAGAACGTCTTTATATTGACCTTGTTCAAATATACGGAATGACAGAAATGGGACCAGTTGTGGCGTTTCTCGTAGAGGAGGATCAAATTACGAAAGCTGGTTCAGCAGGCACGCCATGCTTTAGTCATGAAGTTCGTATTGTGAAACCGAACGAGGATGCACCGGCAGAACCAGATGATGTATTACCTCCTTATGAAGTAGGAGAAATTATTTTACGCGGCCCAACTATGATGGCTGGCTATCATAATCGCGAAGAGGCGAATAAAAAATCGATGTATAAAGGATGGTATCATTCTGGTGATTTAGGATACTTTGATAAAGATGGTTATTTATTCGTTGCAGATCGTGTTGATGATATGGTAATTAGCGGTGGCGTAAATATTTACCCTCGTGAAATTGAAGATTTCCTTCATAGTCATCCCGGTATATTAGATGTGGCGGTACTTGGTGAGCCAGATGAATTATGGGGAGAGCGTGTTGTGGCAGTTATTGTGAAGAAAGATGAAACAATAACAGAAGCTGATTTAGAAACGTATTGCAAAGAAAGTGACGAATTAGCAGATTATAAGCGTCCGCGTCATTATTTATTTGTAGATGAACTTCCGCGTAATGCGAGCGGGAAGTTGCAGAAGTTTGTGCTGAGGGAGTCACTGAAAGGTGCGAAAAAATAGAAAATGAAGGATGCCCCATATCTATGGGGTATCCTTCATTTTTCTGTATTAAACAGAAGAAACAATATCTTTTTTAATTCTCATTTCTTCTTGGTGAAGGTTAATTAGCGCATTTGAAATAAGGTGGAAAAACAAAATGGATGTAATGTCCAAAAAGAAAAGACACCTTAAGGTGCCTCTCTCCGACTTGAACCATTTCATTTCATACGAATCGGAATCTATCCGTATTACCATTACCCCTTTGTTATGAGTGTAAACACACACTATAAAGCAGAATCGTCTATATACACTAGATTGTTAGTTCACAAAAGACAAGAGATTTGAGATCAATATCGAAGTGACGCCACATCCCCTATAATAATTGATATGTTACGCCTTTTAAAAGAATCTGCTTTATAGAACGTGCCCACAAGTTATATTTTACTACATGTAATATTCATTTAGTGTATTTTTTAATGAATATGTATAATTACATAAACTGTATGAAAAAAAGAGAGTATACTCTAACATTTTGTAATAAAGATAAAGCCCGCTTACGGAATAGGGGGCTTTTCTTACTATTTATAGATATTTATTCCAATTATATTATCAGATGAATCTAAACGAATATAAACGTCAGCTGATAAAAGGTGTGCATTATATATTCGTTGTTTATATGTTGATATCTCGAAACGTTTTCCATTTAATTCACATTCTAGAATAATCATATCGCCATGTTCTTTCCAATTTATTAATTTAGCAGTTGTATTCATATAAACCTCCTCTGAATCATTTTATGAAAATTAATAGAGTTAGTGTGAGAAAGGAGTTTATATAACAAAAAAAGACACCTTAAGTGTCTTCTTTGATTACTATAAAAGTCGTTGAATGAAATAGGTTTCTATTTTTATTTGCGTGAAAAGCCTTCTTCATCAAGGTATTCCGCAGCTTCTGGATAAGAGTTGAATGTACCGTCTAAGTTTACACTAGCGTACACGTTCCACATGTCATCCTCTGAAATAAGAGTAAGAATATGACCATCTTCGTTCTGCCATTCTTCTTCTTTCGCAGGTTCTACAGGTGCTACTACTTCTTCTTGTGATAGAAGGTCAATTGATTTCTCAATTACTGAACGTAACTCTTCTGCTGAAAACTCACGGATGTTAACCATACCCTTATCATCCGTTTTGTAACCTTTAATACCGCTTGCATACACAAATCCATTTCCATTTGGGTGTAAATGAAATACAACGTTCTTTTTATCTAAACGACTTTCTTCAAAGTGGAAGTTTACACGTTTTAATGATACGTTCTTTCTTTCTAGTTCTGGGAAAGATTCAATAATCGATAATTTTTCTTCAAAAGTTAGCATAGTGCCTCCAAGTATATAGTAAAAGATTTAATTTGTTCATTATAGCATAGTTGCAATTGTTTCCAAAGATAAGGGGGAAACTTTTCATTGAATACGTTTACGTCACGAGAATGTAAAAAGTGAGCTAACGAATGTATCTTTTTAGGTGTACAATGGAACATGGACTTTATACAAAGGTGGTTTTTTTATGTTTCAAAAAATAGCAAAGGAATGTTTAGCAGGATTTACTGTTGCGATTGTTGCGTTACCACTTGCGATTGCATTTGGTATTGCCGCGACAGGAACGTCTGAGGGAGCGCTTGTTGGATTGTATGGTGCGATTTTTGCAGGTTTATTCGCAGCGTTATTTGGCGGGACACCTGGGCAAGTAACGGGGCCAACTGGACCAATTACCGTTATCGCAACAGGAGTTATTGCGACGCACGGGTTAGAGGCAAGTTTTATTGCCTTTATGATGGCAGGGTTATTTCAAATTTTATTCGGTGTATGTAAGCTCGGTTCTTACGTTCGATATATTCCGTATCCTGTCGTTTCAGGATTTATGAATGGTATTGCATTAATCATTATTTTAGGCGAAATAAAGCACGTACAAAATAGTTTTCTACTTGTTGTGTTAACGATTATTGTAATGATTGTTTCTGGTAAATGGATTAAGGCGATTCCGTCTAGTTTAGTAGCACTAGTCGGTGTGACAGCTTTGCTACCTTTATTTTCTTCCCTACTCGAAGGATTTACAGTAAATTTACCAATTATCGGAAATCTTTCGTTAAACAAAGTAATTGAAAAGATTGGAACCATTCCAGAAGCGATGCCTACGCTTCATATTCCATCTTTAAGTGGAACAGGAATAGCAGCACTTATTTTACCAGCGCTTAGTATTGCTTTATTAGGATCGATTGACTCGTTGTTAACATCGGTCGTAATGGATAATGTGACAGGTACACGTCATAAAAGTAATAAAGAGCTCGTTGGACAAGGCATCGGTAATATGATGAGCGGATTGTTTGGCGGATTAGCAGGTGCAGGTGCGACTGTAAGGTCTATCGTGAATATAAGAAGTGGCGGTAAAACGGCACTTTCGGCATGTATGCATAGTGTTATCTTATTCATTTTTATTATGGGTCTTGGTTCGGTCGTACAATATATTCCACTTGCTGTACTATCAGGTATTTTAATTTTAACTGGTATTGGAATGTTCGACTGGGAAAGCATGAAAAAGATGCATGTCGCTCCTAAAGGTGATGTCGTTGTTATGCTCGTAACGATGATTGTAACGGTGAAGTTCGATTTAATGATTGCTGTTGCATTCGGTATTATTCTTTCGTTCATCATATATATGGTGAAATGTAAAGAACGTAAAACTTCTATCGTAAAAGAAAGAGAAGAAACATACACAATTCAAGGGCCGCTCTCTTTCCTATCAGTAGATCGTATTTTCTCTACTTTACAAGATGTGAAGTCACCGGTTATTTTACGTATGAAAGATGTGCGTTATATGGATGTATCAGGAGCTATGGCATTATTAAATTTTGTTGAGCAATCAAATAAAGTAGGAGCAAGTGTAAAGCTTGAGCAAGTACATCCGAGTATTGAAAAAACAATCATAGTAATGGCAAGCGATGAACAGAAAGAACAATTGAAAATCTTAAGTGCTTAGATGGTAATTAGAATATCTCACAATCTTACATACATTATAATGTAGAGTTGTGGGATATTCTTATAATGTTTTTAGTAATATGTACTGCAGTGATAGAGAAGAGCTCTTTTTGAGTAACGAAAACAGTTATAACGTGTACATATAATGGAAGGAATTAGAAATTAGAGTGTGAAGAGATAGGCGTGAATTGGTTCTCTTTTCTATTTTGTAAAAAAAACCAAGTATTCAACCTATAATAAATTTGTTATGATAACCAATGGGATAAAGTGAATCCCTATCGTTTAAAACAATATGTTTGAGAGTATATGTATAAAAGAAAAGAGAAAAAATATGAATAAAACATTTGTAAAAGGAGCAGCGATTTTAACAATTACAACTTTTTTGTCAAAATTGCTTGGTAGTTTTTTTCAAATTCCATTACAAAATATTGCAGGGGATGAAGTGCTCGGTATTTTCCGTCTTGTTTTTCCTGTATATATGATTGCTCTTACATTATCGGTAGCCGGAGTTCCACTTGCAATTTCGAAACTAATTGCAGAGTTGAACGAAAAAAATAAGCAAAAGGAAATTGCGAAATTATTTAAATCAGCGTCAATTATTGGGATAGCATTTGGCGTTTTCGGCTGTTTAGTCATTGTATTATTTTCTATTGAAATTGCAAATATGCTTGGTGGACAAGAAACTAGAATGCCGTTGCTTATTACTTCATTAGCATTACTCATTGCGCCATACATGGCAGTTTATAGAGGGTATTTTCAAGGTTTTGGTGATATGAAACCAACAGGGGTATCACAGGTCATTGAGCAATTTGTACGTGTTTTTTTTATGTTAATAATTGCTTACATACTAGTATCATGGGATAAGAGTAATACTGTTATTACTAGTGGTGCGATGGTTGGCTCTGTTCTTGGAGTCATTAGTTCGCTTATATATTTGCGTATAAAATATAATAGAAGTCCATACTACAATAAAAGCAATTCCTATTCACTCCGAGATTTAAGAGAAAACGGCAAAAAGATATTGAGGGTATCGATCCCAATCGCTATCGGAGCTTTATCAATGCCACTTTTAAATTTAGTAGACTCGCTTACAATACCGCATGTATTACAAGGATCATCAACAGAAATTCAAGAACAATTTGGAATATACAGTCGCGGTTTTGCATTCACGCAAATAATTGTTATTTTTGCAAGTGCAATTGTATTTCCGTTAATACCACTCTTAACTTCCGCATTGGCCAAAAGAGATATAAATTTGGCGAAAATAACAATTCAAAATACAAATCGACTAGCGCATGTTTTGACAGCACCGTTAACAATATGGTTGATGGCATTAACAGTACCGTTAAATGTCGGATTGTTCACAGACGTAAAAGGCAGTAGTATGTTAACAGTTATGATTGGCAGTTCGTATTTTACTGCGGTTATGGTATTATCAATAGGTGTTTTACAGGGCATTAATCGTTCTGCACAAGCTGCATGGATTGTTATTGGTGCGAGTTGTGTGAAAGTCGTGTTAAACATAATGTTCGTGCAGAAGTTTGGCATAGATGGAGCGGCGTATAGTACATTCATTACTTACGTGTTGATTTGTATTGTAAATCATTTGTATATTCGAAGCTATATTGCCTATTCTATTCATTTAAAAAGCTTTTTTGGTGTGCTAGCAATAGCATCTATTTTAGGACTAGGATTGTATGAACTATTTAATGTGATAGATGTTACATCTTCAAGAATTATGACGTTATTATTCAGTGGTATAGCATTAAGTATTACAACCATTTTGTATGGTGTATGTGCTTTGAAATTAAAATGGATATCAATAAAAAAAATACCATTTTTGAAAAGATAAATATAAAAATTTAATTTTTTATTAAAATTCATATGAGCTGATAAAGAGGAAACTATGTAGGGTATTAAGTGTTTAGGTAAGGAATGGGTACCAGTTTATGTTAGATGAAATAAACGGTTACCTAGTTTTGGAGGAGATTTAGGGTGCGTTTAGTCTTATCAGGATATTATGGTTTTTATAATGTTGGAGACGAGGCGATTCTACAATCAATTATTGAATCGTTAAGTAAAGAGAACCCGGATATAGAACTAGTAGTACTATCAAATGATTCTAAATATACAAAGGAAATGTATGGTGTAGAATCGGTAGATCGCTGGGATATAAAAGCTGTTTATCATGCGATCAAAAACAGTGATGGAGTTATTAGTGGTGGCGGGAGCCTTCTTCAAGATCAGACAAGTACGAAGAGTATTCTATATTATACGGGTATTATGGGACTCGCTCGATTATTAAAAAAGCCGTATTATATTTATTCACAAGGAATAGGTCCAATTACAAAAGGATATAATCGTCTATTAGTAAAATGGAACTTGTCAAAAGCTTCCTATGTATCAGTTCGAGATGAGGATTCGTTTTTATATTTAAAAGGACTTGGCATAAAAAACGATATTGAAATTGTTCCAGACCCTGTTTTAACATGGAAACGGACAAAACAATCGGATTGGTTGCAAAAGCATTCGATACATGGAAAAGTAATCGCGGTTAGTGTGCGTTATTGGAATGCAAAAGAAGATTATATAAAAAAATTAGCTGCGGCATTAAAAAAATTAAAGCAAGAAGGATACCAAATTCTATTTGTTCCAATGCATGAGCCATTTGATCAAAAAGCTTCGCGTGAAGTAGTAGACTTAATGGGAGAAGAGACGTATATGCTTCCATATAAAATGGATATCGACGAGAAAATATTCATTTTATCACAATGTTCATTACTAATTGGTATGCGTCTTCATGCACTAGTTTTTTCTGCTGTAGCCAAAACTCCAATGGTCGGGATTTCATACGATCCGAAAATTGATTCGTTTTTAAGTCAAGTGAATCAGCCAGTTATAGGAAGTGTGGATGGCGAATGGAGTGCTGAATATTTATATGAAATTGCGAAAAAGCAATTAATGCAACAAGGAACTGTGCAGCAAGAGTTACAATTGACAATAGATGAGCTTCGGTTGCAAGGCAAACAGGCAACAAAGAAACTCATTGATCATATGGAAAAAGGCACTTTATTAAAAAAGTAAAGTGTCTTTTATTTTGTTTTGAATGTAATGAAAATTCTAATTAAAAAACGTTTCATTTTAATTCCTATTTATTATGCTAAAATGATTGTGATTATTATATAATCAAATTTGTGATAATAAATTCGTAGATTACGAGGAGGATAACCTTGAAGACTTTTTCAAAAGGTATAACAGCAGTGGCATTAACGGGATCATTACTTTTAACTCCTATTTCAAGTTACGCGGCAAATGATGATATTACAGGACATATGTTTGAGACGAATATGCGCTCACTTATTACTAAAGGAGTTTTAATGGGGTATGGAGACAATGTATATGCGCCTGATAAATTAGTAACAAGAGCAGAGTTTGCTACATTCATAGCGAGGGCTTTAAATTTACCGAAAGCTGATTCGAATTTCGAGGATGTGCCGAAGACTTACGGTTTATATGATGGTGTAAGTAGAGCATATGGAGCGAAAATTATTAATGGTCGTACGAACGAGACGTTCTCACCAAATGATGTGATTACACGTGAAGAAATGTCGATCATGGTAAAGCGAGCGTTAGACTATAAAAATATTAAAGTAGCTGTAAGTCCGCTTACCTTTACTGATAAAGATAGTATTAACTATAAAGAGCATGTGCAAGTTATGGTGGCTACTCAAATTATTAAAGGGTATCCAGAAGATAATACATTTAGACCACATTTATCAGCTACAAGAGGGATGGCTTCAGCTATGTTGGATCGCATGCTTCAGACGATTGAAAAAAACGGAAATACCAATCCTGTAGAAACTAAGAAATATGTTGTGACAAATGTAAGAGAAAACGGAACAGAGCAAGAAGTAGAGCGCTATAATACGTATAAAGAAGCGGTTACGGCTGCTCAAAATAAAGGTATGAATGCGGTAAAATATGAGAACGAATTTTTATGGATTAAAGATGGTTTTGCAAGTGCGAAAAGAATAACTGGGCAAAACATCATTAATATTTATGATGAGAATTTAGCAACAGTATATACGTATATTCAGTATGGAACAGAATTGAAAGTGTTAGAAGTTGGCGAAGATCGTGTGAAAGTTCAACTTTCTGGTTTGACAGGTTATGTGAAGAAGAATGAAATCACTTTAATTCCTACCAATGAAATGAAACAGTCGTCTTATTATGTGAAATCAGATGGATATTTATACCATAAATATTATACATATAATACAAGTTCACCTGGATATACAGAATTTAGATATGGTGTGGCACCTTCTTTCATGAAGCAAGG
Source organism: Bacillus sp. AR8-1 (assembly GCF_008042345.1). NCBI lineage: Bacteria > Bacillati > Bacillota > Bacilli > Caryophanales > Bacillaceae > Bacillus > Bacillus sp. AR8-1. Next base: position 159,101 of record NZ_QNUB01000016.1, read on the forward strand.
ACAGCAAATGTATAGTGTAGATGGAAAGACATTCGGAGACGAAACTTTCTATCAATATTTCAATTATTTATCATTACGTTCGAAAACAGATTATACAGCTGAACAACTAGATAGTTATGTGAAATCGATTAAGCCAGACTCTCCATTAATTGGTTTAGGAAAGAAATTTAAAGAAGTAGAAAGCAAGTATAATGTAAATGCATTATTCTTATATTCATTAGCAATTCATGAAAGTTATTATGGAACAAGCGCTCTTGCAAAAGACAAAAATAATTTATTTGGTTTAAAAGCAACAGACGATAGCCCATATGGTAACGGGGAAGCATTTAATTCAAAAGAAGATTGTATTGAACATGCAGCAAAATTATACATGAATGAAGGATATTTAAATCCAGGACATTGGCGTTATACAGCAACATATACAGGTGATAAAGCTGCTGGTTTAAATGCGAAATATGCATCTGATGCGAACTGGGGTAAAAAAGTAGCGGGGCATATGAACCGTTTTGATTCTTATTTAGGTAAAAAAGAATACAACAAGTACAAACTTGCACGTGTGATGAATAACGTGGAAGTGAAAAAGAATCCTAGTATATCAAATGAGCGACTGTATCGTTTAAATACAAATGTAGTTGTTACAGTTACTGGTGAAGAAATAATAAATGGAAAAGCGTGGGTTAAAGTTATTTCAGATAATCCTACTGTAACAGAAGCGTATATTGCAAAAGAAAGCTTAGAATACGTAAAACATTAATTAAATAAAAAAGAAGGTGCTACTGACATTTCGTAGCACCTTCTTTCTATTCAATTTCAAAATCAACAATGATATAAGCGAGAATAACAATGAAGAAAATACTAACGGCTGGCGCTGTTAATACGTGGCCAGACATAAAGCCAATGCCAAGTGATAGAATGAGTGTGCTCGCTAATAGCATATACTTTACAGTCATGATTTTCTTAAAGTTTGTGATCATGCGGATGAATAATTTAATACCAAAGTATAGAAGTGGTATTAAGTAAATAAGGAAACCGACAATTCCAAATGCGAAAAATAGGTCATGGAAGTCCATTTCAATTAATTTAATTTTATCTGTGTAGTTACCAGCGTAACCCATTCCGAATAGTTTTTGTGAAAGCGGTGCGTCTTTATAGTACTGTTTGTATGTTTTTAAGAATTTGTCGCGATCGCTGTAAATTAAACTTTTTACTTCAGAATCTGTAAGTTCACCTTTTGCATGTTTTTTTGCATCTTCTGGATCTTCTTTAATTACTTTTCCTTCTTTTCGATCTTTTTCTTCTTGTACTGATTTTTTGTATTCGTATATTTGCATGTGAATGCCCATATTTTTTGCGATAGGAGTATGCGGTGTAAGAGCAATTAAACCTCCTAGTATAACAGCTGCAACAACGGTATTTATAATATGTGTGAATCCTTTTCCTTCTTTTTTACGATTTATCATGTACTCAATGAATGAGAAGAAAAGTGCTACGCCTAATGTAATAACAATTGCGCCATATCCGACTTTCGTTCCGACCATAATACTTGCATACATCGCAAGTATTGTTGGAATCCAGTAATATATTTTCGAGAAAGAAGTTGTTTTATGAATCGAATATAAGACAATGATTGGGAACATAATGGCGAAAAGAGAACTTAAATCATTTCCAGCGAAGAACCAACCTCTTGAACCGATTTTTGAGTGAGGATAGCTTGGGAAATCCGTTCCAGTTTGCATTGCGACAATCATTGTGATGCTTAAAATTAAAGTTGCATATAAGAAATATGTAATGATTTTATGAAATACATACTCTTTATTTTTTAGCTCTTTAAAGGCGATAATATATCCAAACAGTAGCACAATTGGATATACGCTCTTTAAAATGAATTTAACTTCTTCTCCAAATGAAACTGGAGATTTAACCATCATATTATTTACAAGACCGATTGCGAGTGCGATTCCGAGTAAACATAAATAGAGGATGTACTTTTTCGCATCTTGTTGTTTGTGATGAAGAAGTAGGTATCCTAATGCAAGAAGCATAAAGGCGAAACGGACTACAACTCCAACTGTTGCGCTCATGTGTAGTATATAGATTGAAAAAGATGTTAATAAATCTAAAATTGGTTGAAACACAATGAATAGCAATAGGAAATGTGGGAAGTAGTTATCCGTTTGTTTCAACTTATTAACCATATGTTCCTCCAGTTCTTCATTCCTTTATTACAACACCCAAAAGATGGGTATAAAGCCTTTTTTACATAGTAAGGCGAATGAATTTCAATATTTGTTTTTTTATCAAACTTAAGAATACACCATTTCATTGTAATGGTAAATAGATGAAAAGCATGGATAAACCGACTTTAATTTCTATATTTTTCAACGGAATTGTATGTTTTATACGGTATATGTACAAATTGCGAGATTATTAGACAGAAAATTGAGAAAAAAGAAGGATTTTTCAATGGTTCTCTATAATTATATAAGTATAATCTTTATGGAGAAAAGAGGGGTATATATAATGGAAATAACAAGTAAAACAGAATCTGTCGTTGTGAAATATGAAGGCCACGTTGCAACAGTTATGGTCAATCGCCCAGAGGTGTTAAATGCGTTAGATGAGCCGACATTAAAAGAGTTATTACAAAAGTTGAAAGAAGTAGCGGAAAGTTCTGCGCATATCGTTGTGTTATGTGGGAACGGCCGTGGTTTTTCTGCGGGTGGGGATATTAAATCGATGCTTTCAAGTAATGATGAAAGTAAGTTTGATGGCATTATGAATACTATTTCTGAAGTTGTCGTGACGTTATATACGATGCCAAAGCTTGTTATTAGTGCAATTCATGGACCAACTGCAGGTCTTGGGTTAAGTATTGCGTTAACAGCTGATTATGTAATGGCGGATATATCATCTGTTATTGCGATGAACTTTATTGGAATCGCTTTAATTCCAGATGGAGGCGGTCATTTCTTCCTTCAAAAGCGCGTCGGTGAAAATATGACGAAGCAAATTATTTGGGAAGGCAAGAAATTATCAGCGACAGAAGCGCTTGATATCGGCTTAATTGATGAAGTAATCGGCGAAGATTTCCAAACGGCTGTGAAGCAAAAAATTAATGAATGGTCACAAAAACCGATTAAAGCAATGATTCAAACGAAGCAAATTTTATGTGAAGTAAATCGCTCTAATTTAGAGCAAACATTGCAATTAGAGAAGCGTGGTCAATATGCAATGAGACAAACAGCGGATCATAAAGAAGGAATTGCTGCGTTTTTAGAGAAACGTTTACCAGCATTTAAAGGGGAATAAAGTGAAGTGAGGATTTTGTCCATTCCTCACTGATTATTAGCTCGTTAATTCGGGATAAAGGGGAGAAAGTGCTAACACATTTTAGTATAATTGTGTTAGCACTTTTTTTTAAGGAGTAATACATGAAGAAAATGATCGGTGTTATTACTATTATTTTGCTTACATATTCTGCTTTGCATAGTACACCATCTTTGGCAGTTCGGACTGCGTTGTTTTTTGAGGGACATCCAAGTGTTGCATTTTCTGATGGGGTGACGAAAGAAAAAGATGTGAAAAAAGAAGCGATTCCAGATGAGTATCAAACTCTATATGGTAAGGACGAAGACTTAGAGCACTATTTCTTTCCACATGTAAGAGCACATGGATCAGGAATTGATATGTTAAGTGCGTGCGTGAAGAAAAAATGGTTTTTCTATAAAGGAGAGCTCGGATGTTATTAAATATAGGAGGATGAATGATGTCAGCATATAACAAGTTAGTAAGAGATCGTGTTCCAGAGAAGATTTTAATGTCTGGAAAAACGTATACAGCACAAAAATTAACAGGGCAAGCATACATACAAGCTTTAGCGAAAATTGGAACGGAAGAAATTCGTGAATTTGCTTCTATGAAAGAACGCGAACATGCGCTAGATTCTCTTGCGGATGCGCTAGAAGTTATCATTTCATTAGCACGTGCAGAAGGTGCATCGATTGAAGATGTAGAACGCCTTCGTAAGAAAAAAGAAGTAGAGCGCGGTGGATTTGAAAGAGGTATTTATTTATTAGACGTTTCAGAAGAATAGTTTTATAGGAAAAGCATAGCGTTAATGAGTAACGCTATGCTTTTTTGTTGCAATGAAGCTAATAATGAAGAAGATAGCTGTTAATATCCAGCCGATTGTAATAGAAGTAGTAGTATGAATGGCATAAGAGATTTGTAAACAAAATAATGATGCTAAAAACCAAATGAGTGCAATGTGTATATATTTTTTTGATATATTCATATTTCAGGACTCCTTTTGTATACTAAAAAGAATTTTACTACAATTTAGAAAATTAAGCTATATAAGTAGAGGTTTTCTGGCGAATTTTGTATACTGAATAGTAGAGAAAATGAGGAGGAAACGACAATGGCACATCATACGAAAGAAACGATGGAACTGATTAAGGAGCTTGTCTCTATTCCGAGTCCATCTGGAAATACAGCAAAAATTATTAATTTCATTGAAAACTATGTCAGTGAGTGGAACGTAGAAACGAAGCGTAACAATAAAGGCGCTCTTATTTTAACGGTAAAAGGGAAGAATGATGCGCAGCACCGCTTATTAACGGCACACGTTGATACGTTAGGTGCGATGGTGAAAGAAATTAAGCCTGATGGTCGCCTGAGTCTTTCTATGATTGGTGGATTTCGCTGGAACTCTGTAGAAGGGGAATATTGCGAAATTGAAACATCAAGTGGCAAGACGTATACAGGAACGATTTTAATGCATCAAACATCTGTACATGTATATAAAGATGCAGGTGAAGCAAAACGCGATGAGAAAAATATTGAAGTTCGTATTGATGAGCGCGTATTTTCAGCTGATGAAGTACGCGAATTAGGAATTGAAGTAGGAGACTTCGTATCATTTGATCCGCGCGTTCAAATTACAGAGAGTGGATACATAAAATCACGTCATTTAGATGACAAAGTAAGTGTTGCGATTTTATTAAAATTAATTAAAAGATTACAAGATGAAAACGTAACATTACCATATACGACGCATTTCTTAATTTCTAATAATGAAGAGATTGGATACGGTGGTAATTCTAATATTCCAGAAGAAACTGTTGAATACTTAGCAGTTGATATGGGAGCGTTAGGTGATGGACAAACATCTGATGAATATACAGTATCTATTTGTGCAAAAGACTCTAGCGGCCCGTATCATTACGCACTGCGTAAACATTTAGTAGAGCTTGCGAAAACGAATCATATTGAATATAAAATAGATATTTATCCATACTACGGATCTGATGCATCAGCTGCGATTCGCGCGGGATTTGATGTGAAACATGCGTTAATTGGAGCGGGTATTGATTCTTCTCACGCATTTGAACGTACACATGAAAGTTCTATTGCGCATACAGAAGCATTAGTGTATGCATATGTAATGTCTAATTTAATTGAAGAATAATTTCATAGATAATAGAGAGCTGATTAAAAATAATATTTTTAATCAGCTTTTTATTTGGCAAAGCGATTAGGAGACATGTCCTAATTGTTTTTTTATCCTGCTATTTGTGGGTTGATTAAAGTTTTATTTTATATACATTCATTATAAGTTATATATATGCGATTTTTGTTATACGGCCGGAAACGTATTTACTATAGATATATAATGTTATACACTATGAAAGGAATTAATTAATAGTTAATATTTTTTAGTTAGCTTGAATAAAAAAATTGTATGAATATGAAGTTTTGAGAGGAGATTTATTTTTCATGAAGTACAAAGCAATAGCCGCAGGTTTATTAGCAGCAAATTTACTAGCACATCCAATTAGTAGTTTAGCAGAAACGAAGAAATTTCCTGATGTTTCAGATAGTGCGTGGTCGAAAGACGCAATTTATTATTTAGTAGAGAGAAATGTAATTAACGGTATGCCAGATGGTAACTTTATGCCATACGGAAATTTAACACGTGCCCAGGCAGCAAAGATTATCGCAACAGCAATTGGTGCTAAAGTAGATCCGAATGCAAAGCCATCTTATAATGATGCAAAAAATAATTGGGCAGCTTCATTTATTGCAGCCATGGAAAAAGAGAATATTATTAAAGGGCGAGAACCAGGAGTATTTGATCCTGAAGGAAAAGTAACTCGTGCTGAAATGGCAGCTATGCTTGTAAGAGCATATAATCTGAAAAGCAAAGTAACAGGACCAGTTCCTACAAAATTCGCTGATTTAGAGAATCATTGGGGTAAAGAAGAAGTTAATATTTTAGTAGAATTAAAACTTTCTTTAGGTACAGAGGATGGCTGGAAACCGAATGATTCTATTACGCGTGAACAAGCAGCTCAACTTACTGCGCAAACAGATAAATTTAGTAAGAATAGTGATCGTCCAGTAGAAACAAAGAAAATGTACATAGATAGAAAATTCATTACATATCACGCACCATCATTAAGTTCTGGGATTAGTGCGAATCAGCATAATCCACAAACGGTTGAAATTAAAGAAGAACGAGATGGATGGATCAAAATTGCAACAAGTAACGGTGATAAATGGACACCTTTAGTAGAGAAAACAGAGGTTATTAATGAAGGATTCACTACTTATGCAGAAGCTTCTTCTTCTTCAAAAGTAATGGGAACACATAACGCACAGCAAGTAACTGTTATTGAAGAGAACGGCAGCTGGATTCGTATCCGCATGGGCGCTGGTTTTCAATGGGTTAATAAAAATCAATTAAATCCAGTGAAGCAAGGTAACTTCTTAGAAGGAAAAGCGATTATCATTGATCCAGGTCATGGTGGAGTTGATCCAGGGCATTCTGGTGTGAAAATGGATGAAAGTGCTATTGTATTAGATACATCTTTACGTGTACAAAAACTATTTGAACAAAAGACACCATTTACTGTCTTATTAACACGTAATGATGATACGCGTCCGGGAAATACCCCTGGTGAATCTTTGAAAAAACGTGTAGAATTTGCACAAGAAAATAAAGGTGATATTTTCGTAAGTATTCATGCAAACGGGTTTAATGAACAAGTAGAAGGAACAGAAACGTTCTACTACAGATCAGCAACAAATCCAAACTCAGAAGAAAGCCGTGTACTAGCAGAAAAAGTACAAAAACGTTTAGTACAAGCACTTCAATCAAATGATAGAGGTGTAAAGACAGAAAACTTCTATGTAGTGAAATACAATACAATGCCTGCTATTTTAGCTGAACTAGGTTTCATCGATGCTAAAGGTGAAGGTGAAAAACTAGCTACTGAAGAATGGAGACAACGTGCAGCGGAAGCAATTTATCAAGGCATTTTAGATTACTATGAAGAAATGGGTAACAACGTGTCTTCTTTCCGTTAATAAATAATAAGAGATTGCCATTGGCAGTCTCTTTTATTTATTAACGTTTCTCTTTATTTCCGGCATATGATATCATTTAATTTTATATACAAAAGTATTTGAGTAATTGTAATCATAACAATTTTAAACGATAGAGGATGATAATAGATTGAATAATCATAGTAAAACACCTGCCTGTATATATACGTATGCATTTCGTGAGGAGGAGCGTGCTTTATGTTACTTGGAAATGCGCTCGTTCTTTGGAATGGAGTCCCACGTTAATATTTTAAAAAGTGATGTCAAAATTGACCCGAGTAGAAGTGCGTTTATTAAAGAGCGAATTGAAGTTATGTATGAAGGGGACGACTTAGAAAGCATTTTAAAACAAGTGGAACAAATTGATTTAGCGGGGGCGTCGTTTAAAGTTATCTTCGTTAAAATCAATGACCTCGTTGGAGAAAATAAAATTGAATATGGAGAAAGACGTCTTATTGAACGAGACCTTGGCATGCATATTGAAGGAGAAGCGGATGTTCGTAATCCAGAGCGTGTATTCGGGATTGTTCCTCTTGGAGGACGCTGGTACTTCGGGCACTATGTAGAAAGCGAACCAGTTTGGTATCATCACATAAAAAAACCGCATAGTTATTCGACATCACTTAGCACACGTGTTGCGAGATCAGTTGCAAATATCGCTGTACCAAATCCAGAGGGAGTACGAGCAATTGACCCGTGCTGCGGTATTGGAACAGTAGTAGTAGAAGCACTTTCTATGGGGATTAACATCGTTGGTAGAGATATAAATCCACTTGTAGTTCTTGGAACAAGAAAAAATATCGCACATTTCGGATTTGAAGGAACAGTAACAAAAGGACCAATCGAGGAAATTACTGAGAACTACGACGTTGCCATTATCGATATGCCGTACGATCTATTTACGCACGCCACACCAGAAGACCAGCTCTCCATTCTTTCAAGTGCGCGCCGCATCGCTAAAAAGGTAGTCGTTGTAACGATGGAGACAATGGACGACATGATCCATGAAGCAGGATTTGAAATTACAGATCGCTGTATTACAAGAAAAGGATCATTTATTAGACAAATTCTTGTTTGTGAATAAGAAAGAAAGGTCACCCGTTTGGGTGACCTTTTTAGTGTAGTTTGATGTGTGATTGATTGGCAGTTTGTAGGCGGCGATAAGTTGATATTGTGATAGGAGTCTATTACTGTTCTTTTAATTTCTCTTGTTGTGCGATTAATAAATTGCGTAATATGTGCCCGCGGTAACTTTCTAGTTTTCGTCCTTCATGATAGCGTACGCCTAATTTTTTTAGTTCAGCTACGTACCAGCCCTTTGTTCCGTAATACATGGGATCACTTCCTTTTTGCTTTTGAACAGTATATGTTGGGGGGCGAAGTAACTTTACATTGAAAATAATAATGGTAAAAGGAATCCTACATGTGTGTACGAGAGGAATTGCAAAGTTATCGAGGTGTTTTATAACGTAACGTCCAAGCCGTGTATAAAAAAGTAGACAGTTGTATATGAATTTGTTGAAAAAAGAATACACATTACTGAGAGGATTTGAAAAAAGTAATGCTATACGATTTGGCATGATACTTGCGTTGGAAATAGTATCAACGTATAGGGGAGAGATAGAAATGAAGGTTAGTAAAATATATACAACGATTGATGCACACGTAGCTGGGGAGCCGCTTCGAATTATTACGGGCGGAGTGCCAGAAATAAAAGGGGAAACGCAGCTGGAAAGACGCGCATACTGTATGGAACATTTGGATTACCTTCGTGAAATTCTGATGTATGAACCGAGAGGGCATCACGGAATGTACGGTTGTATCATTACACCGCCAGCAAGTGCCCACGCTGATTTTGGTGTTTTATTTATGCACAATGAAGGATGGAGTACGATGTGTGGTCATGGCATTATTGCTGTCATTACAGTTGGAATTGAAACAGGCATGTTTGAAGTAAAGGGTGAAAAACAAAAGTTCATTATTGATAGCCCAGCCGGAGAAGTTATTGCGTATGCAAAATATAACGGGAGTGAAGTAGAATCTGTATCATTTGAAAATGTTCCTTCATTTGTATACAAAAAAGACGTTTCTATTAAAATAGATAACTATGAATTCCAAGTAGATATCGCGTTTGGAGGAGCATTTTACGCTGTTGTAGACTGTAAAGAATTTGGTTTGAAAGTTGATTTTAAAGACTTGCCCGCTATTCAAACGTGGGGCGGTAAAATTAAACATTATTTAGAGAGCAAAATGGAAGTGAAACATCCACTTGAAGAAGGATTGAAAGGAATATACGGCGTTATCTTTTCAGATGAACCGAAAGGGGAAGACGCAACTTTACGAAATGTAACAATCTTTGCTGATGGGCAAGTAGATCGTTCTCCTTGCGGTACAGGAACTTCCGCAAGAATCGCAACTCTTTTTGAAAAAGATGCTTTACAAAAGGGAGAAATTTCCGTCCATGAATGCATTACTGACGGGAAATTCGAGGGGGAAGTATTGTCGGTAACCGCAGTAGATACATATGAAGCTGTCGTTCCAAAAGTAACCGGGCATGCCTTTATTACAGGATTTCATCAGTTCGTTGTAGACCCGAGAGATGATTTGAAACGGGGATTTTTGTTAGGATAGAAGGAGGAGGTGGAAAGATATGCTAGTTATAAGCGCGAACGAACAAAGAAACTTAGTAAATATGAATGAAGTTATTGAATACGCGGCGCTTGCTTTAAAAGAATTTTCCGCAGAAAGAACGATTACACCAATAAGAGGCTCATTACCATTTGCGAACGAGCAAAATACGGCATTAATTATGCCTTCAGTAGCGGAAGGACTTGAGGCACTTGGAGTAAAAATAGTAACGGTAGTCCCGCAAAATAAACAGATAGGAAAGAAAACGATCAATGGGATTGTAATGCTATCAGACTTTCAAACGGGAGAACCGCTCGCACTTCTAGAAGGATCGTACTTAACGATGATCCGAACAGGCGCCTTATCAGGAGTAGCGACAAAATATTTAGCTCGTCATAACGCAAAAACTTTATGCATTATCGGCACGGGTGAACAAGCGAAAGGAATTGCCGAAGCAATATTTGCGGTTAGAGATATCGAAAAAGTCATCTTATACAATCGCACAGAAGAAAAAGCGTATGCATTTGCGCAATATATACAAGAGAAATTTGGTAAACCTGCTTACGTTCACAGGGATCCAAATGAAGCAATACGTGAAGCAGACATCATCGTCACAACTACGAACGCAACCACACCAGTCTTCTCAGAAAAACTACAAAAAGGCGTCCACGTAAACGCCGTCGGCTCATTCAGACCGAGCATGCAAGAACTACCCTCACACGCCATCACAAGCGCAAACAAAGTAGTAGTCGAATCAAAAGAAGCAGCACTAGACGAAACAGGAGACCTTCAAGTTCCGATAAAAGAGGGTCTATTCAAAGCAAACGCCATTCACGCTGAACTTGGTCAAATTATAAGCAAAGAAAAAGCTGGACGCGAAAATGATGAAGAGATTACTATTTTCAAATCAGTTGGTTTAGCGGTAGTAGATATTATCGTTGCGAAGTATTTGTATGAGAAAGCGGTGGAGCAAGGGATGGGGAATAAGATTGAGTTTTGAGACTGCCTTTTGGTGGTCTTTTTTGTCGGGATGGGTGTGCTAGTATTTATAATTGAAGCCTTTTAATATTATGTTGAAATATATGAATTCTGCGCGGACATCAAATCATTCATACGATTGGTATATGAAAAAAGTTGCACCTCTAATTATTAGAGGTGCAACTTTTTACCATTCACGCCATTCTTCTGTTATATCTTCCTCGGATTCTAAGCCAGCTATTCGTGCTGCTGTATCGATAAATTCATAGAGATCTTCTCTTTCCATTGTTTCGATAAAATGGTCATGTTCGATATTTAATTCATTTAATTTAATAACTACCTCTTTAACAACTTGCATTACTTCGACTTCGGTTGGATTCTCTCCTAATCGCTGTAAATTGTTAATGTAAGTGTCAAGAACTGTATTTGTTGCACTTATATTTTCTTCAGTAAAAAATTCCCCATCTTCATCATACTCAACCCATGAGGTTGTTGGTTTATTTTTTTTCAATTCATCAAATGTCATGATAACCTCCTAAATGTGTTTTTTGTCTTTAATTTCATTCTACATTTTAGATCATATAAAACAATCATTTTAGAGGGATTTTCTGTAAGTTGATAGTTTTTTAACTCATTTTATGAGGCTACTTATTCGTGGTCTTTTTATTTTCTCCTCCGCATAAATATAGTTTATCGCAAGAATGCATTAATAGATTACAAACTTTCTACCTTTGCGAAAAAGTTTGACAATACATACCGGTAGTGGTAATTTAAAACCTATAAGAAAACTCGGTATTAATTCCGAGTTTTCTTATAGGTGTAAATAGTCGAGAGGGGTCGAAATATGAAGAAGAAGTTGTTTGTATTACCATTTGTCCTACTATTATTTATTGCATTAGCTGCTTGTTCAGGGGAAAAAGATTCGAAGCAAGCAGGAACTAGTAAATCAGGGACTCCGAAAGACGGAGGGGCGTTAACGATTGGTGTTAGCGATAATCCAGATACGATGAATCCGCTTTATGCGAATGATCGTGTGTCATTAACTGTGCAGCAAGCTTTATATGCGCCGCTATATCATATGGAAGACGGTAAGAAAAAGTTTGTTCTTGCTGAGAGCTTTACGCCTTCAGAAGATCAATTAACTTGGACACTGAAGTTAAAGGATAATTTGAAATGGCATGACGGTAAGAAGATTACATCAGATGATATTGCATTTACATTCCAATCTATTTTAGATGAGAAGCAAAATAGCTCAAGCCGTGAAAACTTTATTTTTAAAGGAAAGCCGCTTGAGGTGAAAAAGGTAGATGAGTTAACAACTCAATTCGTTTTACCACAAGTAAGCGCATCTTTCGAAGGTGTGATGAATGATTTCTTCCCGATTCCGAAACATGTATTTGAAGGGGAAGCAGATTTAGCGAAGAGTAAGAAAAACTTACAACCTGTAGGGTCAGGTCCGTTTAAGTTTAAAGAATATAAATCAGATGAGTACGTTGCATTAGATCGATTCGATGATTATGTAGGTGGGAAAGCTAAATTAGACTCTATCGTATACCGAGTTGTAAAAGACCGTAATACAGCAAATGTTTCACTGCAAAATGGTCAAATCAACATGAAGATGATTGAGCCGCAAGACTTTAAGAAATTAGATAGCACTGGGAACTTCTCAATGGTGACATTCCCTGAAGGTAGATTATTCTACTTATCTTATAACATGAATACTGATCTTATGAAGAAAAAAGAAGTGCGTCAAGCAATTGCGCATGCGTTAGATAAAAAAGAAATGATTAACTCAGCATTCGTTTCAGGTGAATTTGCAGAACCAGCAAATTCAATCTTAACGCCAGACGCTATGTATTATGCGAAAGATATTAAAGACTATAAGTATGATAAAAAAGAAGCGAAAGATTTATTAGCAAAAGCTGGCGTGAAAGATAAGGAAAAAGTACGTGTGATGTATGTAACGAATAATAAAATTATGGAAAGCTTAGCGTTATATACACAACAAAAATTAAAAGAAGTTGGCTTAGAAGTTGAACTAAATGCATTAGATGCTAGTGCGGCAAGTGAAAAAGGCTTAGATAAAGAGAATAAAGAATATGACATTACATTTGGTGGTTACATAATGGGACCTGAGCCAGATTCATATAAGAGCTTATTCTTAAGCAATGCTGAATACAATTATGCACGATATAAAAACGCTGATTTCGATAAGTTATGGGAAGAAGCTGCAGTTGAGACAGATAAAACAAAACGCGCAGAGCTATACCATAAAATTCAAGAGACAGCTAGAGAAGACGTACCTTATCTACCAATCGCGTATCCGAAAGCAGTTATTGCAGTAGATAAAAAGTTTGATGGATTAAAAGAAGCGAAAGCAATTCCTGTCACAATGTTTGAAGATCTATCTAAGATTTATGAAGTGAAATAAGAAACAATAAAGAAGCTGGTGGAAATCAGCTTCTTTAGCTTGAGGGGGGAAGTTTGTGTATAAAGTAATTGCGAAGAGGCTTTTAAATGCAATTCCGCTTTTATTTGTTATTTCTATTATTTCTTTTCTATTAATAAAGCTAGCGCCGGGGGATCCTGTTCGAAATTTTGTCACGCCAAACATGAGTCCAATTGATGTGGAGCGTATTCGTAAAAGTTTAGGACTAGATCAACCAATTTACGTGCAGTATTTTTTATGGTTAAAAAATATTTTAACAGGAAACTTTGGTTATTCACTTCAAAATCATCGTCCTGTTTTGGAACTTATCACAGAAAGATTACCTGCAACAATTGGATTAATGGGATCATCTTTACTCGTCTCATTCGTAATCGCAATACCGCTTGGACTATTTACAGGTGTGAAAAAGAATTCATTCTTTGACCGCATTGTAAACTTTATTTCATACGTTGGTATTTCTATGCCGGTTTTCTGGTTTGCACTACTGTTAGTCTACTTATTCTCTTTAAAATTGAACCTACTTCCGAGTATGGGTATGCGCACCGTAGGTAAAGATTCTGTCTGGGATATTGTGCAACACGGCATTTTACCTTGTATGGTGTTAGCGTTCCAAAACGTATCTGTTTATATGAGATATATTCGTTCAAGTACGATTCAGCAATTAGAAGAAGAATATGTACAAATTCAATATGCGTACGGTGCTTCAAAGAAAACGGTTTTATTTAATCACGTACTTCGAAATGTATTAATACCAATCATTACAATTTTCGGATTATCGATTCCAAGTTTAGTAGGCGGAGCATTTATTACGGAAACAGTATTTTCATGGCCGGGTCTTGGTTCACTTGGGGTAAATGCTATTTTTAGATTTGATTATCCGATTATCATGGCAATTACATTACTATCATCATTCATGTTAATTCTCGGTAACTTAATTGCTGATATTTTATATGGCGTAGTAGATCCGCGCATTCGAATGAGGGGGTGATTTGGAATGAATAATAGGAGATTTCAAACGATAAAACATAGCTTTACGAAAAATAAGTTTGTTGCAATGGGAGTTATTATACTTGCGGTTTTAACGGTCGCATCAATTTTCGCATTCGTATCGCCGTACGATCCTAGCAAAATGTCGATTCCAGATCGCTTACAAGAACCAAGTATGAGTCATCCTTTCGGAACGGATGATTACGGAAGGGATTACTTAACGAGAGCGTTATATGGCGGACGAGTTTCACTTGCGGTCGGTTTCCTTGCGATGGTTGTTTCTATTACAATCGGTACTGCAGTTGGAACAATTAGCGGATATTTTGGCGGAAAGTTAGACAACTTTTTAATGCGAGTTGTTGAAGTACTGATGTCAATTCCATCATTCTTTTTAATGCTACTATTAAATGCGTATTTAAAACCAGGAATTACGACGTTAGTTCTTATTATCGGATTACTAACATGGATGGACACCGCGCGCATTGTAAGGGCAGAAACGTTATCTGTAAAAGAGCGTGAGTACGTTTTATACGCAAAAGTATCAGGACAAAAATCACTTATGATTATTGTAAGACATATCATTCCTAACATTTTATCAACCATTATTATCGCCGCGACATTAACGATTGCGACATTAACGATTGCGACATCGATTTTAATGGAATCATCACTTAGTTTCTTAGGTTTAGGTATTAGAGAACCAGATTCTTCTTGGGGCAGCATGCTAAACAATGCGCAAGGATATATTGGTGAAGCTTGGTATTTAACACTATTCCCAGGATTCCTTATCCTTTTAACGGTACTTAGTTTTAACGTAATTGGTGAAGCATTGAAGAAAGCTTTCGCACCAAAAGGAGCCGGACATGAAAACTAAAGTGTTAAGTGAAAGGAGTGAGAAGCGTGTCTGAAAAACTACTAGAAGTGAAAAATTTAAAGACTTCTTTTTTCATAGAAAGTGGCGAAGTTGAAGCGGTTCGCGGCGTTACATTTCGCTTAAATAAAGGAGAAGTAGTCGGTATCGTTGGGGAATCTGGAAGCGGGAAGAGTGTAATGGCGAAGTCTGTTATGTCTCTCGTTACGTCACCAGGAAAAGTGAAAGAAGGGGAAATCCTTTTTCATAATGAAAACATACTTTCTAAATCTGAAAAAGAATTGCGTTCTATTAGAGGAAATCAAATTTCACTTATCTCTCAAGACCCAATGTCAGCGCTAAATCCGGTCGTGAAAATTGGGAAACAAATGATGGAAGTAATTATACGTCATCAAAAAGTGAAAAAGAAAGAAGCAGAGCAGATCGCGATTAACTTGTTAAAACAAGTCGGCCTTTCGTCGCCAGAAGAAAGGGTAAAACAATATCCGCATGAACTAAGCGGTGGTATGAAGCAGCGAGTTATGATCGCAATGGCGATGTCTTGCAACCCTGACCTTCTTATTGCGGACGAGCCGACGACTGCACTTGATGTAACGATACAGGCGCAAATACTAGATTTAATGAAAAACTTAAAGAACGAAACGAATATGGCGTTACTTCTTATTACGCATGACTTAGGAATTGTCGCGCAAAACTGTACGCGCGTCATCGTTATGTACGGCGGGCTTATTATGGAAGAAGGACCTGTACTTGATATTTTCCAATCGCCGAATCATCCATATACGAAAGGGCTATTAAACTCTCTGCCAAAAATAGCGAACGGCGTAAAAGAAAGACTCGCTCCTATTCAAGGTGTAACACCAAACTTATTAAACCCGCCACAAGGTTGCCCATTCGCAGAGCGTTGCCCGCATGCGATGGATATTTGTGAAAAAGAACGTCCACCATATTTTGAAATCGGAAACGAAAGACGTTCCATGTGTTGGTTAAATGATAGGGCGGTAGGTGATTTCCATGCATAAAGAAAACTTAATTGAAGTTCGGAACTTAAAAAAGTATTTTCCTATTAAAAAAGGACTATTTGGCAGAAAAACAGAGCAATTAAAAGCAGTCGATGACCTTAGCTTCACCATTAAAAAAGGTGAAACATTCGGATTAGTAGGAGAATCAGGTTGCGGAAAATCAACGACAGGAAGAAGCATCATTCGTTTACACGATGTCACTTCAGGTAACGTTTTATTCGACGGAAAAGATATCGCAAGTTTAAAAGAAAGTGAACTAAAAGAATATAGAAAACGAATGCAAATTATTTTCCAAGATCCATACGCATCATTAAACCCGGCAATGAACGTATTCCAAATTATTAGCGAGCCAATGAACATTCACGGATCTTACGAAAAAGAAGAACAAAAAGAAATCATTTTAGACCTTCTGAAAAAGGTAGGATTAAAAGAAGAACACTTATATCGCTACCCGCACGAATTTAGTGGAGGCCAGCGCCAGCGCATTAGCATCGCGCGCGCACTATCTGTAAAACCAGACTTTATCCTATGTGACGAACCAATCTCAGCACTCGATGTCTCAGTCCAAGCACAAGTCGTAAACATGCTGCAAGACATTCAAGAAGAAACAGGAGTCACATACTTATTCATCGCACATGACCTATCGATGGTAAGGCACATATCAGACCGAATTGGAGTCATGTACCTAGGAAACATAGTAGAAATTGCCGATAGTGAAGACCTATACACAAAACCGGCACATCCATACACACAAGCACTACTCTCATCTATGCCAGAACCAGATCCAACAAACACAGGCAAAGAACGGATCATCCTAGAGGGAGAAGTACCAAGCCCACTAAACTCACCATCCGGCTGCAAATTCAGAACGCGCTGCAAATTCGCCACTGAAAAATGCGCGCAGGAAGTACCGAAAATGGTGGAGATTGCGAAGGGGCATCAGGTGGCTTGTCATTTGTTTTAGATTTGAGGAAAAGCATTGGGGGGACCTGGTGCTTTTTTTCTTTGTAGGTGAACGTGATGTGGGATTGGTTGTTAGTTTAGGAGATAACGCGCTCGAAATTTGTCGGTAAATCGATATGTTGTGTCGAAACGTTGATATATTCGGAGTTACGATCGATATAATCGAATAATCGTTGATATATTTTTTTAAAGAGTGGGATTGGTTGTAGATTAATGTAGAAATTTAATGTTTTCGAAAAAAAGAATTGACTTCTATATTGGTTGTAACTAAAATAGTTACATAAAGATGTAATCAATTTAGTTACAACTAATATCTGCTAAAAATATGATTTATATATTTAATTAAGGATGGTGGTCCATACGTTGCCACCCGGTGTAGAAAGTTACTAACACATTCAAATCAATGCATATTCTAAGCTTTAGTATTTTCTGTTACGGGGCAATAAGGTGCAACGTTATCTTTTGTTAAAAACATTGGTGGATCTTTCTTTGGAAATATTAGTTTTGGGGAAATATAGTAAGGTATCTAAAAAAGAACAAGGTATAAAAAGATGTACTTATATAAACCAAAAATTTAGTTGAGCTGGATAATAAAAAAAAGGTAGGAGATTTAAATGGAGACGAAACAAGATAACCTTATTTACGTATGGGATGCATATTGTGGATGGTGCTATGGTTTTTCAGAAAGTATTAAAGGATTTTACAAAAACCACACTGAAGTGCCATTAACGGTTTTATGTGGAGGGTTATTTTTAGATAATTTACCAATGAAAAACTTCTCATATATAGAAGAAGGAAATAAAAGAATTAATCAACTTACAGGTGCTGAATTTGGTCCTTCATATCAAAAATTGGTGGAGGAAGGGACTTTTAAAATGAATTCGAAAGATGCTGCAATTGGCTTTTTAGCTTTACGCTCATTAGCGCCAGACCGTTTATTAGAATTCACTTCGGCTATGCAAAAAGCGTTTTATTATGAGGGCCAAAGTCTGAGTGATCCTGAAACATATCGCAAAATTGCAATCGAGCATGGTTTGGACCCTGAACAAGTATTAGAACGTTTAAACGCTCAAGAAACAATAATAGATGTCCAAAATGATTTCAATAAAGTTCGACAGCTTGGTGTTAATAGCTATCCTTCCTTACTTTTACAAAAGGATAATCAAATTATTCCTATTGGTGGTGGCGTAATGACGCCGGATAAAATTGAAGCGCGTTTTAAAAATTTATATTAAGAAAATTTAGGATATAGTAGCAAACATGTTATCTTAGGCCACCTGACATTCATCTCCGGAATATTCGCCAGTACTATTACACTTTCAGATGAATGGGAGTGGGAGATTTTATCGGAACAAGATAAAAATATGATAATTAGTTAATAACTTTAACAAAAGGAGAATAACATACTATGTTTAAAACAATCGATACAAATCAAAAAGATGTGAAATTAACGGTGTTTAGTTCGGACGAAAAAAGCTTTATGGTCACAGCAACATTAGTTGAGAAAGCAGGACATGCATTTTTAATAAACTCAAAATTTACTCAATCTGATTCGAAAGAAATTGTTGAGTATCTGAAAAAAAATGACTTATCTTTAGATAAAATCTTTATTACTCATGGGGATCCTGATTACTACTTTGGATTAGAAAATATTAAAGCTGCTTACCCAGAAGCTATAGCGTATGCTACGGAGTCTACTGTTGAACATATCGTTCATTCTGTCTTAGGGAAATTAAAAGTTTGGAAAGACGTCCTTGGAGAAAATGCACCAAGTAACGTGGTATTACCTCAAGTGTTTAAAGAAAACACAATTGATTTTCAGGGGTTAACATTTGAACTAGTAGGCTTAGATCATTACAGAACTAGCTTATTTAATAAAGAGCTGAAAGTATTAATTGGTGGTATTGATGTATTTAACGAAATACATGTATTCTTAGCGGATACTAGTTCAAAAGCGGCGATGGAGGCGTGGATTGAGAACTTGAAAGTGTTACAAGCATTACATGCTGACATAATTGTACCAAGCCATGGATCAATCGAAAAATCTCTAAATAATCAAGCACTTACTGCGACAATGGATTATCTAAGAACTGCGGTTCAAGCTTCTGAGGAAAGTGGAACTTCAAAAGATTTTGTGGCAAAACTTGAAGCAGCATATCCAGACTATGCAAATAAAGGTGTATTAGAATTAAGTGCAAAAGTTGTAACAAAAGAAATGCCTTGGGGTTAATGATATGAATAAATATCAAAAACTATTACATGAAACGTATGTGTTAACTGGCGAAGGGAAATTGGATGCGTTCAAAACGTATTTAAGTGAAAATGTATCTTGGACAGAAGCTGCTGGGTTTCCATATGCAGGTACTTATATAGGTCCAGATGAAGTAGTGAAAAATGTACATGAACGTCTTGGCACGGAATGGGATGACTATAGCGCTAAAGATGAAATTTATACTTTTAATAACAATACTGTTATTGTGTATGGAAAATATAGTGGAACATATAAAGCTACAGGTAAGTCATTTGTAGCAGATTTTTGTCATCTTTATAAGTTTGATGAGAACGATAAGGTTAAGAAGTTTATTCAAATTGTGGACAGTGCAACTGTTAATGAGGTATTAAGTTAGAGTTAATCGTTTCTAATATGCCTTGTATAGGGGGAGGTTAGGATAAATGAAATTCCTAACATTACCCCTGACATTACATTTTGGGGAAGGTTTCTCCTTCTTCAAACTTTTTATAGAAGAAAACTTATTTAAGTAGAAGAGGTAGGTATATATGAAATTAGAGAAAAGTTTAATCATAACAATTATTTCTGTATTTATTTTAGGAGTAGTTTCGACTTTGGTATATCAAGCTTTCACCGGTAATAATAAAGGGAACTCAATAAAGAGCGAGAATGTTGCTTCTGTATCAAAAGAAGTGAAAGAAAATGAAAAGAATAAAAAGATGGTAGTTGATTTCTATAATGAAGTTTTTAACAAACATAATATCGATATTATCCCTAAATATGTTAGCGAAGATTATAAGCAACATAATCCTTTTGTTGCTGATGGACGAAAAGCCTTCATGGATTTCTTTAAGGAGGATTTTGTTAAAAATCCTAATTCCTCTGCAGAGATTAAACGTGTAGTAGCTGAAGGGGATACAGTTGCTCTTCATGTACATTCTCGTACTAATTCTCAAGATAAGGGAGTTGCTATAGTGGATATATTTCGTATCAAGGATGGAAAGATTGTCGAACACTGGGATGTAATTCAAGAGATTCCAAGTGAAGCAGCTAATGATAATACGATGTTTTAGATAGAAGATATATTTAATAATTGTCTAATTGATAGTGCGGTATAGAATTTAGAAATCTAGATAAGTAAAGGAGATGTCCTAGTACCATGCCTGGGATATCTCCTTTTTGTTTTAACGAGATTTAATTTATTGTTACTTGTATTTTTTTATGTACTACTATTCGATTACACATCATTTCAGGCGGTTTTCTTTTATCTCGCATTAACGGGCAGTAAGATCCCCACCTCTTTTAATTCTTCAATTAATAAAAAGTTTGCTTTCAAATTAGAAAGGGTTAGTCCCTCACACCCAAAAACAAAGGGGAACTCAATTATTCAAATTCATATAAAGTTTCAATCTTGTCTAAGCATCCATTAGGATATACAATGGATCATCCATTTTTCTTTACATAATCTCCAGATGCAGTCCATATCAACTATAGATTCTTGTCTTATGCTAAATGTAATCAAAAAGCAAGTAGATAAAGATAATGACTAAAACATTAACTCTAGATACTTTTTTGATGAATATTACAAATAAACAGGAGGTAATGAAAAATGATTAAAGCATTATTAGCAGGAGCAATTTTAAGTACAGGATTGGTAGCGGGAGGTGCAGATGATGCGGAAATGGACAATTTAAAGTCAAATGAAGATAGTTCAAATCAAGTAATTACACAGAGTGTAGATGGAACAACGTCTTTCTCACAAAACTTTGATTTACCTAAAGATGCAGTGCCAGCAACTCCTAAAGGAAACGCAAAAACTGTTGAAAGAACAGAGGGTACAGGTTCTCAAGAAGGAAAAATGGTACCAACAAAAGAAGGTACAGATTCTCAACCAGGATTTGAAATGGGATCCCCTGAGAAACCAGAATATGCAAAAACAGTTGAAAGAACAGAAGGTACAGATTCTCAAGAAGGAAAAATGGTACCAGCAAAAGAAGGAAATTAAATAATATATAGTTATAACGAGGAGCATCCAAAAAGTGGTGCTCTTTTTATATTATAGGAATTAACTAGTTCTACTGAATATAGAACTGTAGGAAGAATTGAGACTAGAACATGGGGGCCTATCTCTTCAAATCATGGTGTTTAGGGCAATAGTTTTGGTGGTAACGTTATAATACAAACATTTTATTAGAGATTTTCTAAATTTACATACACTCTAGATAGACTACATATCAACTTCAGATACTTGTTTTATGATACAAGTAATCAAACAAAAGGAGGGCGATACAAAATGATTAAAACAGTATTAACAGGGCACTCTTTTATGTACAGGAGATTATTAGCAGATGGAGCAAATGTTGAAGATATACAGACAGATAAGCATATTCCATATGAACAAGATGAATTGCAGCAAACTCTAGAAAAGTACGATTCGAAGAAGTTTGAGTTATAAAAAGAAAATAGATAAATGAACAAGAGAAAAGTATTTTCATTTGGATATAGGACTTGAATCAAACTTTTATACTAAAATATATACGGCAAAAAGGAGGGAGTACATTGCAGAAAATTATTTATGGAATATTAATTTTAATATATACTTTGTATTCATTTTTTGTAAGTGATGGAAGTGAAGTAAGGTTTATTATGCTGTTAACTATAGTGCTTATCTTTTCTGTGGTTTTAGAAAAAGGAAATGCAAACCAAACGACTGATTAAGGGGCGTTTGGTTTGCATTTTTTATTGGCTATTACAGTCCAGATGTTTTAGGGGGAGCACCAAATTTCATTTTTGGGGACACTATTAAATTTTTAGTTGATGAAAATACGGTGCAACTCCTACTAGAGAAAACACCGCCTAAAATAGAAAACTTTTAACCTATTATCCTCTATTCCGTAGCTTTTAAGGTATTTAACACGACTTTGGTTGCATCTGCAATAAGTTTATCGTCATATTTAGCATCTTCTTTATCGTGATTAGAAAGTATAGCAAGAACAATCGGCTTTTTATTTGGTGGCCAAATAATTGCGATATCATTTCTTGTTCCGTAAGATCCCGCGCCTGTTTTATCAGCTACTTCCCATCCTTTTGGTACGCCAGCACGAATCAATTTATCTCCAGTTGTATTTCTCTTCATCCAATCTACTAATAGTTCACGTTTTTCTATTGGAAGTGCAGTCCCTAATGTAAATGATTGAAGCGTCTTAGCTATTGCTTCTGGTGTACTGGTATCATGTGTTTCTCCTGGATGCACTTCATTTAATTCAGGTTCAAATCGTTCTGAAGTAGTAACAGTATCTCCCATTTCTCTCAAGATTTTTTCAAATTCAGAGGGACCTCCTAACTGTTTAAGAATCAAATTATGTGCTGTGCTGTCACTATATCGAACTGAAGCATCTGCAAGTTCTTTTAACGTCATTCCTGTATCAACATGCTTTTCAGTAATTGGATTATAATTAGAAAGATCTTCATGAGTATACGTAATTCTTTGATCAAGAGCTTCTAATGAGTTCTTGCGTAAAAGAGCGCCCGCAGCTAATGATTTAGATGTAGATGCAAACGCAAAACGATCATCTGAATGATAAGCAATCGTTTGATTCGTACCTGTGTCCAGTGCATAAATACCAAGCTTAGCATCATATTCTTTTTCAAGTTTAGCAAAAGATTGATTTCCTGTATTTTCTTGTTTAATTTGATTAGCTTGATTCGTTTGTTTAGGTGGTTCAGATTGAGCATTACTATTGGAACAGCCTATAAGTGATACGCATGAAAGTAATACTACAGGTACAATCTTTTTGTAATGTAAAATGTTATAGAACTTGTTTAAAACGAACATAAATTTTCAACCTCTTTCAAGAATATATGGATTTTGTCTAGGTATTCTAAATACCAATGCAATTAAAGATGGCATTGGGTAACAATACTACTGCAGCTAAAATTTCACAGGTTAAATGACATCCAAAACGTTTATCCCGCTATTTGCCGGGCAGTAAGACCCCCGCTGATTAAAGTTTCACTTTATATGATTGATAAGTCACAGTTTGCGTTATTTCTTTTTTGTTTCCACTTGTAATGGTTCACCTGTGAAAGTATTACAATACATGTTTTTTACTTTTGGGAATAATAAGTCCTTTCATTTTTTTGTAATACATAAAAATAGATGTCAAACGGGATATGTTGTATCCAATCTGGACAACTCATATTAGAAATACACTTATTAGACACTCTAAGTAATAAATTTGTTCCACTTTAAGATGAGGAAGAATTTGGGGTTTGTAAAATAACAATGGAACTACGTGTTTTTTCGTCATACAAAAACCTCTACATATAAGTAGAGGTTTTTAAATTGCATATTAACGAATTATGCTTTTTCAGATAAACGAAGATAATAGAATACATAATTTTAACTAGATTTATTGTTAACTAATTTATCCCCACCAAGCTCTGCCTCAATCTGCGAAGTTTTCGATGACTCATCCATACGCCAATACGTAATAAAGCTTATCGCGATACAGCCAGCTACGTAGAAGTAGAATAGTGATTCCATTCCGATACTCTTTAGCCATAAAGCGATGAACTCAGCTGTTCCGCCGAATATCGCGACGGTTAGTGCATATGGTAAACCTACGCCGAGTGCGCGGATTTCAGTTGGGAAGAGTTCTGCTTTTACAATTGCGTTAATTGATGTGTAACCAGTAACGATAATGAGACCGACCATCATGAGTAAAAATGCTACGATTGGTTCTGTCGTTTTTTCCATGAAGAAGAAGATCGGCGCTGTTAGTAATGTTCCGAGAATACCGAATGCCATTAATAGTGGGCGGCGTCCAATTTTATCGGATAGTAGCCCTGCAATCGGTTGAAGTACGACGAAAATAAGTAGTGCGACAAAGTTAATCCAGCTTACAACTTCTTTCGGAAGACCGACTGTGTTTACCATGAACTTTTGTAAATATGTTGTGTACGTATAAAATGCAACAGTGCCTCCTAATGTTAGGCCGACTACTGTTAATACTGCTTTCGGGTGTTTCATAAGCGCGCGAACGGTTCCTGCGCTCTCGCGTTTTTGTGATTTTATGTTTGAGAATTGCTCTGATTCATCCATCGTGCGGCGAAGCCATAATACAGCTACTGCGCCCATCGCTCCAATAATGAATGGAATACGCCATCCCCAAGCTTTCATATCTGGTTCGCTTAGTAATTGCTGAAGAACAATTTGAACGCCTAACGCAACCATCTGTCCGGCAACGAGCGTTACATATTGGAAACTTGAATAAAAACCACGGCGTCCACTACTAGCCATTTCAGATAAATATGTTGCGGAAGTTCCGTACTCTCCGCCGAGTGACAACCCTTGAAGTAAACGAGCAAGAACTAAAATAATAGGGGCCATAATACCGATACTTTCGTAACTCGGTGTACAGGCAATAATTAAAGAACCACCGGCCATAACTGTAATGGAAAGCGTTAATGCTGCCCGGCGTCCGTGCCGATCCGCATAGCGTCCCATTAATAAACTTCCGATAGGGCGCATTAAAAATCCAACTGCGAAAATAGCCGCTGTGTTTAGTAACTGACTCGTTGGATCTCCTTTAGGAAAGAACTCTGCTGAAAAATAAACGGCGAAAGCAGAGTAAACGTACCAGTCGTACCATTCAATTAAATTACCGACAGAACCTTTGAAGATATTGCCAGCGACTCGGTTTGATTTTACTTGAGCCATACTAATTCCTCCTCTTGCTTAGTAATAAAATGATAATTATGAAAGCGTGTTCAATGTAAAAGAATTGTACTGTTCTTTAAATAAAATCTCAATATTATGACAATTTTATTCTTTTTGTACTTTATGAACATGGATATTTTTAATAGTTGCTTCATTTTCAGTTTTGTCATAATAATAGAAAAAGGAGATTGATAGTTTTGAATATTTTATCAAAGGATATGGAGTATGAAGAAATCACGCAAAGTTTCATTGCAAACGAAAATAGTAAGCTTAATTATCACGTTAATTGTATTTGTCGTTCTCCTATTAGCGGGAATATTTGTTTACATTCAGTCCGTTGATACGAAGCGCCAAGTGGAGCAGTTAGCACTGCAAACAGCGAAGTCGCTTTCTTTTATGCCAGCTATAAAAGATGCTTTTCAAAATAACGAGCATAAAAATACGATTCAATCCATTGCGGAACAAGTTCGGGAGCAAGCTGGTGCAGATTATGTCATTATAGAAGACCGTTTTGGGGTTATGTATTCACATTCTAATTCGGGGTTGATTGGAACAAAGAGTAACAACCCGTATAACTATGAGGCACTCACTTTTGGAGGGTACTATACGCTTGAAGGAAATGGTGTAAGTGGTCCAGCCTTAATGGCAAAGGCACCTATTATTGTTCATAACGGAGACTACGATCAAGTAGTAGGCGTTGTAACAGTAGAGTTTTCAATACAAGGTATTGAATCTAACATATTGAGTAGAACGAAAGAAATTATACTCTTTTCCTTAGCGGTATTATTAGCCGGCATTGTTGGTGGAATCCTTTTAGCGCGTAGCATCAGAAAAGATACACTCGGTTTAGAGCCGAATGAAATCGCAGCGTTATACCGGGAACGAAGCGCGATACTACTATCTATAAAAGAAGGAATTATAGCTATTGATCAAAACGGTTTTATTACGATGATGAACACGTCGGCAGAAGAAATGCTTCATGTAAATGATGATTATATGCAGCAGCACATTTCAAAAGTTTTACCGAATTTTAATATGGAAAGAGTGCTAGAAACCGATCAAGAAATCGCGTTTCAAGATAAAGTGTTTATTTTAAACATGACACCGATACTCGAAAATAATAGTACGGTAGGCGTTGTATGTAGTTTTAGAGATAAAACAGAACTGCAAAACTTAGTGAATACGATATCTGAGGTAAGAAAATATTCCGAGGACTTACGTGCTCAAACACATGAATTTACAAATAAACTTTTCGTCTTATCAGGATTACTTCAGTTAGGACATTACAAAGAAGCAATTGAATTTATCCAACAAGAATCTAATATTCATCAAAGCCAAAATCATATTTTGTTCCATCAAATTCACGATGCGAAAGTACAAGCTATTTTATTAGGAAAACTCGGAACAGCGTCTGAGAAGAAAATTGAGTTTCATATTGAAGGAGATAGTGCGCTTCATCCGTTACCAGACCATATAAAGGTGTCGCATCTTATTACGATCCTTGGAAACATAATCGACAATGCATTTGATGCGGTGAGTACACAAGAGGAAAAGAATGTGTCCTTCTTTGTTACGGATATTGGGCACGATATTGTGTTTGAAGTGATAGATAGTGGGATAGGGATACCGGCAGAAAAAATCACGACTATTTTTCAAAAAGGATTTTCAACGAAAGGAAATGATCGTGGTTACGGACTAGCAAACGTGAAAGAAATGGTAGATCTACTAGGGGGAACAATTGAAATTCAAAACGAGAAAAATGGGGGAGCTATTTTTACAATTTACCTTCCGAAAACATTGAAAGAAAGTACATGACAAACAGGGGGATGGACATATGTTGAAGGTGGCAATTGCAGAAGATGATTTCCGCGTCGCGCAAATTCAGGAAGAGTTTTTATTAAAAATAAAGGACGTAAAAGTGATTGGAAAAGCATTGAACGCGAAAGAAACGATGGAACTACTACAAAAGGAAGAAATCGATTTGCTTCTATTAGATAATTACTTACCAGATGGAATTGGAACTGACTTATTACCACAAATTCATGCTGACTTTCCAAGCGTTGACGTCATTATGGTAACAGCGGCGAATGAAAACTATATGCTAGAAAAAGCAATTCGAAATGGCGTAAGCAATTACCTTATAAAACCGGTCACGTTAGAAAAATTCGTTCGCACCATTGAAGACTATAAAAGAAAGAAGCAACTATTACATAGTAACAATGAAGTAAATCAAGCACTCATCGATAACTTCTTCGGTATTTCGCAAACACAAGACATAAAAAACTTACCGACAGGTGTGGATCCGTTAACACTGCAAAAAGTGAAAGGGATTATAAAAGGATTTGAAGAGGGCATTACAATAGAAGAAATGGGAGAACAAATGGGGGCCTCCAGAACAACCGCAAGAAGATACTTGGAATACTTAGTAGCGACAAACGAATGCACAGTAGAGTACACATACGGCATTATCGGACGACCAGAACGAAAGTACCGAATAGGACGAGGACTATGAAAAAACGATTATTACTATGTATATGGATCATGACAGGAGTAATAGCTGGTTGTTCCTCAGAAAAATCCCATACGAATAAAGTGAACATCGACAAAGTAGAAATTGTTGCTCCAAATGTTCAAGGGGCAGGATGGGACTTAACAGCACGAGCGATGCAAAAAACGCTGGCAGAAGAAAAAATCTTCACAAAACCAATCACAGTCACAAACAAAGTAGGTGGCAGTGGTGATGTCGGATGGAAATATACGAAACAAAAAGGCGGTCACGTACTGGCGATTAACTCAAGCTTACTCTTAACGAACAACCTACTAGGCCACAGTAAACTAACATATAAAGACTTCACCCCGCTCGCAACTCTCGCGTCGGACTGGGAAGTCGTTGTCGTATCAAAAGAATCAAACATAGATAACGCAAAACAACTAATGGAACAACTAAAACAAAACAAGAAAAACTTCAAAATCGGCGTTGCCCCAGGCCTAGGAAACGACGATCACCTATCATTCGTACAAGTAAGCAAAGCCTTCGGCATAAACCCAGCCGAACTACAATTCTTCGTCTACGAAAACAAAGAAAAAATCATAAACGCCCTAACGAACAAACAAATAAACGCCGCAACCATGACCCTATCCGAAGCCGAAAAACACTACAAAGCAGGCAAAATAAAAATACTAGCCGTATCCGCACCAAAACGCCTAGACCGACTACCAGAAATCCCAACATGGAAAGAACAAGGAATCAACGTCATCTTCCAGCACTGGAAAGGAATTATGGGCCCGAAAGATATGACAGAGGAAGAGGTTGCTTATTGGGATGGTGTTATTAAGAGGATGGTGGAGAGTGATAGTTGGAAGGGGATTTTGAGGGAGAGAGGGTGGAATTCTTATTATAAGGATAGTGGGGAGAGTATGATATTTCTTGAGCAGAGTAGTCAGGAGTATGGGGAGTTAGTGGGGAATAATAGGAATTAGTAGATCATACGGTATGGCGTATGATTTTTCTTTTATACATAGTTTGGTAAAATAGTAGTAATTGTAATTAATTGTAATTAATTGTAACGGTGGGGATGAAAATGTTAGAGCAACTCATAATTGAATTGGCTAAATTAACGGAGCAGGTTGAAGATATAAATGGTGATAAAACTTATTTGGTTATAAATAAAGATGATGAAAGATTATACGTTGAAGCTAAATTTTCACGTGAGCAATATGAAGAGGAAGCATCACCTTATTTTAAAGTGAGTTTTGAAATTCTTAAGGATGCTTGGAGAAAATTTATCGCTATGCGTACAGTAAAGAGTGAAGATTTTGGACAAGCGGGTGAATGTAATACTTTCTTGGTAGCTTTCTTTTCACAGCTTCCATTTGTGGATGTAAAGGAATCGGGAGCTATTACATTTAAAGAATTCAAAACCGATAATCTACCAAGCGAAAAATACGATAAAGTCATGCTCTTTTTAGAAGAGATCATGAATGGTACATATAATCCAAGTACGTTACGTGAACAAACGGATGAAAATTTATATAGAATGAAATCTAATGCGCGCCAAGATTTAAGATTGTTGGGCTTTTTGAATGAATCTCATGAAATAAATCAGTTGCTATTAAGCGAATGTGTTCAATCGGAAGATAAGAAAAACTACATGGCACAGCTAATTTTAAAACAAGAATATTTCCGTCATGCTTTATTTGTTCTTGGATTGTTAGAGAAGTATTCAAAGGATGAAAAGAAAGCAGCTCTAGTTGATTTGGGAATGACAATTGTCCGAAATTCATTAGGGGATAATTTGATGGTTGAATCGGTAGCGAGGCGGCGTACGAATAATTTACTAGATTGGCTTGAACAAGTGGGACTAGTTAATGATGAATGGATTTCTGTTGAACAATATGTAAAAGATGATGGGGAAAAGGGCGGTAGTATGAACAGTAATTTGCGTGAAAAGTTTTTAACGGTTATGAATGAGTATTTACAGGCGAAAACAGAGAGATTTGCGGGTCATAAAATGGGATCGGTTGTTAGGAATGAGATGACAACGGAAATAACGAGGTTACCATATATTGATCATAATCAATATGTTGTCACAGGGTCAATTGGCCAAGGAAATTGGGCTGCTGTTCCGTGGCTTGCAATTATGAATAAAGATATTACGACATCTACGCAACGAGGATATTATATCGTTTATTTATTTAGTGAAGATATGGAACGATTATATTTAACATTGGCGCAAGGTGTGACGGAAACGCCTAAAGAAGAGATGCAAAAAATTAAAGAAGAGATTCGTGAGCAAATACATATGTCCCAAAATGTGAAAAAAGATGATGAAATCTTCCTAGGTACAAGCACGAAAGCAAAGGGATATGCGAATTCAACAGCTGCATATATTGCGTACGATGCTAATAAAATGCCAAGTGAAAAAGAGTTAGTAGAGGATCTAGAAGAAATGCTTCGCTATTATGAGGGATTCATAGCTTATAAAGAGGAAGGAACGAAATATGAAGTGATTTATGGGAGGAAAGAAGTCTATTTAGATCAGCAATCCATTATTGATCATGTGTCTTCTTATATTCAAAGTAAAGGTTTCTATTATGAGGAAAAGGATCTTGTTAATTTCTTCCTTTCATTAAAGACGAAGCCGTTTGTGATTTTATCAGGTATTTCAGGTACAGGGAAAACGAAAATTGTGCAGTGGTTCGCGGAGAGTTTAGGGGCTACGGAAGAGAATGGACAATTTACGCTTATTCCGGTTAGACCTGATTGGAGTGATAGTTCTGATTTGCTTGGCTATGTGAACCTTCAAGGGGAGTTTCAAGAAAGGCCGTTAATTAAAGTTCTTGAAAATGCAGATGCAAATCCAAATAGGCCTTATTTTGTAGTATTGGATGAGATGAATTTAGCTCGAGTGGAATACTATTTTAGTGATTTTTTAAGTGTAATTGAGAGCCGTAAATGGAAAGATGGAAAAATTGTTACGTCACCAGTACTTCCAGAATCAATTACGAATAAGCACATTACGATCCCATCAAATGTATATATTATCGGAACTGTAAATATGGACGAAACGACACATCCGTTAAGTAAGAAAGTATTAGATCGAGCGAATACAATTGAGTTTAATACTGTTAACTTAGATTATTTTAATTTCTTAATGGATATGGAAGAGAAGGAAGCTGAAATTGTTTCTAATAGCTCTTTAGAAACCGAGTATCTTCACCTAAAAGAATGTTTTAAAGAAAACGAAAATCTTGTGAGAAATATATCGACTATTTTAATAGAAATAAATAAAACACTTGAATCAGTGGGGGCTCAAGTTGGGTATCGTATACGAGATGAAATTTGTTTCTACATGGCATACAACGAACAAGGAAAGTTATTGTCATTCGATGAAGCACTTGATTATCAAATATATCAAAAGATTTTACCGCGTCTTGCGGGGAGCGATGGAAGAACAGAAGAGGTATTAAAGCAGTTGTATGTATTATGTACAAATGAAGAATATGATAGTGGCAATAATGATGCTTCCTATGCTAAGTATCCTCGTTCAGCTAACAAGCTGTCTCATATGTTAAGGAGGTTCGAGTATGATGGTTTCACCTCTTTCTGGATCTAATAATGAGATAGAGCTAGTTAAGATTGAAACAGAAGAGCTATCATTGACGATTAAGGGAAATCCTTATCATGAAAAATACGAGAGTTTAAAAGAATATCACGCTATGAACGCAGATGAGATGATGTATTTTCATGTAGATGGGGAGACCGAATCCGTTTCTGTATTTGATGTGAGATTGCAGAGGTTAGAAGAATGGAACGAACACCCACCAATCTTTTTTGAAAATAGAAGTTATCAGCTTGTTGTTGTTCCGAAAAATAACAGGCAGCTCTCTTTTTATCATGAACATCCGGGTTTTCGAAAACAAGTTAGTTCTATTCAAATGGGGGCACTTCATGTGTTAATGGGGAATCTTTCGTTTCCAAATGAAGTAGGAAATACAACATTCGAAATTAAAGACGAGCAAGAAACTTTATTAACTGTTACATTTGAAGTTTTCCCGGCAAAACTGGATTATAAGGATGATTACAGATCCTTATTAGATGAAGTAAATGATGAAATTTATAATTTAGCGTTTCATTTACTAAAGAGAACTTACTTAGGAGCATCTACAATTTACGCTACAAATCCATCGAAGAGTGAGTTCTATCGTATTTTAAATGATTCCTTTGAGCGGTTTATGAAGTCGATCTCTCACATTAAAAGACAGCCGCATCATACGCTTATGACTAGACATCAACTTGTACGAGGAGAAAAAATTCGTAAATTGGATTCTGTCGGAATGAACTATTTGCGAAAGCGACCACACTTACTGCAAGGAGAAAACAGTATACCGACTAAAGGGATTACAGCTTATAAGGAAGTTTCTTATGATACGCTGGAAAATCGATTTGTTAAATGGATGATTCAAAGAGTCGTACATAAAATAGATGATTTACTTAAGGCATTAGAGCCGAAGTCTAGATATACACGTGGTGTAACTGATGAAGATTTGCTAGAGCGTGTAAAAAATATGAAGTATCGAATGAAAAATGAATTGAACGATCCATTTTGGAGAGGAATCGGAAAATTAGATCGCTCAGTCTTTTCACTCGTTATCCAAATGGCTGCAGGCTATAGAGATGCATATCAAATCTTCTTAATGCTATCGCGAGGTTTAACATTACGAGGACAAATTTTCAAAATGTCTGTAAAAGATGTCGCAAGGTTATACGAATACTGGACGTATTTAAAACTCGGACAAATTCTATCTAAAAAATATATACCGCTTCATCAAGATGTTATTCAAGTTAAACAAGATGGTTTATACGTAACGCTTGATGAAAGTAAAACTGCAAAAAGAACGTTCAAGCATCCAGTCACTGGTGAAGTAATAGAACTGTATTTCCAGAAAAGGAACGGTAGACTGCCAACAGTTACACAAAAGCCAGATACGATGCTCGCTATTGAGAAAAAGGGAAAGAACTATCAATATCAATATATTTTTGATGCGAAATACCGAATTGATTTTGCTGAAAGGTCTCATTATAAAAAGAAGTATGGTATTCCTGGCCCAATGGAAGAGGACATTAATACAATGCACCGCTACAGAGATGCATTAGTTGTGGAACAAGATGGACCTTTTGAGCGGACAGCTTACGGAGCGTACGTATTATTCCCATGGAACCAAGAGGAAGCGTACGAGAACCATCCATTTTATAAAAGTATCGAAAAAGTAAATATCGGTGGATTCCCGTTCTTACCAAACGCAACAAGACTAGTCGAACAATTTCTAGACCATCTCATTGAAAAAAGCCCAGAAGAAATTATAAGAGAAGGCATCCTTCCAAGAGGCACAAAAGAAGAATGGCATTCATCACTAGAAGAAAAAGTATTAGTGGGCAGCGTGAAAACCGAAAGTGATTATGAAACGTATAGAAAGAATGGCGTATATCAATTACCAATCAAACAGCTAAAACCAGGATGGCAAGAAGCGAAGTACATAGCATTATATGCACCGAAAAAATGGTACGGAGAAAAAGGTGGAATTCAATACGTAGCTAAAATCAAGCACATTCAAATGCAACAAAACGATGAGTATGTACATTTCGAACTAGAGCCATGGAAAAAACTAGATCACCTCATCCGCCCAGTAGGATATGGCATTCAAACATACACCATAACAACTATGTCGTTATTAAAAGAAGTACAAGAACTCCCAGAACTCTTCATGAAATCAAAGGAAGAACGAACTCTTTGGAAAACACTGCGCCGTTTTACGAAGCAAGTTAAGGTTGAGTTGGATCATAACAACTTAGATGAGGCTTCTTCTATTAAGAGTTATTATGTGCAGGATGTTCAGATTTGGGTTGATTATGAGAATGGGGTTGTTATGGTGGGGAGAGATGGGTTAGTTAAAGAGGTTCCTTTGGAGTTGGTTGTTGGTAGGGGATCGGTGTTGTTTAGGGAGGTCTTAGAGATTTTAAATGCTGGAGGATAATATAAAAATAAGGGAGCAAGTGAGTTATCGCAAGATGCTTTTATTTATTGGCTAGCAGAGTGAACGAACCTAATCTATAAAGAAATTGATGAATGGTTACATACAGCAGGTATAGATTTTATTAAAAGAAAGTTTTTCTTTTAATAGTTTGAAATAGAGCATATAGCTGTAGGGGTGGAGAGTTATCATTAATATTGTTTGAAAAAGAATAATCACCCACCGAAACTCCCACTAAATTAGCATACATAGTTAAGAAATCTTGATTTTTAGGGAGTTTCAACGGCTGTATATAATTAAATGGAAATAAATAACGAAATAAAAATGAAGTTTTTACGCTGATTCAATAGGGATTTACGAGTTATAGGAAGGCTAATTTTTCTTGAAATTAATTGGTTCTCCGCCAAAAATGTGGTGGAGCGTGGAAGCAAACATCCCTGTCAAATTCTGATAGGGGTATTTTTTATTAGTATTAATGTTTCATATAACAAAAAGAATTTTTGGAAAAGAAAAATCAATGCTGATAATTTGAATTAGAAAAGATGAAGGATTATACCTTTATTAAACAAGCCAAATAATATTTATGGTAAAATAACAATAAGATTACAAGAAAAATTTTCCATGTTATTAAATTGGCAATATGCACTCACAAGCTAGAAAATAAACCTATATCTTGTTTAGTAATTAAGAGATAAGGAAACATTTTCTGGAAGGTATGAAAGGAAATGAATATGAGCGAATCAATGAAGCGAATTAATCAATTTAGAGATGAACGTAACTGGAGGCAATTTCATAATGAAAAAGATCTAGCCATTTCCATCTCTTTAGAAGCAAATGAATTATTAGAATTATTCCAATGGAAAACACCAGAGGAAGCCAAAGGAAATCCCGAGCGACTCAAAGAAGAACTGGCCGATGTGCTGATATACTCTTATATGATGGCTGATAATCTAGGCTTTGATATCGATGAAATCATCGCTGAAAAATTAATTAAGAATGACCAAAAATATCCAGTTCCAAAAAGCTTTGGTCAAAAAAAGAAATATAATGAATTGGATGAGGTGGATTGAACAATGGTTAAGTACAAATATATAACATTGAAAGTGAAGAATGGAGAACTGGAAGGTTTTGATGAACTTCGCCAGCCTGAAAAAAATATTCTTAGAAATCGCAATGTCGTTTATATCTACAAAGGAACGAAGTCGAAAAAGATTTACATTGGACAAACGATACACTTTACTAAGAGAAATAAGGATCACTACAATGGTAAAGAGGAAAAATTTAATATAGCAGACTTCGACCAAGTAATTATTCTTACTTCATCCTATTTTAACGGTTCAGCCTTAGATGATGTCGAAAGCCAGTTGATTACCTACTTTATGGCCGATAATCCAAAATCTAAAAAGCAGCTGGTTCAATATGATAATGATGAGGTTATTAATCGGAACAATGGAAACAGGGTGAATGACTACAGAGAACGAGAAAGTATTGCTCTAGAAATCATTTTGCCTTTTTGGGAAGATTTACACAAAATTGGATGGGTAAGCACACCGACTTTAAAGGAGCTGCGCAATGGAGCACTGGTCAAATATAGCCCAATCAAAGAATTAACAAGCCAGCAAATGGAGTATCTTGAGGAGATTGAATCAAATCCTGATAAAAGCTTTGTAATTAATGGAGATGCAGGGACTGGAAAAACCGTATTGCTGACTCATTTGGTCGCTAAGCTGTTGAAAGAAAAACCTAAGCATCGAATAGCGGTTGTTTTGCAGCCTAATTGGATTAAAACGGCAAAGGAGATCTTTAGAGTATATGGAATGAACAACAGCAATTTGACAATTGCTACCTCGACACAGCTCATTAATGCCAATGAAAATTATGATATTGTAATTGTTGACGAATCTCATAAGCTTTCTAGAAAATTTTCCAAGCAAATGGCATCTTTTAACGAAGTGTATAAAGGAAGATTTGCTCAGGACGAGAATCACTTGGAGGCTTTAAAAAAATTAGGCGACCAAATGGTGTTAATGTATGACGTATTACAAGCTATTCGCCCTGCCAATATGACACGTGCGCAATTCAATGAAGCAACGAAAGACTTTAAACAGAGATACTTAACAACTCAATTTAGAATCCAAGCTCCAGTGGGAAAGAACTATACGTCAGAAGATTTTGTAAATGGCATAAAATATCTTTTGTATAAGGATACCGGTCTATTAGAAAAAACGAATTTTAATCCGAAATTTGACAGAGGTGTGTTCCAAGATAGTGATGTTGATGCTTACTTTGGATATTTCGAAACAGAACCTTTAAAGAATTTGATTGATTGGATAGAAGAAGACAGAAATTACAGTCCTGAACATATAAACCGCGTGCTAGGTGGATTAGTTGAACCTTGGAAGCAGGCTGATGGCAAAGATCCGTCAATCACTCATTGGCATGAAGGAAATATCAAACGAAGATGGAACTCCACTCAAGAAAATTGGGTTTGCTCAGGAGATGCCGATGCTGAAGATCAAATTGGCTCCGTCTTTGCAGTTCAAGGAATCGATTTGAATAAAGTCGGCGTTTTAGTCGGCAATGATCTTCAAGTCGACGAAAAGGGCCGATTATTCGGCAATCCAGAAAATTTCCATAATGTAAACGGCAAATTCTCTAAAGACGATGAAAGCCCGGAAAATTCAAAAGAGTTTACCTTATTTGTATTGAATATTTACTATATTCTAATGACTAGAGGGATTGATGGGATTCGATTGGGATTTTGGAAAAATGATGCATTTAAAAAATATATGAAGGAAATATTGGAGATTAAATAAGTACCTGAAACTTTGCGATCTCAAATTTTTACAACTTGCAGCTCGTATTTTCAGGGGTTTATCATAATTTTTTGTAAACTTCATTAAATAAGGTATAAAGCTTTTGGCCACATAACCGTTATTAACAAGTTGACTTCCCACCAAATTAAATTAAAGGGTTGAGAAACCTAAGATTTCAAATGGATTTTTGTGCTATATATGATTAAGTGGGAATAACAGTATTAAATAAGTTGAATTGTGGAAGCTTATTTTGAAGTGTTTTCTACATTTATCATAATGTAGAAAATATAGGAAATAAATAGTTCGCCCCAAAAAGTCCCCCATTTCTTGCAAAGGGTTCCGCTTTTGGATGGGAGCTTTCTTAATAAATAACAAAAGAAATGACGTATGAATAGGCATACGTCATTTCTTTTATTTCAAGGTTTCTACGAGCTTTAATTAATTTTGACATAGTGAGTGACACTGTTTTTTTATGATGGACAATAAGTATTATATAATTAAAAAATATAAAAATACTGTTACTTTGATTGCCGTTTGCTGTGCTGATATTAATGTACTCTTTTTTGACTAACGGGGCAGTTTTCTACTAAGGCATCTGCCCCGCATCTAATTTTTTTACTTTGTATAGAATTCAAAATTCGTATTATAGTATATTTAAATTTTTTAAAAAATAGTGTATGATATTATAAACGTGTGGCTAGATTTTTTCGCTTGTGTTTCGCAAGTGTTGACAAAAATGGTGGGAGCATTAGCTTCTCCTATCCGCATGATCACGTTGGTATATTTTTCGATGTACCCGGCCTGCATCGCCTAATGAGTAGCCACACGTTTATTTATAAGGAGTTTTTATATGAGGAAATTTAACGAAATAAAAACACGAAATGAACTTGCAGATTTTCTGAATGTTCCTAGGAAACAACTTAGTTACGTATTGTATAAAAGAGGCGTAGATAATTTATACACTTCTTTTGAAATAGATAAGAAAAATGGTAGCGCTCGCAAAATTAATGCTCCGTTAGAAGAACTTAAAGGCGTTCAAAGAAAACTTGCAGAAGCCTTGTATAAGTATATGAGAAATAAGTGGAAGAAAAAAAATATCTCTCATGGATTTGAAAAAGACAAAAGTATTATAACAAATGCAAAAATCCACCGGAATAAAAGGCTTGTTTTGAATATTGACATAGAAGACTTTTTTGAAAGCATTCATTTTGGTCGTGTCAGAGGTTTTTTTAGTAAGAATAATAATTTCTTACTACCTATTGAAGTAGCCACAGTTGTAGCACAAATATCATGTTATGAAGGAAAGCTACCTCAAGGAGCTCCAAGTTCTCCAATCATCTCGAACTTAATTTGTGAGATACTTGACCACAGATTATTAAAAATCGCAAAAAAATATAAGTTGGATTATACACGTTATGCAGATGATTTAACATTTTCAACTAATGATAAAAAATTTCTAGGCTTACAAAAAGAATTTTATAAAGTAATATCTAAAGAATTAATACGAGCCGGATTTAAAATTAATGAAAAGAAGAATAGGCTGCAACTTAGGGATTCCAGACAGGTGGTAACGGGGCTTGTTGTTAACAAGAAAATAAACGTAAATAGAATTTATTACAAAGAGACTAGAGCGATGGCTCATCAACTCTATAAACAAGGAAGTTTCGAGATTAATGGTGAACCCGCCACCCTTAATCAATTAGAAGGAAGATTTGCGTTTATAAATCAATTAACTTGGTACAATAACAAAGAAGATGGTATAAAAACTAATTTCAATAATTTCACTTCGAGAGAACGTCAATATCAAAGATTTCTATTTTATAAATACTTTTTTGCTAATCCAAAGCCATTAATTGTAACGGAAGGTAAAACGGATGTTACTTATTTAAAAGCAGCTTTAAAAAGTCTCTACAAAGAATATCCTAATTTAATCACTAAACATAGTGATGGAACATTTGAATTTAAAGTAGCTTTTCTAAAGAAAACAAAGAGATTAGGATACTTTCTTGGAATTTATAAGGATGGGGGCAGTGCGTTAAATAATATATACAATTTCTTTGGTTCTAAGAAACCCACTCTCAATTATTTAAATGATTTCAAAAAGGTAAGCGGAAATTTACCAAAAAACCCTGTGATTTTAATGTTTGACAATGAGATTGACAGTGGAAAGAAGAAACCCATAGGTCAATTTATTAGTCATTCAGGGCTCGCTGCTGAAAAAAGGACAATTTTAGAAAGGGAATACATGGTTGATCTTATTGACAGTTTATACCTTTTAACTGTACCTCTAATTGGTGGGAAGTCAGAATGTGATATAGAAGACTTATTTGAAAAAATTACCCTGTCGCACAAAATAGAAGGAAGGGAATTTTCAAAAAAGGATAGTTATGACACCTCAAAATGCTACGGTAAAGAAATATTCTCTCAGTATATTTTAAAGAACTATTCCGATATTAATTTTAGTGAATTTAGATCGCTTTTAAATAACATAAATAATATAATAGATATATACAAAAAAAGGCTTGCAGATACAGAGCATAATTTAGAAGCGAAAAATATAGACAAGAATATTGCGGACAAAGTGCTTTTGGAAATCTAAAAATTTAATGATAATTTAGTACTATATTTGTATTGAGATTTGTCAATACTCAAAAACATGAGTCTAATTCGTAAAAATCGAATTTAAGCTATATATTAATGGACTTCAATATTATGAGGTCTATTTTTTATATCGCCAACGGGGGGAGTTTTCCTTCACTTCAATCTCTATCAAGATATTATTTATGCTAATTCTTTAACTCTGCCAGAGTATGTATTTTTGCAAAATACGCTTCAATGTATGTGAATTTTTAAGGCCGTTTTCGAAAAGGTTGTGCTATTTAGCTTTATTCAACAACCGGGCTATTTTGTTGAATAATCAAAATCTATAATTATTCAACTACAAAAGTAAAATAACTATATACATTACTAGTAATGTATATAGTAAAATTAATTATTAGTAATGTATATAGTTATCTGTTTTTCCTATATACGGAAGGAGAAAGATAGTGGTTGAAGCTGATATTGATATCAAAAATCGTATAGATGAATTTAAGGGATTTCTAACTAATGATGCAAATTCAATTCAAGACATAATTGAGAGATATTTAGTGTTTGGGACTCCATATATTTACTCAGGCCAGGAGGATATGTACTATGATTTAAAACAGAAAATAGCCGGTTTTTTTAATGTGAATCAAAGGAACATTTTCATGACAGGTTCCTCTAAGTTAGGGTTCAGTATATCTCCCTCGAAATTGTGGAGACCTATAGACGGAGATCCTAAAAAGGATTCAGATATTGATATAGTAATTATCTCTAACGAAATTTTCGATCAGTATTGGAAGTCAATTTTCTCATTCAAAGAAAAAACAATTCCTACTAGTAATATTGATGAAAATCATGAGAAATTCTTAGAATATTTTTTTAAAGGTTGGTTAAGACCAGATAAATTCCCATATAAATATGAGGGATCAGACCAATGGTTTGAATTTTTTCGTGAAATATCCTATAAAAAAGAGTTTGGTTCAAGGAAAATCGCAGCTGCTATTTATAGAGAAGAATACTTTTTTAATGCATACAATACAAAGAACCTTAATGGAATTAGAACAGTTCTAAAAAATAAGGAGGGTTTGTAATGATAGGGATCGGAAGTAATAAAAAAATAATAGATATTTATAATGAAATCAAAGCTGGAGATCTGAAACTACAACCGGATTTCCAAAGAAAATTAGTTTGGAATAAGGATCATAAAGAAAGTTTTATTGAAACAATCATTCTTGGGCTACCTTTTCCAGAGGTTTACACTGCAGTAGGAGATATAAATCTTGAAACTAGGAAGACAGAAGTTCTAGTTGTCGATGGTCAACAAAGACTATCAACTATATATGAGTATATAAATGGAGCAGATACCATTACATACAAAAAAGTAAAAAAATTTAATGAATTGTCATCAGAAGAACAAAAGGAATTCTTCTATTATGTAATTGTAGTTAGAGACTTGGGACATCTTCCTTTAGCAGAAATTAAACAAATATTTAGAAGGATTAATTCTGTCGATTATGCATTAGGAGCCATGGAAATAAATAATGCTCTTTACGATGGAGAATACATTTCAACTGGAAAAATCATTGTTGATAAATATAATTTAGGACATACATTCAAGGAAACAGAAGTTTCAAGAATGAAAGATCTTGAATTTATTATGGCAATAATGGTTACAAACGATACTGGTGGTTATTTTACTGGCTATAGAGAAGTCGAAGAGTATGTTAGAAATTATAATGATCATTATCCAGAAAGGGAAAAAACATTAAGGTCTTTTGAAAAGCTATCTAAATTAGTTCATTCACTTAACCTTTTAGAAGATTCTATATGGTTAAACAGCAGGTCGTGTTATTTTACCTTGTTAGTAGAGTTACTAAAAGTAAACGGTAAAATTTCTATCGAAAGAGATACTGAAAAACTAAGTACGTTGCTTAATGAGTTTAATAACAAGGTAATGGAGAATAGAGACCTAGATAAAGAAGAGCGTAACAAGTATGCAGCATTTTATAAAGCTATGTATCAAGGTACTAGCAGTAGAAAAAATAGGACTCTAAGAGGGGAACTCTTAGCTGAAGAGCTAAAAATATTTAATTAATCCTTCTTATACTTTTATTAAGAACAAGACATTATAGGATTTGCTTTTGGGAAGTTTATTTAGATTTAGGAAGACTAGAGCTCGGCATATTATTTAGTATTTATTTCATTTGCTGGCTGATTGTATTTTTTTAAACACACCACCAAAATAGTATTGTCTATTATTAGGTGGGAATAATTAAAAGAAGCTTAGAATCCTTAATTTATAAGGGTTCTAAGCTCTTTTTTCTTTTAAAGCAAACAATAAATTTATTCTGCTAATCCAATTTCATAAAAATCCCCATTTGAAAGCTTCTTTTCCAATAAAATTCCTTCATATTGTTCTTTGATAAAATAATTTTGAAGATCAAATTCATCTTCAAGATACACGTCTATAATTCTTTGGAATAATGACTTTGCATAACCTTCTGCAAAATTCACTAAGTAAGGTATAAGGTTTTTTGCTACATAACCATTATGAACAATTTGATTTCTAGATTTATATATATAATCAATAGTTAACTTAACTTCATCTCTTTTATTTCGAAGCATCTGTAAAGCTTTTTTATTCTCTTGATAGAAATCAAGAGTATCTTCAATACTGTCTAAGAAGCTTTCTTTTGTGGTATAAGACAATAACTCCTTCATTCGTTTGTAAAAGTTCACTAATGTTACTGCTGAATCTTCAGACCGTGCGTTGTAAATACCAACATCGTTGACAAATTCTTCTGGTATATTAATGGAATTATCATTTCTAAATGAATGTCTAGTATAACGTTCAGTTAATGAAAAGAGATTGTGAATTGGTCTAAATCGCTCCCAAAGAAAATATATATTAGATACTGTTTCTTTAATAAAGGTAAATTTAGACTCAGTATCTGTCTTTGAAATATTTGCTAAACTTTCAATACAAATCCAATAATTTAATAGCTTATTTTCCTCTGTCTCCCAAATAGACTTAGACATCAATTCAATTACATTAATAATAGAATTTAATTC
This sequence comes from Bacillus sp. AR8-1, assembly GCF_008042345.1. NCBI lineage: Bacteria > Bacillati > Bacillota > Bacilli > Caryophanales > Bacillaceae > Bacillus > Bacillus sp. AR8-1. Next base: position 201,346 of record NZ_QNUB01000016.1, read on the forward strand.
AATAAACATATTCCTTTTTTTGAGGGCTTCAATTACCTTAGAATAATCTTTCATTTTTCTATATTTTTCATCACTAAAATAAACTGGATTATCTTTGCTAAGATTTCTTCTAAAAACTCTATCATCTCTATCTAAGCCAAATGCGGTACCGAAACTACCATGCTCGCTATCAACTTTTTTTCCTATGTACTGTCCATCCCAAAAAAATTCCTTATATTTACTGGAAAAATTCAAGTTTGCTAAACTTGAAAAAGTTAAATATTTTTCTTCTGCAATTTTTTTCGCAACATTATTAGAAATAGCCTGTACTTTAATTACTACATTACATCTACTATCATATTTATATTTATTTTCAACATCTTCTTCGTATTTTCTTGTGTTAAACGTTTCGTCAATCCATTTATCATCTGGAAGTTTTTTTTCTCGAGCTGGATCATATACATGGAACCCAAATATTGTATCATTTTCATCTTTAGGAGAAGGGGCAATCATTCCCCATATAGGAAATATAAAAAGATAGTTACTTTCCTTTGTAATTAAATTTTGTCTAAATATCTCTAATCTATCTTTCACACTTAAATTATCAATATATTCTTTGGCTTGCTCAGGGGACAGTTCAGCAGGAGTATATTTGAAGAGGATATAGATTTTTTCCTCTTGTACACTATATGTTTGGAACAGACCACTAAGTAATTTTTCAATATCTTCTACATTTCTTCCTGAAGTTACTAAGTCTATAATAATATTCTTAGTTAAATTTTTTATTTTAATTCTATCTTTTTTAGAGAATGATTTCTTTTCAATAATTATTAATAATTCATCAAATAACATCTGTGCAAAATTTTCTTTTGCGATTCTTTTAGAAAGTTCCTTAGCGATAACATAAGCTGCTTGACCATCTTTTTTTTCTAATTTCTCTTTCAAAATAAGTAGTTCATCTCTAAATAATTTCATATGTCTTTCACTGATAAGATTTTGGATTAACTTTAAATAAACTTTACGATTGTTGTCACTTTCAAATTTATTTAGTTCATATTCATTAATCACATCTAATAAAACAACACGAATGTTAACTATATCAATGCCTATTGACCCATTTTTCACTGCCACTGAAAAAGATTTCCATTCATCATACCAATACCTCAATGTTTTACTATATAGCGGATCGCTATTAAATTGATCTAATTGCAAAGAACACACCCCACTTTAATATAAAAAAGGTAGATTGCTTTACCTTTTAAAATTATATCATCAAATTTTTTATTTTCGTTTAACATACTGATTAGAAATTAATTTTTTCTGAGCGTAATCCCATTTTTAATAACCACTAAAAAAAGCGAACTAGTAAGAAGTTAATATAATTTTAAAAGTTTGATAAATGTTTATTAAGAGAGATTTCAGTACCTACCAATAAAAAAATTGAGACAATTAGAAATGAGAACCGGTTGGATATAGGTGTTTTTGAGAAGTAACTTACATGGATAACATTATTTTTAGGTTTACGCATTTTTTATCAATCCTCGATTACTATACATCTATCTGCTTTAGTAGAGAGATCTATCCAGCCATTTGAAACATATGGATTGATTATCAGACCGGCAAATATAACATATATATTATCTAGAACTTCCTTAACATAAAGTAGGCGAGGCTTGTCTGATTTTTATAGAAGCCTTTTCAGAGTTTCTTTCAACACAGACCAGGGGATAAATGTAATTTAGGATCTTCTCAGTTCGCTCAATTTTTCCATTAGCTTTTCCTATGCGCTTATATGCTGGTTTTACATCTACCAATAGAAGAAAAACCAAACAGAGGGAAACCCACATGCCAACCTACAACAAACTAATCCAAAACAAAATTCCACAAATAATAAAATCCAACGGGAAAACACCCACAACTAGAATCCTACCCCAAGATGAATACATAAAAGAAATCTGCAAGAAAACACAAGAAGAACTAACAGAATACATCGAAGCAAAAACAAAATCCGATAAACTCGAAGAACTATCCGACCTACTAGAACTAATCAACGCCCTAGCCGAATACGAAGGCACAACACTAGAAGAGATCAACAACATCCGTAAAAAGAAAGCAGAAGAACGAGGCGGCTTTTCAAATCGAGTTTTTCTAATCGAAGTAACCGATAACTAGCCCCTTGCAAGCCCCTACCAAGTAATAAATCACTAAGAAAAAACATAACAAAACAAAAACACCAACAAACACCGTAGTAGTAGGAGTCGAAAAAAATTTTGAAATAACACGCCAAAAACCCTGCCATCCTCCCATATATATTATGAAGAGGTTTTTACTTTTGAACGGAGACGGGAGGAATTGGGATGGCGGTGTATCGTACTGTGCAGGTGAATTTTTGGCAGGATGATTTTGTTTTGGATTTGACGCCGGAGGAGCGGTATTTTTATGTGTATTTGCTGACTTGTTCGAAGACGACGCAGTGTGGGATTTTTCCTTTTCCGAAGCGATTAGCTGAGATGGAGACGGGCTATAATCGGGAGACTGTTTATAAGCTTGTGCAGCGCTTCATTGATTATGGGAAGATTCTTTATGATGCGGATAAGCGGGAGTTATTTGTTTTAAATTGGCTTCGTTATAATCCGGTGACGAATACGAATGTGGAGAAGTGTGTGCTTCGTGAGCTGAAGGGTGTGAAGAATAAGGAGTTTGTACATATGTTTCTTCAGAAGTGTGTAGAGGAGGAGCTGAATGTTCCGATGCTTTTAGCGCATTTCGGTATGCCGATTGATTTGGCTGTGGATGATGTTGAGCCAGTTTGTGAGGAGACAGAGGAAGAAGAGGGTATAGAGGAAGAAACGGGGAGTCGCGTGTTTTCTTTTTATGAGCAACATTTCGGTAGTTTGTCTCCTCATACTGTGGAGGAACTGAGTGCGTGGATGGAAGATTTGTCAGAGGAGCTTGTGCTGAAGGCTCTTCAAATTGCGTTTGAGAATAATAAGCGGACGGTTGCTTATGTGAAGGGGATTTTGAGAGGGTGGCACGGGAAGGGATTTACGAAAGTGTGTGAGGTTGAGGCGGATACGGCGAGCTTTAGGAAGAAGGATTCGTCTGTTAGTACGGGGGAGACGGAGGAGTTTTTGGCGAGGTGTGAGGAGTGGGAGAAGAATGCGCCGTCTGAGGAAGAGTTGCAGCGCTTTTTAGCGGAGCGCGGGTGGCGGCCATGAGTATTCAAAATGTAGAGGCGGAAAAGACGGTGTTAGGTTCTCTATTAATTGATGGAGAGCTTATTAAGGAGTGCCGTTTGACGGAGCATTATTTTTCTTTGTCGGTGCATAAGTCTATATTTCAGTTAATGCGAAAAATGGAAGAAGAGGGGCAACCGATTGATCTTGTGACGTTCATTTCTAGGGTAGATCCGAAGTTTTTAGAGGGGATCGGGGGAATGGAGTATTTTATAGGGTTAATGGATGGTGTGCCTACAACTGCCAACTTCTCTTATTATGAGGGGCTTGTTCGAGGTGCCTGGAAAATGTATCAGGCGGGTGTTCTCGGGCACAAGATGGGAGAGCGCCTTATTGCGGAGAAGAGTGAGAAAATTATTGGTGAGACGATAACGGCACTTTGTGAGTTAGAGGAAAAGGACTGTGTATGTGAGTTTGATTTGAGGGATGCGTTAGTTGATTTATATGAAGAGCTTCATCAAGATGCGAAAGAGATTACTGGTATTGAGACTGGTTATATATCGCTAAATAAAATGACGTGCGGATTGCAGGAAGGTGATTTTGTCGTTCTTGGTGCGCGTCCTTCTATGGGGAAGACTGCGTTTGCGCTAAATGTTGGACTGCATGCGGCGAAGTCTGGAGCAGCGGTTGGATTGTTTTCGTTAGAGATGAGTAGTAAGCAATTGTTAAAAAGGATGGCGTCTTGCATAGGTGAAGTGTCAGGAGGTAGGCTGAAGAATCCGAAGCATCGTTTTGCGATAGAGGACTGGGAAAAGGTGAGTCAGGCATTTGCGGAGATTGGTGAACTACCACTTGAAATTTACGATCATGCAGGTGTTACGGTGCAAGATATTTGGATGCAAACTCGTAAGTTAAAGAGGAAGCACGGTGATAAAAAGGTTTTAGTTATTGTAGATTACTTGCAGCTTATTACGGGCGATCCGAAGCATAAGGGCAATCGATTTCAAGAGATTAGTGAAATTTCTCGTAAGCTTAAAGTATTAGCACGTGAATTAAATGTTTGTGTAGTAGCGTTGTCGCAATTATCTCGTTCGGTAGAAGCACGTCAAGATAAGCGACCTCTTTTATCTGATTTAAGAGAGACGGGACAAATTGAGCAAGATGCAGATGTCATTATGCTTATGTATCGAGAGGATTATTATGATAAGGAAACGATGCAGAAAGAGATGACGGAGATTCATGTGGCGAAGCACCGGAATGGGCCTGTGGGGAGTTTTAAGCTGAGGTTTTTGAAGGAGTTTGGGCGGTTTGTGGAGAGGGAGAAGTAGTGAGAGGAAGGTGTTTTGAAAATAGCATGTGCATGTGAACCAAAGTTGTAACGCTAATTTTATAAGTTATATAATAAAGAAAATGGTAACTAATAGTTAAGGGGGATTAGCTATTGGCAGGAAATGATATTTCTTATCATAATAAAGATATTCTGATGAAGTTTTTAAGTGAATGTTATAGGGATAAAGGGCTTGAAGCATATGGGTTAAAAGGTTATCCAAGAATAAAAGAATTGTTGCTAAATGAATTTTCGAGAGTTCGTGCAGATCAAAGGCGCTCAGATACTTTATTTGAAATGGAAGATGGTTCAATTTTAATGTTAGAGTATGAAAGTAATACCCGTTTCCTCGAAAACCATTTGAAGTATATGGATTATGCGAATCAAATTATGTATCGTTACTATAATAAGAGGAAAGAGTTACCGGATATTCGAATCGTAGTTATTTATACAAGTGAGGTAATGAATCCTATAGAAGAAATAGATGTATGTAGTATACGTTTAAATTCTAAAGCGGTTTTACTAAATGAATACAATGGTGATGCCATTCTTCAAAAGATTATTAGAAAAATGGAAGAAGGAAAATCTTTGACGGATGAAGAAACCATGAAATTAATACTTGTACCACTTATGCATAGTAGAGAGAAAAGACAAATTTTAATTGAAAAAACGATAGAAGTAGCAAAGTGTATCTCCGATGAGCAAGAACAAATTCAAGTTATTGCTGGGATTCTTGTAGCTACAGATAAATTTATTGATGAAGACTACGCGAAAAAGGTAAAGGAGTGGTTACGGATGACAAAAGTAGGTCGTTTATATGAGCAAGAGAAGCAAGAAGAAATTGATAAAGCACTTTCGGCAGCTGGAATGCTCTTTAAAGGAATGAGTGTAGAAGAAATAGCTAAAAAATTAGATGTAACAATTGAAAAGGTAAAAGAGTGGGAGAAGCGTTTATCTCATTAATCGCTGGGGTAATGGCAGCGTCTGTATAAATTTATACAAAAATAGCCGAATATTTATTATATAATAGTCGGCTATTTTTGTACGGAGAAGTTGTTAGGTTTAATACGCAAATCTTTTGGTTTGCTCTTGAATATGTTCCTCATTTCCCCATAAAGAAAGATCTTCTCTCTGCAGTAATCCATTGCTGCAAGTCATCTTGGCTACGTCGGACAAGTCGATTTACTAAAACATCATGCCATACATAATCCTCTAATAAGTATATATGAACGGGGTCATCTGTATAAAAAGCAATATTACGCTCTTCAAGTGATGGTCCATAAATCATCTCTTTAGAATCTATCGATACAATAAACCAATGTTCTGTAGACAAGGTTTCTGTATAAGGTGTTATGCGATGGGCTTCTAGATTTTTAATTGGGTTTTCAACATGCAGGGTAATACCTTGTATTGTAACTTTATCAGCTACTTCAGATAGATCTTCTTTTAACGCTTCATACATCTCATCCCACATTGAAATGACAATACGTCGTTCTGCTTTTTTTATTAATGCCTGACAATAGCTAATGATTGTTTGATTGTCTTTTAAAGTAATCACTCGATTATCCGTTTTTTCCTCGGAAGTTTCTAGTTTTTTTAATGAATCACTTATTCCTTCGTAAGTAGACTGCCATTCTGTTTGCGCCTTCTGTAAAAAGATTTCAACAGGTAGAGGTGAATAGCGAGTGGTGTCATTTATTTCTTCCTTCATGACAATTCCTTTTTCTACAAGGTTACCTAAAATCTCATAAATTCGCGCTCTTGGGACACCCGAATCCTTACTCACTTGGTAGGCTGTGACAGGCCCTTGTTTAACAAGAGATACATAAGATTTAGCTTCATATTCATTGAAACCAATTTTTTTAAGCTGTTGCACTATGTAGTCCACTTTTTTCGTCCTCCGATGTTTGCTTTTATCCCGCTTTAACGGGCAGTAAGACTCCCACCTCAAAATTCAGCGGAAGCAAAGAAGTTAGGTGGGGGTCGTGCTGCCCGTAAAAGCCCGATTGGTTCAACTAATAATCAGTGGCCCCACTGATTAAAGTTTCACTTTATATTTTAACGTTACAATAACTGTTTACATTTAGCAAATTATTAGTTACTATTCGAATAGTGACTAAAGGGGAGGTTAATAGTATGGATTTTTATTTAGACCCATCTGTATTAATGATTTTGATTGTTTTTGGATTTGTAGCTGCATTTATTGATTCAGTTGTAGGTGGTGGTGGACTCATTGCTTTACCAGCTTTATTATTTACAGGACTGAATCCAGCAAGTGCAGTAGCTACGAATAAACTAGCGTCGACAATGGGAAGTGCAACTAGTAATATTGTGTTTTATCGTTCTGGTAATCTTGATTTGAAATCGGCGTTTAAATTAGTTCCGCTCACTTTCATAGGTTCCATAATAGGGGCATGGACCGTTCATTTAATGAATCCAGAAATACTGAAGCCATTGATGCTGATTATGCTTGGTGCGGTGGCTATTTATACGATATTCAAAAAGGATTGGGGTAGTATTTCCACTCATAAGAAATTGTCTGGTCGACACGTCATTATTTTTACTTTTTTTGTTTTTGCTATTGGTTTTTATGATGGATTTCTAGGGCCTGGCACAGGTTCGTTTTTAATGTTTTCTCTTTTATTTATTGGGTATGATTTTTTAAAAGCAGCAGGTAATGCGAAGCTTCTTAATTTAGGAAGTAATGTTGGTGCATTGTTGATGTTTATGTATGTAGGGCAAGTCAACTATGCATATGGTTTTATAATGGGGATTGCTCAAATTGCTGGAGGGATTGTTGGCTCCAAATTCGCTATAAAAAAAGGAAGCGGGTATGTTCGTGCTCTTTTCATTACAGTAACTTGTTTATTGTTGGCGAAAAATCTGTATGACTATATTCAGTAAGTAATTAAAGAGCGTAGAAAAGGTTAAATACGCAGATTACATAAAATATAAGAAGACACTAGGGAGAAAATTCCTTTTAACATTTTTTAGATGCTACCTTATTTGAAGATAGCATCTAAAAAAGTCTTATTAAAAAGGAAAATCTAAGTGAAGAGAATGAAAATAATATAAACTCATATTTTTCTGGGGTATGTTTATTGATCATAGTGAAATGTTTATTCTATATTCTTCTTATAATTAGGCCTCAACAAACTCTTAAAATCTAACTCAGCAATTAGCACACTCAACAATATAAGCGTAGCCCCTAAGTATCCTTTTCCTGTCAGCGTTTCACCTGTGAAAATGAAAGCAAAGCCTGCGGAAAAGACAGGTTCTAATGAGAAGATAAGTCCTGTATGTGTAGGCGTCGTGTATTGCTGGGCAATAACTTGCACGATGAATGCGACTGCGGTGCAAAATATGCTTAAGGCTAGAATGATGAGCCATGAGTTGGTTGTGCTAGGCAGTTTTGGCGTTTCAATAATGAATGAAAAAATAAGACTAAATAGGCCGACGAAGCCGAGTTGTATAACTCCAAGTGCAATGGAATTCACATGTTTCGTTACACTTCCAGTAATGATGACGTGGATCGCATAAAACAGGGCAGACAGTATGCAAAATATATCGCCGTTACCGATTTTGAATTCGCTCGTTAATGTTAATAAGCCGATTCCTATTATCGTTAAAATGATCCCTACTATCACTTTCTTTTCCGGAATGTGTTTTAAAAATATAGCTGATAATATTGGAATGAAAATGACTGTGAGACATAGTAGGAAACCAGCATTAGAAACACTCGTATACTTTGTACCGAAAGTCGCGAAAATGTAAACGATAAATAAGACAGAAGCGAGTATAAATGCATATTTTACAGTTTTAAAATCGATCTTAAATAAATGTTTGTAAAATATTAAACCTGATAAAAGAAAAGCGATAATAAATCGTAATGCGATTAAATTATATTCTTCTATGCCATCAAGTCCAAGTTTTGTAAGTAGGATGGATGCACCCCAAAAAAATGTAACTAGTAGTAACATTAAATCCGCTTTTAATTGTAGTTTCATTTCTATTCCCTCGTTATGTATAAATTTTATAAGCCCATACCCCTATCCCTATTGTTCATTTTAATATTAATTCTGAATATTTGTAACTTAAATTTATCGACGTTTTATTCCATAAAAAAAGAGGCTGTTTATAAAACAGCCTCTATGTATCTGAAAATCCGAACCTTGATTAAAGACTATGTAGAATCTCCAACCCTTTTCTTGTTAAATGAATCCCTGCTCTACCTCTTTTTATTTCCACATAACCTTTCATCTTCAGGAAGTTCAATCGGTGTCTAACCTGTGCCTCAGTTAATTTCATTTCGACTTCTTGGCTCTTTTCAGAAATAATTCTTCGTCCGATTGCCTTTCCTTTTTCTTCATAATTCATGATAAGGGTAAGGATGAAAAGTGATTCTTGATCAAGAGCGTTTGAACTTGAAGAAAAGGGTTTAATATTTTCTGCCTGATCGCTATTTGTTTTCTTATGTGGAGGCTTTTGAAAATAATGTTGATTAGGCAAATCATTTTTTGTTATTTGGTTTCCGGTACGGACAGCAAGCATGTAATCTATCGTATTTTTAAGTTCTCGTACATTTCCGTACCATGGATATCCTTGAAGTTCTTCAATTAGTTCTTGTTCAATTTTGACTTTAGGGTCCGATAGTGTGACAAAATGTTTAGCTAATAATTCAATGTCATTTCGGCGTGTCCTTAATTCGGGGAGGTGTATAAAGAGTACTTTAAGCCTATGGTATAAATCTTCTCTAAACATATTTTCTTGAATCATTTTCAGTAGATCCTTATTGGTTGCTGCAATAATCCGGACGTCTATCGGGATAATTTGGCTTCCGCCAACGCGCATAATCTCTTTTTCCTGCAATACTCGAAGTAGTCGTGCTTGAAGTTTCAGGCTAATATCTCCAATCTCATCTAAAAAAATAGTGCCGCCATTTGCTTGTTCAAATAATCCCATTTTCCCGCCCTTTTTTGCTCCGGTAAACGCTCCGTCTTCATAACCAAATAATTCACTTTCGACTAAATCATCCGATAAAGCACTAAAGTTAACAGCAAGAAAAGGGCCGCTATTTCGCTGGGAAGCGTTATGAATAGCACTTGCAAATAACTCTTTTCCGGTACCACTCTCACCTTCAATTAATACAGTTAAATCAGTCTTAGCTAACCTTTTGGCAATTTGTTTCGTGTCTTGGATCGTAGAGCTAATGCCAACGATATTATGAAAATTGTATTTTGCTACATAACCTTTTTTGACAAATTCTTTTCTTAATTTACGTTCAAACCCGATGGTCTTAAGGGCATTTCTAAAAGTAACAATAATCGATTGATCATTTATATGTAGACGTTCCACTATTACATCCAAGCCGTTTACAACAAATATTCCACTTTCTTGTTGCTTATTCGAAAGGATGAGGTTTACTAAATCAATATTATCAATAATGGCATCAATCGGATGACCAATAGCATTTTTACTTTTTATTTTCAGCATGCTTTCCAGAAATTCATTAAAGACAACAATTCTTCCTTCATAATCAATAGCTAGTATGCCATCACCAACACCATCAATAACTTGATGAAGTTGTCGATGAGCTTTAGCTAAATTCTTTGTTAAATCTACTATTTTTCGATAGTATCTCTCAGAAACGTGGTTACCTGATTCCTCCATTAAATGAAATCGATCTAGAATGGACATGATTGTAGTAATATCTATTAATCTATGACCAATATTAATTACTTTTTCTACAAAATCAGGGATAATTTCAAGTTCGCCAGGTGTGATTGCGAGCTTGATCATTTGTACATTCGTTTTTCCAGGATAGTATGGGACATATTCAATATGGTTCAGCCCCAATTGACGCATCGTTTCAATTGATTCGTATACTGTTTTATGATTATCATTCACATATAGGGCTTGTGTTCCTTCTGGTAAAAATAAAAGCTGGTCTACGTTTTCATAATTTAATGTTCGTTTTGCTATTATTACTTCGCAGTTTTCCCCAATAAAGTCTTTCACCGTTTCTATCGTAAATGTATTAGGTAACAAGATTAATGTAGAATGAAATACTTTTGGAATACTTTCTTCTACAGAAAAACTTTCGATATCTATGAGATCACCTACCATCTCCGTTAGTTGTTGATGTAGGGCTTTTCGTGTTTCTTTTAAAACGGTGATCAATACAATGTGGTTAGTTTCAAATTTGTTCATAGAGCACCTCTTTAGTTGAATGGAATTGGTCTAAAGTTGGTTATTAATTGGTTATTATGTAGCCAATTAATAACCAATTATAATACATTTCAACACAGTAAACACCGATAAAACGACAAAATATTTAAAAATATGTAAATAATCACTTTAATTTCGATGTTGGCACGATACTTGCTTATATCAATGGTGTGTAAAGAAATAATGAAATGAGTAGAGTCGTAATTTACATATTTAATTCTTTACCACTTGCTAGAAAAGGGAGGTTAAGAGTATACAATTTCAACAGAGAAAGACAACGAAACCATTTAAATTATGAGGTGAGAGAAAATGAAACCACTAATTGGTGTTACTGGGTATTATATTGATCATAGTGAAATAGGAAAGGAGGGCTTACGAGGGCTACCAGGTCAGGATATGGCTATCTTTTCTTATGACTACATCCGTTCACTTCAACGAGCAGGTGCAACGGTTGTTCTACTTCCAATTGAGGAAGTGGATCAAATTGAGTCCACACTTAATCAATTAGATGGATTGTTATTGGCTGGTGGCGCGGACATCAATCCAGTTTATTACGGTGATACTCCAAAATCGTATATAGGTACTGTAGAGGAAGAACGAGATAATTTTGAATTAAATTTGGCAAAGCAGGCTTTAGAAAAAGATATTCCTATTCTAGGAATTTGCCGAGGATTACAGGTGTTAAATGTTGCAGCTGGTGGATCTCTTTATCAAGACTTAGAGCACGAGATGGGACCAGAATATTTCCATGTTCGAGAACAGTTCCGTAAATGGCAAGGCTCTCATTCCGTAGATCTTCTGGAAGAGGGGAAAATTTATGAGGCTATTGGCCAAAAATCTTTAATGGTTAATTCTTTTCACCATCAAGCAGTGAAAACATTAGGGGAAAATTTTGAGGCGAGCGCATGGTCTTTTGATGGTGTGATAGAGGCTATTGAATCCAAAGCTCATCGTTATGTAGCAGCGGTTCAATGGCATCCAGAAATGATGTCGGAAAGGGATGTCTTGCAGCAACGTTTATTTAACCAATTTGTAAATGAAATTAGTAAAAAGGTAGTTAAATCCTAGCGTGTTATAAATAAAAGAATTGGTGGATAGCTTGGTACGTCATGGTAGTGGGGAAACCAGGCTGCCGGCTGCTTGTAAAAGTAATAATCATTGGGGGATGAACGAATCCCCCAATGATTAAAGTTTCACTCTATTGCAAAGGGGATTGGTATATGAGTCAAGTATCAGAGAAGGCAGTTTCATTCGAGCCAGAAGAAAAAAAGGAAAGAAAAGAATGGAAAATAAACGTATTTGCAATGTTACTTGTCTTGCTAGTTATTGCGGCTGTTGTTACACATATATTGCCAGCAGGAAAATATGAACAGATTGAAAAAAATGGGTATACAACAGTAGATCCAAATTCATTTAAATGGATTGAATCAACGCCACTTGGATTTTTTGATACGGTAAAATCTATTCCTACAGGGATGGTAGAAGCTGCTAATATTATCTTTTTTATTCTTATTATTGGAGGTTTTTTTGGTGTATTAAAGGCATCCGGTACGGTTGAGGCTCTTGTTTCAACGATGGCAAAAAAACTTGCTAACCGTGAAAAGTTAATGATTCCTATTATTATGCTGTTCTTTGCGCTTGGCGGATCATTAATGGGAATGGCGGAGGAAGCTTTAGTGTATGTACCTCTATTTATTCCGCTAGCTCTTGCGGTTGGATTTGATACGATAACAGGAACTGCGATGGTACTAGTAGGAGCGTCTGTTGGATTTACAACGGCAATTATGAATCCGTTTACAGTCGGGCTTGCGCAAGGGATAGCAGGTCTTCCTATGTATTCAGGGATGGGGTTCCGCCTCATTTTATTCGTAATCATATATGTAATTGCTGTTACATTCGTCTATCGTCATGCTATGAAAGTAAAGAGGGATCCTGTAAGCGGAATTTACGGAAAATTCGATACAAAGAAGCAAGACAGCTTACTAACAGCGAAAGTAGAGTTAACAAAAAGACATAAATGGATATTAACGGCCTTTTTAATCAATTATATTATTCTTGTATTTGGTGTTATTAAGTACGAGTGGTATATAAAAGAAATTGCAGCCTTATTTATTATTTTAACTATAATCATTGCAATTCTTGGCAAGATATCTCTTGATGATACAGTAGAATCTTTTACACAAGGATCGGCATCTTTAATCGGGGGAGCTTTAATCATTGGTGTATCACGCGCTATTTTAGTCGTATTGAATCAAGGGCATATTATAGACCCACTACTGTATCAAGTGTCGGAAGAAATGAAACATGTATCTCCTTTTTTAAGTGTTGTTGGAATGTACAACTTCCAAGTAGCGATTCATTTTATTTTAGCATCAGGTAGTGGTCATGCGATGTTGACAATGCCTATTATGGCGCCACTTGCAGATTTATTGGACATTACACGCCAAACAGCCGTATTATCCTTTTCATTCGCCGATGGTATTGGAAATATTATTTTTCCAACAGGTGGTACGCTAATGGCTGGATTAGCAATCGCAGGAATTTCATGGACAAGGTGGGCAAGGTGGATTCTTCCTTTAATTCTCATTGAATACTCAATCGGTTTAATAGCAGTTATAATTGCTCATCTTATTGGTTATGGTCCATCTTAATAAAAGGTGGACTGCTTTCAATTATAGAAAGTTCGGATTTGAAGAAGATCGCTAAATAATGGTGATAGAAAAGCCCGGTTTAGAAGGGCTTTTTTTCTATGTAAAATTTCATTTGTTTTGTTTACATAATATCTTTACAATCATTTGATAAAATAAAGTCAACTGCATATTGTGAGGGTGGGTGGTTATCCCTTCTTTCCATTTGGAAGGAAAGGGGGTGATAATATGGAGTTTTTGTTTGATCTTGTAAAAGAATTTGTAAAAGCGACTGTACGTGAAGTTTCAGCGTATTTTTTGCGGAAGCAACTTCTGGGTAAGGACAACAAAAAACCCACTCCGCGCCGTAGGAAGCAAAAGGGTGGGTTTCGTAAAAAATAATAACGTATAATAACCACCACCCTATACGGTAGCAGTTAAGGAAGAGATGTTAGCGCATCTCTTCTTTTTATTATATGCCAATTTATTCGCTGTTACACTTATATAGTATTCTACGGAAAATATATCATATTCCTATTTTGTGGTCAATTTGATTGCATGATTGAAAAGGTGTAGTCTTATTCCTCTTCAAACTGAAAAATATCCCGATTAATAAGTTGGTGGAGATACCTATCCATTTCAGCCGCAGAAACGCTTCTTTCATTTTTAAACCACCATGCGCTTAATGAGGTGATTGCCCCTGAATAAAACTCAATGATTAAATCGTTTGGCATCGTATGATTTTTGCGCAGTTGATGTAACACTTCTATTTCTTGTTTTCTCGTTTCGTGACTTAAATACTGTGTCCGGTTAATAAATTGTTCATCAGACATTTGTGTCTCTAATATTTTACCGATTTCTTCATGGTGTAGAAATTGTTCCATTACTTGAAATGGTTTACTTAATCGATCTGAAACGGGTATTTCAGCAATCATCTTGCTGTATCGTTTAAATCCAAATGTTAATAAAGCATCTTTATCTTCGAAGTGTTTATAAAAGGTTGTTCGGTGTACCATTGCGCGGTCACATATTTGGTTAATCGTGATCGTACTATATTTCTGTTTTGATTGCGTCATTAATTCAAATAAGGAATCCCACAGTAATTTATGTGTACGTCTAATACGTAAATCAAGTTGTTTTTCACTATCGTTCATCTACAATTCTCCTTTTTTGTAGATTAAATATACAGTGGCTGAAAATTGATTCTCCCTTTTTAATCTACATATGTATATTATATTACATGTGTTCCGGTGTATTTAAAGTTTTTTAAGTAAGAAACAGGAGGAGAATCTGTAAATGAATATGACAACTAAGAGCCCAGCAAGTGGCAAAGTTGATACTTCTAATTTGAAACATACCCCCATTTTAATTGCATTACTTTTAGGTGCAATGGTTGCATTATTAAATGAAACATTACTTGGAAATGCGTTAACGGTATTAATGAAAGAATTTGACGTAACGGCTTCAACGATTCAATGGCTTTCTACAGCATACATGTTAGTAGTTGGGGTTTTAGTTCCAATTACAGCATTACTTCAGCAATGGCTCACAACGAGACAAATGTTTTTGATCGCTATGGTAACGTTTTTAGTCGGTACATTAATTGCGGGATTCGCACCGACATTTTCCGTTTTATTAATTGGCCGTATCGTCCAAGCTGTAGCGACGGGGTTAATTACACCGTTATTAATGAATACGATTTTAATCATTTGTCCACCTGAAAAACGTGGTGCGACAATGGGATTAATCGCACTCGTGATGATGGCAGCTCCGGCAATTGGCCCTACATTATCTGGAGTAATTGTGGATTCATTAAATTGGCGCTGGTTATTCTATATTGTTATTCCTATCGTGATCATTTCCATTATGATTGGGATGAAGTACATTCAAAATGTTTCAGAGTTAACAAGGCCAAAAGTAGATTACCCATCTATCCTTTTATCGACATTAGGATTTGGCGGGCTTGTGTATAGCTTTAGTGCATCGGGTGATTTAGGATGGTCCGATGCAAAAGTGTATGGCACTTTAATTGTTGGGCTTATCTCATTATGTATTTTTGCCGTTCGACAATTGAAAATTGAGAATCCAATTTTAGAATTACGAGCATTTAAAGTTCCGATGTTTACATTATCAGTTGGATTAATTGTCATTGTGATGATGTCGTTATTTTCAACGATGACTTTATTACCGATGTTCTTGCAAACCGTTTTACTCGTTACAGCTTTTAAATCAGGAATTATCATGCTTCCGGGAAGTGTTATTAGCGCCATAATGGGACCAATCGCAGGTAAACTATTTGATAAATTTAGTCCGAAAGTTATTATCGTTCCCGGCATTGTCTTAGTAGGAATTGCAATGTTCTTATTTAAAGGCATTACTCCTGATACATCAATGGTACAAATTATTATTATGCATAGCGTATTAATGGTTGGACTCATGTTTGTCATGACAGCACAAACATACGGTTTAAATCAATTAACACCAGATTTATATCCGCACGGAACAGCACTATTTAGTACGTTGCAACAAGTAGCTGGTGCAATTGGTACAGCTATCTTTATTTCGAAAATGTCTTCAGGAACAACTAAGTATATGGAAAGCTCCGCAAATCCACTGGATCCAGTAGAGAAGTTAAACGGTTTAACGTCAGGGTTCCAAGGTGCATTTGCACTTGGGTTAATCTTTATTATTGTTGCATTTATCGTATCGTTATTCTTAAAAGAAGAGAAAGAAGGAGTAAAGGCAGCGAGGGTTTTACAGAACGAACATTAAGGTTTATATAAAAAAGACATCTTTCCCTAGAAAAGATGTCTTTTTTATATTTTTTTCGTAACACTTGTTTTGGGTGTCTTTATACATAAGAATTGGTATGTACAATAATTATCCTTTTTGAGAATAAGGATGCAAAGCCGTACTAATAACTAATAGTTCACCAGATGATTTAGTGACATCGTATATAGATCCTGTTATGAGAATAGGCATAGTCATGATTGTGAAGTTGTTATATTGGTATTAAATGATTTATACGTTTTTTATAGTAAAAATTAGAGACACTTCAATAAAAAGGAATTAAATATGGTACTCTTTAGTTAAGATATTTAAACGAAGACAGGGGAAATGAAGATGGACAAAAAGCTAACGTATTGGCTAGCATCTATTATAGGTGTAGTAGTACTTGCAACTGGTATGACTTATGGAATGTTACAGTTTGCTGAAGTCCCGCTTGAGAGTGAGGACCATGTTTTTGCAGAGGTTAATAAAGAAGACACACTATCGAATGAAGCAGAAGTGAAAGGTTCAAATGCACAACTTCACATTACAGTAACTTCTACTGAAGAAGAAGTTATTTCAGCTATGCATAGCATGACTCATCAAAAAGTAAAAGCGTGTGAAGGAAAGGGAGCAACCCCTATGTCCAAAAAGAATGCAGAGAAAGTAAGAAACATTCTAAACGGAAACAATTTCAAGAATAAAGAAGAGCTATTAGCAATTACTGAAAGATGGGCAAATAGAGATTTTAGTAAAATTTTAGAAGAACATAACTATTTTATTAAACTTCAAGGTGGCAAGATAGGTGAAGCTACAGTGATGGATACGGTAGACGAGCAAGTATTCTGTCTCAATACTTTCGGTGATGATGTAACGGCCGCATTAGTTAAATCAGGAGATCTTCAGCCGCGTTAAAGTGTCTTTCTCAATTATAAGAAAAGCCTCAAGTATTCATATATTTGAGGCTTTTCCAATGAAAAGATAGGAATGATCCGAATTCTTTACATTAAGAACAAAGTGGAATTACTCCTAAACCAATTAATAAAGCTGCAGCAACTGCTGGAATTGGTACAGGAATTTGAATACCTTCTACAAACAAGAAATACTGACCACTTACTATTTTAAAACAAACTAATTGCATGGCTATTCCTCCCTTCTTTTAGAATTAATACATTATATTAATTTATCTATTTATTGTTATAGTTGAATTATTCATTTTTAAAAATATAGTTAATATGTGAATAGTTTTCGAAAGGACCTGCTCAATCAATACGAAAAAACATAAGATGAAACGAATCCATTAAAATACATGAGTGAACCTTAGTTTTCCCCTCTTATCTAAAGGAGGAACTATTATGGGTTATGGTGGTAGTTGTGGCGGTTGTGGCTTCTCGGGAGGCTTTGCTTTATTAGTTGTGTTATTCATTTTATTAATCATCGTTGGAGCTTCTTGCTTCTGCTAAAAACTATTGGAAAAGACACTCATATGGAGTGTCTTTTCTTTCGTGCAAAATGATTCCTGATAATATCCAACTGTATATAGTATACGGTATATTTTTTCCTCATTAGACATGTAGAATTGTAATAATTACATTAACACCAGGAGATACAAAAACTTTCTTACTTGAGGATGTTTTCAAAGTATTACTGTCTCAAATGCTACTACAGCTAACGCTTTACTGATTCCATTATTTATCCAACAAATAACATATATTTGTTGTGATAAATCAAATTCATATTACTGTGAGAATAGTGATTATGGTTATTAGTAGTTATTAAAGAGGGCCTTGGCTCTTTTTTTATTTTCTTTCGACATAATATGACAATATACGAATTAATAGTTTGGTATTATTATCTAGAAATCTTACATTTATCTACAAATTATTATTGTATTTTTAATTTTTTAAATGTAAAATATTTCAATGTAAATACATGCCATTTAGGGGGATAAAGAAATTTATGAAAAAATTATTAGCTTCAGCAACAGCGGTAACACTATTAACAGTGGGGTACAGTTCTTCTGCATTTGCAGCTAAGAGTCCTAATGATACAAAAAACTGTGGCCATTTTAAAAGTCAACAAGATGCTCAAGCATTCTGGGATCAAAATGGATATGGTGTTGGAAATGATCCGCACCGTTTAGATAATGATAAAGACGGCATTCCATGTGAGGATTATAAATATCCAAAGAGCACAAATACTACAACAGAAAATAAAGAAACTACTAAACCTCAAGAACAACCTAAACAAGAAAATACTAAACAGGAAAACACTAAACAAGAACCTGTTAAACAAGAAAATACTAAGCAAGAGAATTCAAAACAAAACAACCAAACAACAAATAATAAACAAGAACAAACTAAGCCTCAAACAACTGCAAAAGAAACAAAGAAAAATACTAATACAGTTGTGAAAAAAGAAACAAAAAAACAAGGTGAAAAATTACCTAATACAGCATCAAACGGTGTTACAATGATGCTAGCAAGCTTAGGATTAGCATTAGCTGGAGCTGTATTAATGTTCCGTCGTAAAAAGACAAACGCATAAAATAGTTCCTTAAAACGGCAGGAGAAATCCTGTCGTTTTCAAATGGAGTGATAAGAGTGAATAAAAAACAATGGATAGGCTTATGTTTAACTGTTATTGGACTTACTATCTTTTCTTATTATTTTCTAGAATGGTATAGTGCTAGACAATCAGCAGAGTCGTTGACAACTAACGAGGCTAAACAATATGAGATCTCCACACCTTCTAAAGAAAATGAAAAGCAAAACATCAATCAAATAGAGACAGAGATAAAGACTGACACTTCATTACAAGAAGAACCTGTACAAATTCCTGCTTCAAAGGTAAACCATCAGTTAGGAGATAAAGTAGCATATTTAATTATCCCTAAAATACAAAAGAAATACTCTATATATTGGGGAGCCGATGATAAAGTACTAAAAAAGGGTGTAGGTATGTTTGTTAGTGACTTAACTACTACACCATCTGGAAATGGTCATACAGTTTTAAGTGGACATAGAGATACTGTTTTTACCGAGCTTGGTCAATTAAAGGAAAATGACCAACTTATCGTGGAATATGAAAATAAAACATATACATATGAAATTAACAAGCATTGGATAACAGATTCAGAAGATCGAACAGTTATTGTAGAAAAAAGTGAGCCAACATTAACATTAACAACTTGTTATCCTTTTGACTATATAGGAGACGCTCCAGATCGGTACATAATTGAAGCATCTCTACTTTCCATTCATTGATGAGGATGGAAAGTCCAATACACATTAGTAAAATTAAAGTGGTTATCGAGTCGGAGAAAGGCACCTTAGAGTGTCTTTTTTTATGTAATTTAGTTGCCCATATGGAAAGTTTGTTATAGTTTTTTGTTTAGCGTGATTTTTTTCGAAATGCTGGCGGCACCCCATCGCTATCAACCTAACAGAACAGGTTGCTCCCAAAAGTTTTTTATACAGAATAACATCAAAAAATACGTCTTGAACAAGCGTTAAAAAAGAAAGCTGAAGGGCAAGTATACCCTTTTGGAATCTTTTTAAGAGAAAATGATAAAATGAAGATAATATTAGGGAATTGTGAGGATGATTACGTTGCTTACTTTGATAAAATTTGTAGTTAGTTATGCTGCAAGTCTATTTGCTTTTATTTTTGGATGGTTCTTAATTTCATATATTTTTAATCCTAGCTTTATTCACCCAGACGTTTTACAGGGGTTCATAAAAACTATCGTCACTTATGGTAGTATACCAGCTCTTATAGCTTGTCTAATTGGGGAAGTCTTATATAGGAAAATTAAACGATGTCGAGAGTTTCAATTTGGAATTCCTTTATTTATAGGACTAGCAGTTATCTATACACTTATACCATTTCTTTTTCTTTTTAATTTTTCTTTTTCATATTTCTTTGACTTCGTTGCACCTGTTATTATGGGTTCCTTAGCGTTTTATTTAGTACGTAGAAAAATATAATTTTCGTTTTGATCCATTATAATAGCTATCTCTGAATCACTAGTTTCAAAAAGCCTTCACGCAATGATGATTGCATGAAGGCTTTTGATGTTTTCTTATTTTTTTGTCTCGTTAACCCATGTAATAATGTCTTGGATGACGTACTCGGGAACATTAGCAGGAATTTCGTATTCACTAGGAAGACTTAATTCCCCGTCACCCTCCGTGAAGAAATGATTCAATTTCGGGTATTTTTTGAACTGAACATTCCCGCGGTTTGAAAGTCCTTTCTGCCATTTTGTATATTCATCTTTTACTGTTACTTGATAATCGCGTGCTCCTTGCAAAATGAGTAAAGGCTCTTTTCGTGATTGTGCTTCTTCAACTGGACGCCACCTAGAAACATCATACATAAAATGAGGTGACCCAAAATTGTAGCCAGCTGGAGGATGGTCAGGATTGAAAGCAGGATCCTGGATAAAAGCGACCTGTCTTTTTAATTCATCGATTACTTCCTTTGACTCCCCAAGGTATTGATACTGATCAATGGCAATGTCAGTCAAAGGGCGTGCAGGTGGTGCGAGTAAGATACTTCCTCGGACAAGTGAGGAAGGCGCTTTGCTCAGTATACGCGGCATTGTGCCGGCTCCTAGGCTATGTCCAAGAATGAAAATATTATTTGGATCAATGCCTTCCTGCTGCGCTGCTGATTTTGCTGCATAGATAGCATCATCTGTAGTATCACGATCTAACGTAACAGGTTCTGCACTCATCTTTAATGCATGTTCTAAGGTACGTTTTTCATAGCGCAACACTGCAATTCCGTTGGATGAAAGGCCCACCGCAAGGTCGCGTAAGATCTTAGTTCCCATATATGTGCTATCGCGATCATGGATGCCAGCACCATGAACAAGAACAACTACGGGCAGCTTTTCACCACGCTTATGTTTCGGAACTGTTAATGTCGCTGGTAACGGATAGGTAGAATTTCCAATGACGATTTCACGTTCTTGATAGGAGTCAGGTTGATCATAGCTAGGATGGGGGATGGTAAAATATTCCTCGGGTGGCCTTTCTCCAATTTCATCTACTTTCCCGCCAGGTGTGAATTTAAGGAGTAGCGGTATGGTAGTTCCTTCGGTAGCTGCTGGAATTTCCACCGTCTGATGGACCGAGTTTCGTTCTTTTATCACGGGGGTTCCCATGCTTTTTATCCCGCTCCAGCCACTTTGTGTCCACCAGTTTTGTAATGTGGTTGCTGTAAATTTGGATTGAAAAGCAGTAGACGTCAACTGTAGTGCCTTTGCATACTTACCTTGCTGGAGATATTCAAAAAATAATGATGTACGCTCCGTTAAAGAGATTAATTTCTTTTCAGCAGATTGTTTCTCACGTGTATCTGCGTGAATAGTTGTTGTAAGCGGGAAAGATGAAACGCCTAAAGAAAAGAGTAGGGTAAAGGTAAGTGCTGATCTTTGTATTTTCTTTTTTTTATTCATGTTTTAACCTCCAATATGTGATGGTAAAAAACAGGTAGGGTAATTAGGGTTCTGGTGCGAAAACTTAAAAATATTTGCAAGCAATCTCCAAAACTTGGACATACTCATATTATTATTCTAAAAAAACGTAGATTTCTTCTCTTGTCACATGCATATTAATCCCAGAAATAATCTTTCTTCCTTCACTTTATATTTTGATTATAAGAAACAAAGCTCTCGTTTTTCTTACTTGATACTTACAAATTCCTTAAGTAGGGGATATTTTAAAATCTTAGCTTGATGAATATGTAGAAGTACTCCTATGTTAAGAGATAGCTTAAGGACCAAGGATTATATTGTTTTTATGAAGAGTTGATGTTATGTTTGTTTTGTAACATATGGTGTTTTATGTATGTAGGAGGATTTATTGAAGAAATTATTAATATTGTTTTTATTAGCTACATTTTGTCTACAGATTACAGGATGTTCTAATAATATGGGTACACTAAGGGAGAAGTCTAAAACTTCAAAACCTGTGAAGTCTAAACGCATCAATAAAGGGTGGTACAAACATATGTAATAGTTTGTACCACCCTTTATTGATGTTAGAAGTCATAAAGAAAAGACACCCTAAGGTGCCTTCCTTCGACTTGAACCATCTTAATTTTAATAATATATTGGACTCCCATCCAAATATTATTTTACCATGTTAAGTTGTTTTATTCATTGAGAAATATGCTTTAAAACTATATTTTTAAAAATTATATAGATTTGAACAATATGTATACGAGCCACATATCAAAAAAAAGACACTCTCAAGAGTGCCTCTCCTTAGCAGCCGAATCCGCCGCCCCAACAGCTAGCGCCAACGATGATTAATAAGATGAAGAGCACAACAAGTAAGGCAAATCCGCCGCCGAAACCACAGCCTCCACCACAACTACCTCCATAGCCCATATTAACTCCTCCTTCCATAAAGACCATTTATTAATGGATTTAATTTAATTTATGTTTTTAAGGGTGAATGGAGCAGGTCCTTAAAAAAATAAAAGGATTTTGGAAGTTAAAAAGAGTTGACGAACTTATTTTTGTCACCGGTATTTCGTCTGCTACATATTGTATTTTATTCTGTGTATTGGGGGAAGGAGGATCTTATGGCTAATTCTGAGATGATTTTACGTTTACTTACGGATTTAAAGATTGAACAACAATTGTTGAAAGAACAGTTAGAGAAAATGCAAACAGCTGTGACTATTCTTGAAGAAAAATCAGTGACGCTTAAAGAAAAACCAGCGACTCTTAAAGAAAAAACAATGACTCCTGAAGAAAAACCATCTGTTACAAAGCAAAGAGCTTTTTCTGGACGCCCAACATCTTTTCGTGATTGGAGAGCAGCTAGTCAAAAAAATTAGGGAATGTTATGTGAAATGATAAATGAAAAAGTACAGTCTGCTGTAGAAAAGACTGTACTTTTTTATGTTAGTAGAGAATGTTAAGGGAGACGTATTTATTTTGCCTATTCCAATTCCACTTTTAATTGGAGCTCTTTATCTAACTTATCATTATTAAATTTTAAAGTTAATCCTCGCGTGTTTTTCGGTACATCGAATACAATGTTTCCGTCCGAATGTTCATCAGGGTTAACAATACCAAATTTAAATGTAGACGTATTTGCAGCTTTAAGTACGGATTGATATTCATTAGAAATGTGATATTCTCTTCCAAATCCATCAATTAATTTAAAGTTGTTAATATCTAGTGTAATGGGTTCTTCTTTACGATTATAAACTGCGATGTCTAATACTTTAAAGACACCTTGTGCTTTAACTTCTCCAGTCCCTATAACATCTAATGACTCGGCAGATCCCATTGACATGTATACATCAGAGGAATCTACATTGGTAGGAAGTTCTTTTTGCGAATCCTTGCTGCTAAGTTTGTCATTCTCTGTTTTTTTAGAAGTCGCCTGCTCATTTTTCGCAGGCGCATCATGTGAACCGCAAGCTGATACTCCAAACAAGAATGTGCTACATAATAATGGGGCTAATAACTTTTTGTTCATCGTTTCTTCCTTCCAAAATAGAAGCACTTTAATGAGTGCTATATATTTGTCTTTATATGTATTACATTTTATATCTTATTATATTAATTTTGGAAGGAAAAGGGAAAATATTGTGCATTTCTCTGATTCGAGTTATTTATCCGTCTAAAAGTTGAAATTAAAATGAGCCCCATAAATGATAAACCATTCCACTAACAAAAAACACTAATCCTAAAAATAAAACAATTAAAGCAAGTATTCCATTTTTATTATGTTCCATAAAATTAGCTCCTTTTTCATTTACTTACATACAAAAAGCCTTTAGTCGTAATTATGTCTAAAGGCTTTGATCTTCATACTTTGTAGTTTATAAAAAAGTTGCACTGCTGTATTAATTTGGAATATGATTATTTAAAGAGAAGGTGATGAGTACATGCAGGACAAAAAACAATTCCCGCTTATATCTGGAAATCTCTCATTAGATTTAGTAAATACAGAGCTAGTTAGGCGTGGACAACGTTATGATTTATTAATAACAAATGAAGATGTATTAGAATGGCTACATGTAATAAAGGTTAATCTTCCTTTTTGGAATGAAAAAACATTTATAAGGATTCAAGAGCGCACGAATCAAGTTACATCTAGCATATTAGAGGTAAGAGAAGTACTGAGAAAACAGTTTGAGGCAATTGCTGATCAACAAGAGATTTCTAATGATTTTATTACGTATTTAGAAAAACAAATTGAGAAGGCACCATTTACATATAAAATCATTGAACAGCAGCTAGTATCTATCCCGGTTGGAGAAATCGAGGATATACTCGCATCGTTAATTGCATTTGATGCTTTAACGTTAATAGCAGAAAATAAGCTTATTTTCCTTAAAAGGTGTTCAAATCCTGACTGTGTTTTATTATTTATAGATAAGAGTGGGAAACGAAAATGGTGTTCTATGAAAATATGTGGGAACCGGAAAAAGGTAGCAAAATTTCAGGATCGAAAATTTGAAGAAGTCTAGAGAATCAACTTATAACAGTTGATTCTTTTTTTATTCTTTAACTAACCTCTAAAATTGATATTTACAGGTTAGTTATGTCGAGTTATAATTGTTGGTAAATAAAGGAGGAGAACGATGGATAATATAACAGCAACTAAGCAGAAAGATCCTCAACCAATAAGTGTACGATATTTTACAAAAATGAAAGGGAAAGGAAGAAGTCCATTACAAGTAAATATAAAGGACTCTTTAACAGGACTACTAGGGGGATTTTTAACAATTCTTACCTTAACATATTTAACGAGCATAACCTCTACAGAATTATTAATGGCTCCATTTGGGGCGAGTTGTGTATTAGCATTTGGAGTTTGGAATGCGCCATTATCTCAGCCGCGTAATATTATTGGAGGACATTTGATTTCAACTTTCATCGGTCTATCAATATATCATTTGTTTGGGAATGAATATTGGACAATTGCTTTAGCAGTGGGGATGGCAATAGCCGTTATGATGTTAACGAGAACGACGCACCCTCCGGCAGGGGCCGATCCGATTATCGTTATTTTAGGGGCAAATAGTTGGAGTTATTTAGTAACACCAGTTTTAATTGGTTCCGTAGTTATTGTAGTTATTGCTTTATTCATCAATAACATGAGTAGTAAAAGAAGCTATCCAACTTTTTGGATGTAGTTTATAAAGAAAAGACAATTTAAATCGCTTTCTACAGTTTTCTCCCGGTCCCAAAACGCAATGAAAATAATCAAAATGATAAGACATACCCGTATAAAACGTAATTGTCTTGCAACAGGATGTTCCATCTGTTAGTCTCCTTTACTGTTTGATAGAGTCTGTTTATAAAAGAGATAATTCCTAGGAATATAAATAAAAAAGACACCGTAAAGTGTCTTTTTTATTTTAGTTATGCGCATTACTTAATAAGACGCTAGTTCCTCAGTCTGGCTATGAGTAACTATGTAGGGTAATTCCATTATAACATTTTAACCAGTAATGGGTCTATATGGAATTTTATTGATTTTCTTTTTGATTATTCAGAATGACTTACCGAGTATTTGGATGAGGAAAGCAGTGAGACAGAAGCGACTAAACTTGTTTTAGAAGAGTGTCTTCTTTTTTGTATCATTGTGAGTAAAGTGTAGAGCGATATTTCCCTTTACACGAACATAACGGTATACTATAGTTAAGTTAAGTGAACTTAACTATTAAGCGAAATAAAAGCATGGAGGAATAACGCTATGACTAGAACGTATAAAGAAGTAATTAATGAAATGAACCGAGCTTATAATGAATTCTACATTTTACTATTCCAGGAGTTAAAAGATGAGTTCGGTCTTACAGGACAGCAAGAGAGCATGCTATTTCATATTAATTTAAATGAAAACACGACGGCAAATCACATTGCGACTACTTTTAATGTATCAAAAAGTGCCGTTAGCCAAGTTTTATCCAAATTGGAGAAACAGAAGATGATTTCAAAACAAGTAAACCCTAATAATAAACGGGAGTATTTTCTTACACTTGGTCCAAACGGTAGTAAGTATATAGAGCGGTTGTCGGAGTTAGATGATGTATTAATTGAGAAATATTTTTCTAAAATCGATATAAATGCCCTAGAGCAAATGACCGATACGTTAACGAAAATAAATAAAGTGATATTGGAAGAAAAGCAGAAGGATCTTGATTGTAATGAGTAAGAATTTAGATGGAGCAATTAGTAGAAAGGAGGAGAAGTGTATTATGAGTTTCATACCAAATATGATTACGATAGCAAATTTTATATGTGGGCTTTTGGCTATTCATGCTGTTTTCGTTGACGAGATGTACGGTGCAGTTATGTTCATTATTACAGGTATGGTCCTTGATCTGTTTGATGGCATGGTCGCTCGGAAACTTGATTCTGTTTCGGAAATAGGCGGAGAGCTAGACTCATTTGCGGATTTAGTGACCTTCGGTGTGGCACCATCTATTCTTGCATATAGTACTTCGTTAAAAGATTTGCAGTCTATCGGGATGATATGTGCGCTTGCTTATAGTATTTGCGGAATGCTTCGGCTTGCAAGATTTAACACACAGCAAAGCAAACTCCCGACCTTTATCGGCATGCCGATTCCATTTGCGGCAATGTGTCTCCTCATTTTATGTTTTTTAAAGAATCCAGTTTCCGTGGCGTTTGGTACATGCGCACTCGCTTATTTAATGGTGAGCAAAATCAAATTCCCTCATTTTAAAAAAGATATAGCTGAAAGCTTGAAGCCTGGAAGATTGGACTGATGATACGGAATTACAATGAGAAAGATAAAGGAGAATAACATGATTCGTATGGCACTAAAATCGTTTAACATACAAATGTATTGTTTGCTAGGCGTAATGTTATTGGGCTGGCTCGTGACACCTTTTTCAGCCCAGTTTGTAGGGATAAGCATTGGCCTTTTGGTGAGTATGTACTGCGCCTGGATTTTAGGAAGGCGTATTGAAAAGTTCGGAGATAGCATTGTAAAAAAAGAAAAAGCACCGATGCTCGGAATGATAAATCGGTTTGCAGCCGCAATACTAGGTGCGATTATTATGTATGAAATTGAACACCATGAATTCATGTGGACATTCGCTGCCGGAATTATGGGTGGGTATTTCTTGGTTATTATTAATTTGGGGTATTACAGTATGAGGGATGCGGAGGAATAAAGTTTCACTTTATTATAAAGAAAAGACACCCATATAAGAGTGTCTTTTCTGATAGTTTTTTAGCAGAAGCAAGAAGCTCCAACGATGATTAATAAAATAAACAGTACAACTAATAAAGCAAATCCTCCAGCAAAACCGCAGCCTTCGCCGCAACTACCACCAAAACCCATAATAGTTCCTCCTTTTAATAAGAGGGGAAAACAAGGGTACACTCATGTATTTTAACGGATTCAAATTACTTTATGTTTTTTACGCAATAATTGAGCAGGTCCTTTGGAAAATAAAAAAAGACATCAATTAAGATGTCTTTTTTTCTTTGTAAATTGGTGTTAAGAAGGTAACTTATTGCTTTTAACCTATGAATAATATAACAATCATCGAGTAAGTTTATTATAGCAGTGATAAATAGGATTTTTATATGTAATATTACATATATATAGATTTATTTATGTTTTATTTGTATATTTTAATTGTCTGTTCCTTGTTTTAATTCGTTTAGTTATATTATTTTTTGAGTGCTCCAGCAATGGAGCCTTTTTTTAGTATTCTATTTTGATGATGTTCCATAAAATTAGCACCTTTTAAAGCTGTTTTTATATAAAAAGTCTTTAACTTGTATTTATAGCTAAAGGCTCTGAGTGTCATACTTTATAGTTTATAAAATCTTATAAGAAGAATAACCAGTATTTTATATAGAATTTATCCCACTATTTGCCGGGCTGCCCATAAATGCCCGATTGGTGAGAGCTGATTAAAGTTTCACTGTATAATGTTTTTTATCCAGTTTGGAACTGAAAATGTACTAGCTTGATAATGAAGCTAGGTTATTAGAAGTGAAAAATTTTAGTTTTATTATAATTAATAGAAATGAAAGTAGTGTAAATATAAATCCACTCCAAATAAGTTGATGAATACCTAAGTTTGAAATGAACCAGCCTCCAATAGTTGTTCCTAGAGTAATTCCAAGATTTGAGAATGAAACGAATAGGCTATTACCAAATTCGGGTGCTTCTCTTGCTTCACTTATTAACCATGTTTGACCAACAATTAATCCACCAGCATGCACGATTCCCCAAATGAATACCATAAAAATCATTGGAACAAGATAAGGACCTAAATAATAAACCAATATGTAAACAATAGAATATAAAATAGGGAACGATATTACTGTATTTACTATGCTTCTTTGCAGAAGACTACCAAATAAATGATTGCCTAAAATCATAACTATACCAAATATGAATAGCATGATACTGATGAGCGATCCATTCATGGAAGTTACTTTCGCAAGGTATTCGGCGAAGTAGCTGTATACGGAAAACATGGCTGCAAAAAGGAATGTGACAGTTAAAATATTTAACCATAATCCTGGTTTGCCGAGTATACGAATTTGTTTGCCGAAAGACATTTTTTCTTTAACGGGCATAGAAGGAAGTGAGATTAGTATTCCAATGAATGCAAGGGCGTTAATAAGCGCTCCGAATAAGAAAGCAATTTCTAATGAAAATTGATCTGCAAGGTAAGAGGTTAATGGTACACCTAGTGCAAAGCCAACCGTAATTCCCATGAAAACTTTTGTAACCGCTTGACCACTCTTTTCAGGAGGGACAAGTTTAGCAGCAGTTACAAGAGCGATTGAAAAGAAGAGTGGGTGAAGTGCTGCAGGTAAAATACGAAAAATAAGCATGATTTCAAATTGTGTTGTATAAGCGTAAATTATATTTGAAATAACAAAAACAAAGATTGCTATTAATAAAATTATTTTACGATTAATACTAGAGACGAGCAGAATTAAAAACGGACCAGAAATAGCAACGACTAGTGCGAATATACTTACTAAAAACCCTGCTTGTGCAGTTGAAATGCCAAATTTCTGAGTGATTTGTGGTAATACACCGACAATACCCATCTCGGTAGTAATAATTCCAAACACCCCTATTGCTAGTGTAAGAATAAGTAAAGGACTTACTTTTTTCATTTGTAAAACTCTCCATTCTTCTTATTATTTTGAAAGTGAAATCGATTTATTAACAAGGAAATGAGCATGATTGGATGTCAATAGTATTAGAATTATGTAATGTTAAACACAAAAACAGATATCTAAATAACTAGATATGATATGTTAAAAAAGATGCTCCTTTCTATGTTTCTTTCTTTTATAGGTAGCGAAGTTTTAAAAAGAATGTATTGGGCAGCTATATAAAAGCAGAATGTGTGAAAGCAAATAATCAATGGTAGGTTGATTATTTGCTTTTACTTTATAATTCATTTTGAACGTATTCAGAAAACGCTTGTATTGTTTTTTCATTTCGACGATAATATGTCCATTTTCCAATTCGGTCAGAGTCTAGTAGTCCTGCCTTTTTCATAGTTAATAAATAACTAGAAATAACCGATTGGGCTAAGCCAGTTTTAAGCTGAATATCTCCTACACACACTCCAATCTGAAAATTAATCCCTTGTTCTAAATAAGGTTTTTCGTCGAAATGGTTTTCTGGATTTTTTAACCATGATAGAATTTGACATCTTGTTTCATTTGACAATGCTTTATAAATTAATGAAGGTTCCATAAGGATATTATATCTACTTTTATAGATTTGTAAATGGATTTGTGTGATTTTAAGGGAAGAAGGTATAGTTGATCCCCTCGAATAGGAATAAGGTGCTCTTGATCTGTACCCTTTGTAAAGGACATTTTAAAAAAAGTTAGGCAACCTAAAAAAGATGATTTCTGTATGCAAACAGAAGTCATCTTCTTTAAATTCCATTGATAGCAAGAGTGATTATAGTACGTCATATATTTATTAATTTCATGTTTTAACTGAACAAACGAGTCACATGATTTTATATATGCTTTATCGGTTAAAGTACTACGAGGATTACGTGCAAAAATGATAGTATTGTTAGGTTTAAGCATGTTGTTGCCTAGCTATCAATGGCGGATGCCTAAGAAGAGTAATAATAAAACCCAACTGAAGATTTAAGAAAAATTTTATATTTACCCCACTCTTTATTTTAAAAGTTTTTCCTATCCTATAAATGAGTTACATCATGAAGGAGACTAAAAAAGACAAAGTCATAGATGAAAATGTAAAGTTAGGGGATTCTACATGGATACAGGAGTTTTGATTAGTTATTTGTATACTTATTTCTTTACTATTATGTTTTGTATTGTGTTTCAAATTGGAGTTTATTTTAAAGCGAAAAGAACTATATCTATTCGGCATTTTTTGTGGGTGTATGTTTTTCTGTTCTATCTTTCGTTAGTGTATAAGGTGACGCAAATCGCGACTGTATGGGATATAAGTAGATATGAAACGTGGATTCGTGTAAGTCAAATCAATTTGACTCTATTTGATACGGCAGGTAGTACTACGTATCTTTTGAACATCGTACTGTTTATGCCGTTAGGTTTTTTATTACCGATGATTTGGCCGCATTTTAGAAAAATGAAAAACACCGTATGTGCAGGATTCTTTTTTTCATTGGCAATTGAGTTAAATCAATTACTAAATAATAGAATTACAGATATTGATGATTTATTTACGAACACTCTCGGGGCGATTATTGGATATTTATTATATAGAGCTTTTAAAATGATATTAAGAAGAGAGGGGAAAAAGCTTGATACCAACTCTTCTCTAGTTATAAAATACGAGGCTGTTTTTTGTTTAGTGTGTTCATTTGTAGGGGCGATGTTAATTTATCATCCAGCTTTATTTGGAAGACCTGTCATCATTCAGTGAGGTGATTACGAATTTCTTTTGAACGCTCGTGCGATATTTCAATTTGTAAAAAGCCTTTAACTTGTTATAGTTAAAGGCTTTTATCATCATGATTTTTACTTACCAATTACCCACTCTAACATCCGCCTTCAACCACTTCATCCAATCCAAATCCACTACCTTAAGCAAACTGAGCGAAACACCTTTCATATCTAAAGAAGTCAACAGCGTACCAACCTTTACGAATGTCACTTGCAATCCTTCAAGTTCAGACAAACGGCGAATGTCGTTTGCGAAAATGTATTGTTCCATTAATGGAGTTGCGCCGAGTCCATTAATAAGGATAGCGAAGTTGTCTCCTTTTCTCCAGCGGTAAATACTTTTTAGTTTGTTCATCAGTTCGATCGCTAATATTTCAGAAGAGGATAGTGCTTCTTTACGATAACCTTTTTCTCCGTGAATGCCGACGCCATAAAACACTTCATCTTCGTTTAATGTGAATGAAGCTTTTCCTTTTACTGGATCGTTGGCAGGGGAAAGGGCAACTCCTAATGTGTGTAAGTTTTCAGTGATAGAATGGCCGAGTGCTGTTAGTTCTTCTAAAGAGTGACCTTCAAGAGCGGCCGCACCTAATATTTTTTGAACGAAAACAGTGCCAGCTACGCCGCGTCTTCTTTTATTAAAGGAAGCATCATCTTCAATTGAAACATCGTCATTTACGATGATATGGTCAACTTTTCTTCCTTCTTCTTGAGCAATTTGCTTTGCTGCTAGAAAGTTTTCTACGTCATCTTTAAAGTTTTTGATGATGAATAGTATACTTTTATCTTTTGGTATGAGGCGGGTTGCCGCTACAATTTGTTCCACTGTAGGCGGAGTGAAAATATTGCCGTTTACTGCCGCTGTAAGCATACCTTTTCCTACATAACCAATATCAGCAGGTTCATGTCCGCTACCACCGCCGCTTATAATAGCGACGTCTTGCTTCATTTTTTCGATATCTTTTACATAAATGATGTTATTTGTTTCATCGTAATTTACTTTGTCGTTATGTTCAAAATAAAAGCCATGCAGCATATCTTGAACGATATTTTGTACATCATTCATAATCTTTTTCATTGCTTTTGCCACCCTTTAATTACTTTGCTGATTGCTCAAGTAATAGTAGTAATTGATTGTTTATCATATTTTTCATAAGAGAAGACATAACGGATGGATCTACTTCGCACTTGCTTTCAATCCAATCTTTTATCGTTCCAACGAAGCCGTGACTATAAAAGGAGGCAATCGTATTTTTGGTCTCATCAGAAAGGCTGAATCCACAGCTCACAGATAATTCATCAATAATCTTCATATATAAGTTTTTCGTATGCTCAAATAAATAGTGATTAAACGAGTTTTGCTCAATGACTTTAAAAGCATTTCGGTAAAATTTTTGATTTTCATAAAAGTAATCAAATAATAAATCGAAAATGTTTTCCCATTTTTCATAATCGAGAAAGTCTATAATATTTTCTTTCGTTTCTTCTCTATAAATCCAGCTTAATAGTTCAAATTTATCTTTAAAATGATAATAAAAAGTTTGCCTACGCATTTGACAGTGTAACATAATATCGCTCACTGATATTTTATGAAACGACTCTGTTTCCATTAAATACTTCAATGAGTTCGCGATTATCTTTTTAGAAATTATAGAAGAGGTCATCTAAATCATCCCTAGAATGTTATTAATATAAAAATCCTACCCATAAATGAGAGCGGTGTCTTTAGACAGATTGTCCATTTTGTCCGTTTACTATAAAACGCTTTCATTTTAACATGAGTAGTAAGAAGAAGATTTCAAATATATCACAATATATTAAAGGAATTGAGGGAGAACTACAATGAAAAAGATTATAAACAAACCAGAAACATTAGTAATGGAAATGTGCAACGGAATGGTTATGGCTCACCCAGAGCTTGAGCTTTTGAAAAAATATAAAGTCATTAAGAAGAAAGAAATGAACGAAAATAAAGTAACATTAATTAGCGGCGGCGGTAGTGGCCATGAGCCGGCACATGCAGGATTAGTCGGAAAAGGAATGTTAGATGCGGCAGTGTGCGGAGATGTGTTTGCTTCTCCTTCGCAAATTCAAGTTTACCAAGCGATTAAAGAGACAGCTAGTAAAAAAGGTACGTTATTAATTATTAAAAATTATAGCGGCGATATTATGAATTTCAAAAACGGTGCGCATTTAGCGACGGAAGATGGAATTGAAGTCGACTACGTAAAAGTGGACGATGATATTGCGGTAGAAGATAGCCTATATACAGTAGGACGCCGCGGCGTTGCGGGAGTTATTTTAGTTCATAAAATTGCCGGCGCAGCAGCGGAAGCAGGTATGGATTTAGGAGCGGTGAAAGCTGTAGCAGAAAAAGCAGCGGCTAACGTGCGCACAATCGGTTTAGCGTTAACGTCTTGTACAGTTCCAGCGAGCGGATCACCTACTTTCACACTTGCGGAAGATGAAATGGAATACGGCGTAGGTATTCACGGCGAACCAGGAATTAAGCGTGAAAAAATGCTGTCGGCTGATGAATTAGCTAACCGTATGACAAATGATTTAATGAAAGATTTAGGAGTAAAAGATGGCGAGGAAATCGCACTTCTAGTTAACGGTTTTGGCGGAACACCACTGCAAGAACTTTACTTATTTAACAACGCCGTTACGAGAGAACTAGCTGCAAGAAACATTAAAATTAATAGAGTATTCGTCGGTAACTATATGACAAGTATTGATATGGCTGGTATGTCTTTAACGGTAATGAAGTTAGATGACGAGCTAAAAACATTACTATCAAAAGAATGTAATACACCAGCGTTTAAAGTAGATGGACCAGTTGAAAGTGTAGAGTACGTGAATGTACTTGAAGAAACAGAAGAGAAGGAAGTTTCCTTTGAACTAGAAACAGCGGAAGAGCACGCTGTGATTAAAAATAATGTCATCACATTAAACAACATAATTTATCTCGTTGATAAAATGAGCGATATTATTATTAAAAATGAAGTACCGTTTTGTGAGTTAGATACACATGCAGGTGACGGCGACTTCGGAATGAGTGTTGCAAAAGGATTTAAGCAATTAAAACGTGAGTGGCATTCGATTGTAGAACAAGAAAATGTAACGATTGGATCATTCCTTGACGGTTGTTCGATGATTATTATGGAACATTGCGGCGGCGCTTCTGGTCCAATTTGGGGCGGAGCATTCCGCGCAGCTAGTAAAGCAGCAGGCGAGAAGCGTGAGTTAACAGTGAAAGAATTCGCTGAAATGTTGCAAGCAGCACTGCAAGGCATACAATCTATCGGTGAAAGATCATTCGGCAGAGGAGCGGTAGTTGGTGACAAAACATTAGTTGACGCACTTGCTCCATGTGTAGATTCTTGGTTAGATAGCGCCTCAAACGAAGTAGACGTAAAAACTGCCTTTGAAAAAGGTGCAGAAGCAGCCGTTAAAGGCGCAGAGTACACGAAAGAAATCGTAGCTCGCATGGGCCGCGCTGGTACAGTTGGTGAAAGAAGCTTAGGCTATCCAGATGCAGGTGCACATGCACTTGGAGTTATCTTTACGGAGATTGCGGGTAGTTTGAAATAGGAATGAGAAGATCCCCTCTGCCTTGTGGTGGAGGGGTTCTTTATTTATAACTATCATTCTTCCAGTGAAAAAATTTATTTGTTAGCCAATCTAGAAGCAGCTTCTTCAACTTCTTTATATGCATTTTGTAATACTTCATTTGGATCTAGTACTGCTGTTCCTTGTGCACGAACAATTTGATAATCTTCAATACCAAGGAAATTAAACATTGCTTTTAAATATTTATGAGAGTATTCCACTTCTGTATACCAATCATCATTTGTATAGATTCCTCCACTTGCTTGTATAACAAGCATTCTTCTTCCATCTTTAAGTAATCCCACTGATCCAGTTTCAGTATATTTAAATGTTTCACGTGCAATCATGATATTGTCCATGTAATCTTTTAACTTTGATGGAATATTAAAGTTGTGCAAAGGTAATACGATTACATACGTATTTGCACTTTTGAATTGTTGTAAAATTTCGGACATACGCTCTGTTACTTTTTGTTCTTCATCAGTTAACTGCTGTCCATTTCCTTGCTTTTCCCATGCGCTTAAAACAGTTTTATCTATCATTGGTACTACATCATCGTATAAATTAATCTGTTCAATCGTTTCATTATTAGGAATTAATTCTTTATAAGATACTAAAAAGTGGTTAAGAACTTTAATGCTGACCGATGATGTATCATCCACTTTTGGATGTGCGTTTATGATAAGTGTTTTGTTCATTTGTATTTCCCCTTTTTAAAAGTTTTTATGTTTTAATCGTCGACAACATTAATCGACGATTAATGTTGTCTTTAATATAAACTCCGAAATTATTTTTGTCAATGAAATACATACTATTCTAAAAGAGCCTTTTTTTATTTGACTAAAATTCTAAATGGTCCTAAGATACAATTTGATAACCCTTAAAATAAAAAGCAGGTGATTTGTATATGCAATATAGTGTTGGGGTTGAATATGCCTTGCATTGCCTAGTTTATTTAATCAATGCTCCTTCCAAGGAAAGTGTTGGAATAAAGGATTTGGCAGAGTTTCAAGGACTTTCTGAAACATTCCTTTCAAAAGTTTTCGGTAAATTATCTAAAGCTGACATTGTGAATTCTGTCCCAGGTGTAAAGGGAGGATATAGGTTAGCTAAGTCTCCAGAAGATATTTCTTTTTGGGATGTAATAGAAGCTGTCGAAGGCCCAAAACCTATTTTTCAATGTAAAAATATTGTACAGAATGGTGTACTATATCGAGATGAGGTTTGTAATTCTTGTGAACCTAGCAATTCTTCTTGTACAATTAACTTAGTAATGCTTGAAGCGGAAGAACACATGCGTGAGTTTCTTCGTAAAAAGACTCTTGCATGGTTAGATAAAGAACTTGATATTGTTTTACCTGAAAAGATAAGGGTAGATACTCGTGAATACTTCAAACAAAAAAACTCTAACTAAATCGCCATGACGAATTAGTTAGAGTTTTTTTGTTTTTTAACAATATCAATCAACTTTTATTTGTCTAGTCTAAAGCCTATTTCCATGGCCAATTTGATTTCTTCACATATGTACCACATATCAGTAATTTGTTCAGTATCATTAAATTTAAAAATACCAACTTCATCCCACACTAAAAAAAACCTTTTCGCCAGTAGCTGCTTAAAGGATCGCGCTGGTACAGTTGGCGAAAGAAGTTTAGGATACCCTGATGCAGGTGCACATGCGCTTGGAGTTATCTTTACGGAGATTGCGGGTAGTTTGAAATAGGAATTAGCAAGTCCCTCTGCCTTAAGGTGGAGGGACTTTTATATAGTTGATATGTAGAAGGCTTCTTTCGGTGCTCTCCCTGTAAAATATGAGTTTGTTACTATTTTTGATAAAATCTTATTTCAAAAATACAACTAATATTTCTCAACATTAATATATTGAAAATAGTTAGAATATTTAAGATAATCATTTGTGAAGAAGTAAATTATAAAAAAAGGGGGAATTTATTTTGTTACGTCGTTTATCTATTTGTACAGTACTAACAGCTTTTATATTTACTTTATTTACATTTAACGGCTCTGCTTTCGCGGCTACGAATGCTACTGAAAATGAAACAGTAGTAGCAGCTTGTGCAAAGGGAGGTACGGTAGGTGTATATGGTGCAAAGATGCGCAGTGGTTATACTGTCAATTCACCTGTCTTACATACATTTAATGATGGTACGAAAATTACTGGAACATGGGTAACTGGTGAATATGTTCAAGGTCATTACAGTAATTCTAAACAGTGGTTAAAAGTTACATATAAAGGGATGACAGGTTATGTATCCCATACAACATTATATAACGTTTGCTCATAAAACTATGTACCATAATAGCTTTGGATATATTGAGCTAATCTCTTCTAGAGATTAGTTCTTTTTTATCTCTTAGTTTTTAATGGGGCATTTTTTGAAAAAGACCAACGATTCATTAAATCGATGGTCTTACGTTTATATAGTATTCATTTGTATCTATATCAAATTTTTCATTGCTTTTTGCTTATTTTAGACTTAGTTTGTTTGTGATTGTAGCTTATCAATTTTCCAGTATGTTTGTAGAGGGTCTAAAGAGCTTTCAATATAAAACATATATTCATCTACGGTATGTGGTACTTCAAAAGCTATTTTCAATTCTACCGTTTCATTTGGTTTAACTTGTATATCAGAAGGGTTTTGATCAAGCACCTTTCCTTTATAGATCTTTCCGTCTTTTTCATCTTTTAAGTTATATTTTAATTCTGATAGTCCAATCGTTTGACCTCGTACATTTTTTACAGAGACATTAACAATGACGGAATCGTTGCTAGCATTTAAATATGCACTTTGAACAGCGGCCAAGTAATAGCCTCCCTTAACACTCTCGCCAACTAATAAAATGCCTTGTTCCAAGCGGCTCATCTCTTCTTTTTCTTCAAAATTTATTAATTCTTCATTTTCATTTTTTGCGGTTGGTTCTTCTATTGGACCATTTTCAACGGCACTATCTGTTTTATCTTGTGTGCAAGCAGCCGTAACACTGACTAATACTAGAATGAAAGTAAGTAATATAGATAATTTTCTCATAAAATTTATCTGTCTCCTTAAGTTTCTCAATTTTGTGCAGCTATACATATAAGATTAACATAATGTCTCATTATTGGCTCAAAATAGGGGGTCTTTTAGACAACTTATTCTTTTTACTTTTAATATACATTCGATTGGTTCTCGCGATATTTGTTAATCTTTTAAAACATTGGCTTAGTAATACCGAGGGTTATTATAGATATATTAATCATGTAATTTGTCCATATCAAAATGAACGTTTTTTGCATCTAATATATTGTAAATATATTTTATTTTGAAAGGATGTGATTATATGGCCCATAAATCTACTGGAGTGTTCCGAGTTCCAGTCTCTGAAAATGGGATTATTCCAACTGCTCTCAACATTATGCTAAACAATGATTCGCGTTGCCATACTAGTAATGTGACGGTAACTGTTAAGAGAAGTCGAAACACTTTTTTCCCAACTCAAAATGAATTAGTTGAAATCTCTCGTACTTTTGTTTCTTTAGAACCAAACAGAACAACTAAGATTGTGTTATTTACTCCAGAATTCCAAATAGAAGATTTTCTTGATGTCATTATTAGTGGAAATAAAGAGGATGTTAAGGATGTTCTTGTATATTCTTTCTTAGCAGATTCAGTAGGTCATAATCTGCCATCTACTGTTTTCAGAAATGCAGAATACACTTTTGCTTGCTGACACCGTGATGATGTATTCTTTACTGTCGTATATCTGAATTGAATGTTGCAAGTAGCACTTCAAGGCATATAATCTATCGTTGAAAGATCATTCGGCAGAGGAGCGGTAGTTGGTGAAAGAAGTTTAGGATATCCAGATGCAGGTGCACATACGCTTGGGGTTATCTTTACGGAAATTTTAGGTAGTTTGAAATAGAAATTAAAAGATCCCTTCTACCTTAAGGTGGAGGGGGTTTCTTAATATTGTTTTTTGATATATATTGCTAAATATGTTCCAATAATTCATTCTATTGTATTGAGAATAATGTCATCTACATCAAAAAAACGGCTTATAAAAGGAACTAGTATTTGAAGGAGTTCCACCTCAAACATACTCCTATGCATATAGGTATGTTTGAGGTGGATTTATTAACGAATTTTATATATAGCATGAATGAAAATGGGATAAATAAAACAATGTTTCCTATTATGTTTTTAAGAATTAATTGAGCAGGTCCTTGTAAAAATAAAGAAAAGACACCAAAAGGTGCCTTCTGCCGACTTAAATTATTTTAATATTATCGTTCTAAGTTTAAAAGCTATAGGGATTTTTTCTGTGGGATTTGTAAGTAGTTTTTACGAAATTATGAGTGTTTTTTATTTTGTAATTCAATAAGTTCATCTGGTAGCATTTTTGTATAATATTCTTTTTCTGTTAGTTCAAATATAAATAATGCTTTTTTCCAGTTATAAATAACATCTTCTACATTATGTTGTTTAATTTTTAATAACAACTGACCTTTTAAATAGAATAGTTCACCTAATAGGTATAACGTATTTAGATTAATTGCTAATTTGATGCCCTTATCAATGTATTTTATTGCCTCTTCATGTTGATATGTGAAGTCCAAAGATTTTGCTAAATTTAACATGATTTTCAACTTAATTTCTTTATCTCTAGGAAAATCTAACTTATTAAAATTACTTAAACATCTTTTTAATATATTAATACTTTTTTCATATTCTTTATTTTCCGCATAAAATATAGCCATTGTTTGCATAATATCTATTTCTCTTTCTGATAAAAAATCAGAATTAGTTAAAGTCAGTTTTAATGCATTATTTAAAAAATCTAAAGCAGTTTTTAATGATTTATCCACCATAAATATAGCAATTGCTTCATGCCATATTAGAAATTGTTTCTCTTCTTTTGTTTGAAAATTATTTAAGTTTTTCTCTTTTTTTACTATTTCATAAAGTTCTTTATATTGTTTTTGTTTTAAGCAATCTTTTATTACAAATTTTACATTTTCTATATATTTTAATTTTTTGTTTTGAGTTAGTGCAAATATATTATTTGGATTAATACCAAGTCTTTCTGATAATTGATATAACAATATGCTAGATGGATAAATCACACCTTTTTCGATCTTACTAATTTGACTTTGTGAACATATTCCGTGACATAAGTCGGATTGTGATATATTTTTTTTAATTCTAAGTTCTTTAATGGTAATACCCAAATCGTTAAATTCCATTTTCCCCACCTACTATTTAACACTTTATTAGTATGATATTCTCTAACCTTAATGTAATGTAAAATTAATATAGTTGCAATTATTGTTTTAAAGGGCTTATCGTTTCTATAAGATGGTGAGATTTTTTTATGTACAAAAAAAGACACCAAAAGTTCCTTTCGCCGACTTGAACCACATTCATTTAATATAAACTTATCTGTATTTTTACATGCTTTTCTAATCCCTCTATTATCCATTTGATAAAATGAAATCCTAATATTACCAATAATTAAATAAATATTTCTACATATTCAAGATATTTACATAAATTACAAAAGTGATACATTTAAGTTGTAAGCTATAAAAACTATTAAAGGGGGATTTATTATGTTCAGGAAATTAGTAGTAGGAGCAGTAGCAACAGGTATTGCATTAACAGGGGGAATTGGTGCAGCTTCAGCTGATACGCAAAAAGCTGTGAGCTCTCCGAAGCAAGCAACATGCTCAATTCCTTATGAGTATTCTAATGGTAAATTCAAAAGAACTCTTTATTACTCAAATGGAGTATATGCTAATAGCTTTAATGAAAATGTTTGTGGCGGGACGATTACGTGGTACTTAAAACATGTTCAAAATGGAGTTGCTTTTTACGAAGGTAATTTAAAATAGTAGATTTTTTGAACCTCATTTATTGAGGTTCTTTTATTTTTAGTTTTTAAACTGATTCTCTATAAAAAAGACACCCTAAGGTGCCTTTTTGCGATTTGATCCATTGTAATATGGTATTGAATGCCAGTCCGATTATTATTTTACCATGTTAAGTAGTTTCGGTTATTGAGAAAAAATACAACTCATTGTTTGAATGCAAAAAAGCCCTAGGGGGACTAGGACTTTTTGCTAGAATGAATAAGATTTAAAAAAGGACTTATATAACGTAACATATGAATGTTTCGTAAATGTATCAAAAAAGTGAACAAAAGCGTTAATTTTAATAAAAAAAGCTCCGCGATAAAAGCTGCGGAGCTTCATAAGGTCGAGTTATGTCGTACTCACAAGGGATTTTAACATGAATGTTGTGGTAAAAATACTGGTAAATTTATCCCATAAAACTCCCGCTGATTAGAGTTTCACTTCATTCGAAGGAATTTATGTTTTATAAATTAGATTATAATAGTTGATATTCTCCATATTGACCAGAAAAGAACTAAAAATTCTAGTGAAATTCCAAGTGTTCGTTTCCTAGTTTTTTGAAATTCTTTTATTAAATAGCCAACAGCACTAATTGCTATAAGAATGAAAAGAATAAGTTCGAGTGTAACTGGCATTTTATCTACCCCTAATACATTAATTTGTTATATAGAGATTATAAGATATTTTTACGGCTAGTGGTGAAAAATTTTATAAAACTATCTCTAATGGAGTTTTGTTTGAACTTCTAAAAGTATTTGTGAAAACCATTGTACGTAAAATTTCTGCGTATGTTTTTAGGAAACAAATTTTAGAAAAAGATAACAAAAACCCCACTCCTCGTCGCCGGCGGAAGCAAAAGGGTGGGTTTCGTAAAAAATAAATGAGTCCTAATGGATATAATGTACAAAAGAAAAGAGGCTTTCTTATGAAAGGATAGACTTTCATGTGTCATCACTATTAATAATGATGTGTTATTTTTATATAGAAACGAATAAGGAACAGAACAAGTTATAGTTTAAAGGGATAAAATGGTGGGATTGTATTGAGAAATTTTTTTGAAACAACAATATTCAGAAAATTAAAAGTTTTACTGGAAGATTTTTGTTATTATGTTAGTAATCTATAGACAAAGGAGAAGGGGCTATATGAGTGTACATGTAATAAAAAAGGAAGAAATCAATTTACTTTTACATGAGTGGTATAGAGAAATTCGTTCACAGAATTTCTCTAAGGCAAAGGAATTAAAACAAAGTATTGATACAAAAGTTAATAGTATGGAAGAAGATCGAAAGAATACAGAGTTTTATTCACTTGTAGATTTTAGATTTAAAATGTTAAGTGCAGAGTTTTATCCCCATCAATCTGACATATCTAAGAATGATCTAAGAAAAATGAAGTTAGATGAAGCTCCATCAGATGAATCTTTATTATATTATTACCATTTCTTTAAGGCTTCTCATGCTACAGTAAACGGTGATTTTAAAGTGGCTGAAAAGCATTATGGAATAGCAGAATCTTTGTTGGGAAATATTCAGGATCCAATCGAAAAAGCAGAATTTAACTTTAAGCTATCAAGCTATTATTATCACGTTTGCCAGCCTATTTTAGTAATTCAATATGCAACTAGAGCAAGGAATACATTTGAAGGGTTGTACGGGTATAGCAGGAAGGTGGCAGCATGTGACAATGTTCTGGGTTTAGCATGTGTAAAGCTAAATGAATTTGAACAAGCAGAAGTTTATTTCATGTCGTCTCTGGATATTTTGAAAAAGCAGAATGAAGAGGAGCTAATGTTACGAGTTCGACATAGTTTAGGGGTTATGTATGCAGAGCAAAACCTATCTGATTTAGCACTTCGTTACTTATCAGAAATATCACAAAAAATTCCGAATCACTTTAGAGCGATTTTTTTGGAAGCTAGAGAGAATTTAAAGTTAGGAAAGACAAAGCTTGCAGCGTCCTTAATTGAAAAAGGATTAATAATTTGTAATGAACTGGAACAAAAAGAATATGAACATCATTTTACAATTCTAAAAGAAATGAATGAGAATGTTTCTGCTGAAGAATTAGAGTTAGCCATTTCTAAAGGAATTTATTTCTTTAATGAAGTAGGTTTATGGCAATATGTCCAGGAATATGCTGAAAAATTAGCGGTTAAATATCATGAAGAAGGAAATTCAATAAAATCTAGTGAATACTTCTATTTAGGATATAAAGAAAAAGAAAAAGAAAAAGGTTTTCAGAAAGGGGCTTTAAAATGAAAAGGATCATCAGCAGTTCAATTGGATTAATAATTACGGTCATACTATTAAATGGAGTAAATGTTTCAACGGACCAATCAGAGGTCAATACAACAAGTGTTATACAATATACGCATGGAGAGCCGTGGGGCTGATGAAATATTGAAGTATAAAGAGTTGTTATATCAAAGGATTATTACCGAAGAAGAGTTCTAAGTGAAGAAAAAGTAATTATTAGGTATATAGATGAAACGCTCAAATGAGCGTTTTTTTATTTATATATTCGCAAGTAAAATAACATAATATTACTATGAATCCTTATAACAATATGAATTTTTGCATATTTTAAAATTCAATATATCCATCAAAAACTTTTAATTGTATAATATATTTTGTCATATTTTTAGATTTTTCGACATAAACCAACAAAAATAGAGAATGTATTGGGAGAAGACATTATGTATACAAAACTATTAAAATCAATTACATCATTATCACTTATTGGTGGTGCGTTGTTATATACAAATGGTAGCGATGTAAAAGCTGCTGAAGTGGGTGTTTTTTCTGATGTGCCGACATCACATTGGTCATATCCTGCGATTAAAGATTTAGCGAGTAAAAATATTATTTCCGGTTATGGAAATGGGATATTTGGTTTTGGAGATGTTGCGACAAGGGAGCAAGTTGCGGCTTTAATTTATCGAGTGTTAGTACCGAATAAACAAGGCGGTTCGTTTAGTAATGATGGAACTCGTTACGTATTAAAGGATGGATCTACGTTTAAAAATCCTTACGGTGATATTAATCAAAGTTCTACAATGTTCCCAGAAGAGGTATTAACTTTAACGAATTTAGGAGTTTTTAAAGGTGATGAAAATGGTCAATTTAGACCGAAAGCTTCTGTGAGTCGTGCGGAAATGGCACAAATTCTTACAAATGCTTTCCATCTTGCGGCAAAACAAAAACATACCTTTAAGGATGTTCCAAATCCATTTTGGGCAGAAAACGCAATTAGTGCGGTGCAGTCAAATGGAATCGCAGATGGCACAGGGAACGGGAATTTTGAACCGTATGGCACAGTAACAC
Organism: Bacillus sp. AR8-1; assembly: GCF_008042345.1. Taxonomy (NCBI): domain Bacteria; kingdom Bacillati; phylum Bacillota; class Bacilli; order Caryophanales; family Bacillaceae; genus Bacillus; species Bacillus sp. AR8-1. Next base: position 245,254 of record NZ_QNUB01000016.1, read on the forward strand.
GTGAACAGTATGCGCAGTTTTTATATAAAACTTTGAAGTATAAAAATGCTGATGTGAAAGACACAGGAGATGCGGCATTATTAACAGCGTTTAAAGGGGAAGTACAAAAGCGTATTAATACATACGAGACAAATATTACACTTCCATATAAAACGAAAAACAATAATACAAACGAAGTGATGAATACACTTTTTAACGCATATAAAGAAGTTGCAAGTAAAAATGAGTATACAAATAATAATAGATCGAATGTTTCATATGGACTTTCTGGATCACCTGGAAATTATACATTTACGCTTAAGATTACATATCGTGAAACGAAAGAACAGACGGAATATGTCATGAAACAAGCGAAAGCAATCGTTTCTTCTATTACTCAAGTTGGAATGGATGATCACGAAAAAGTGAAGGCGATTCATGATTACGTAGTAAAACATGTTTCTTATGATACGTCTTATAAAGCTTACACAGCATATGAAGCACTTGTAAATCGTTCTGCGGTTTGCCAAGGTTACGCACTATTAACTTATCAATTATTAAAAGAAGCAGGAATTGAAAATCATTTCGTGACAGGAACTGGGGACGGACAACCTCATGCTTGGAATTTAGTGAAAATCGAAAACAAATGGTATCACCTGGATACAACATTCGATGATCCGGTTCCAGATGAACAGGGCCGCGTAACGTATTCGTATTTCAATTTATCAGATGAACAAATCGCAAGAAATCATGAGTGGAACCGCGGAGACTATCCGCAAGCTACAACAAATTATTATAGTACACTGACAAACAAAATTGCGGCAGGTAGTACGAAAACGCCTGCATATCAGCAAATATTAAAAGATACAAAGTTAAACTATTTAGGAAATGAATATATCGTAAACAACTATACCGAATTAAAAAATAAAATGCAGCAGCGTTATAGTGCAAAACCAGAGAAAATTGAAGTGCTGTACAAGCAATCAATGAATGGTGCACTGCAAGATGTGAAAAAGGCAATTGGCGAAATCGATTATCCGCAAGGGGCAAATCGAGTTTCTTATAAAGCGGAGCCTTACAATGCGAAAGAAGGGTATTCTTTAGTGACGATTACGTTTACGTATTAAGAATGAGAAAAAAGCATCTGTTTCAGATGCTTTTTTTTATTATATTGATTCGACAAAATATGACAGGTGAAAACGAATTGGTCTGTTATGATAATTTTTGAAATTTTACATTTTGGAGGATTAATCATGAATAAAAAGAAGATTTTCGCTGCGTTAATAGGAATTGTAGCCTTATTTATAATTATTAATGTAGTTGTTACGAAAGAGAAAACGACATCAACCAGTGAAAAAATGTACTCTGAGAAAGAATATAATAAATTAGTAGATGAACATTTTGAAGAGACGCAAAAGTTGAAAAGTGATATGAGTGTGTTAGAAACTGAAAAAAAATCTCTTGATGAGCAAGTGAAGAAGTTAAAAGATGAGTTAGCGAAAAAAGAGCAACAAGTAGCGCAGCAGCCGGTTCAACAAGAACAACCAAAGCAAGAACCACAACAACCAGCACCAGCGCAACAGCCGGAAAAGAAAGAAGAGCCAAAACCGGAACAACCTACTGGAGCATTCGAAAACCCTATGAAAAGCATAAACAAAACAGATGCAATGAATAAAGTAAAAGAAAAGGCGAAGCAAGACTTCCAAGATGACTATATGACACAAAACTTTGTTGCGGAGGAACAATCAAAAGCATTTGATTTCTTAAACAGTATTGAAATTAAATCACAAGAAGAATTAAATGTAATGAAGAATGCATTGAAAGATTTTTCTAACGACTTTATGACCGCGAAGTTTGTTTATGAAGAGCAAATGAAGGCGAAGAATAAGCAAGGATAAAACAAAAACGCTATCTTTTAAAAAGGTAGCGTTTTTGTTTTGGGTTATAAAGTTATTCCTACATTTGACATATACAGTCTGACTGTATAAAATGAAACTATTCAGTTGAACTATATAGTTTAGCTATATACTTATCGTTACATTGGAGGTCTTTATGAATAGAGATAAAAATTTACCATTAACGGAAACAACGTATTACGTTCTTTTAGCTTTGTTAGAGCCAGCTCATGGATATTTAATTATGCAAAAGGTGGAGGAACTGAGTAATCATCAAGTGAAAATCGCAGCGGGTACATTGTATGGTGCGGTTGAAAATTTATTAAAACAAGGGTTAATAGAATCGGTAAAAAGCGAAGATAAACGAAGAAAAGTGTATGTCATTACGGAACGCGGGAAAGAAGTATTGCATTTAGACTTTATGAGAATGCAGCACATTATTGCGGTTACAAAAAGTTTATTACACGTATAGTTAGGGGGAAACGATGATGTGGAGATTGAAATTCTTTTTAGACTTTGAGAAAGAGGAAAAATGGTTAGAGGAGATGGCTTGGAAAGGCTATCAACTAGAAAGCAATACATTTGGTTATACATTTAGATATACAGAACCGGAAGATGCGACGATTAAAATAGACCATAGAGTATTTAGTAGAAAAAGTGATTTTATTAATTACTGCACATTATTTGAAGATAGTGGCTGGGAGCATATAGCTGGTAATAGGTGGTCAGGTACGCAATATTTTAAAAAGGTAGATGAAGAAAGTGAAGATGACATTTTTTCAGATCCAATGTCACGAGCAGGGAAGTATAAGCGTCTATCTAAAACATTTTTAGAATTAGCGATCTGTTATTTGCCGATATTATTTTTATTTATGTATAGTAATACAATGAATTTAGGAGCCTTTGTAAATCCGAAAGAACTATACTTGACGCCAGGATTATGGGATAAGCAAGGTGTATCATTTCTATGGTCATTCTTATTTGAAACGCCATTTGCATTAATGAGAGGACTTTTTTTGACATTTATCCCCGTTGTGACATGTATGTATTTCGTTTGCTCGTATAAAGCAAATCGATTGTATGAAGAGAGAAGATGATAGGATGGGGTCTCTTAAAGCTGATGCTTTGAGGGGCTTTTTTGAATTTAAAAATGCAACATCTGGGTTATATTGTAAAATGTTTACTTTATAAACATTTGAATGTGATATAATTTTAATAATAATATTACTTAGGAGGATGATCATCATTCATACACTTTTAGGTATTATTGGAGTAATTGTTTTACTAGCTTTTGTTATCCATCCCCGGCGTCCCAGACAAGCGTGTCCCTCTAAAAAATAAACTCGCAGTAATCCTTCCATTGATTGTTATAGCCGGTTTCATTTCCTTTTATATATGATTAAAATAAGAACTTATCAAGTAGAAGTATATATATTTTTCTACCAATGTGTAGTTCCACTAGGAGGTTGCTTATAATGAGATTTCATAAATACACAGTAATGCTTATGTTTCTAGCCATCGGCTCAAGCAATGACTTTTAGGTGTCATCACTGCTATTGTCCTCTTGTTAATCGCTGCATGGACCATACAGACGACCAACATAAATAAATTATTGTATTTCTCAATAAACAAAAATAACTTAACATAGTAAAATAATAGTTGGATAGGAGTCTAATACATATTATTAAAATTAAAGTGGTTCAAGTCGGAGGAAGGCACCTTAGGGTGTCTTTTCTTTATTTTGCTAATGAATAGCTTGTCCTCTTCTATATAACTCTTTAAAATATAAAATGTGCCATCTTTGCCCTTCCCTTATGAAGGGAGGGACAGGAATGAAAAAACGTAAAAAAAAGGCGACCAAAAAGACAGAATCCCAGTCTTTCGTAAGTAATCTAGCATCGTGGACGACAGTACTGAGAAATATTCATTACTTCTTCACGCAAAGCCAGTTTGTAAAACATATAATTCAATTCATCAAAGAACAAATTGGAATGTAAAAAAGTGCTGCTATGATTAGCAACACTCAACTCAAAAACTAAAGTAGATCGAACACTGAGCTGAAAGTACTGACCATACTTTCTTCGCACAAGACCAAAGTGATTTAGAAGCGGCAAAGATGTCAGTGTTCTATCTTCTACTAAGATTATATTTTATTTTGTCCATAATAGACCTATATATACGTTAATAAAAAAGAAATACCCCAGCGACCAACCGGGGTATTTCATGACCGATAGGAATGAAAAAACTTGGCGACCAAACCTAGCTTTTGTGTTATTCCCATAAAATTTAAAAACTAAGCAACATCTTGTTGCACTTTTATTTTATCATTATCTTTCTCTTATTGGAATACATTAGATTATTTTTTAGATAAGAGTCCAATACATATTATTAAAATTAAAGAGGTTCAAGTCGGAGGAATGAACTTTAGGGTGTCTTTTTTTTTCTAAAAGAAAGTTTTGCTTTCAAGAAGATACATTTTCAATGGATTACTGCCATGAGTATATAGATAAAGTCCATCAAGACATGTATGTTCATGAATATGTATAATTACATAAAATTTCAGTGAAAAAGAGAGTATACTTTCGTATTGTGTAATAAAGATAAAGCCCGCCTACGGAAATAGGTGGGCTTTTTTTACTTATAAAGAAAAGACAACCTGTAAGATGCCTTCCTTCGATTTGAAACATTTTACTAGGTTAAGTTTTTGTGATAATAAACTCTTTTAATTGGAATGAACCGGAGTAGTACATCACTTTATTCTTAAGCATCATTCTCAACAAAAGTGAAGATTTTCATTATCTTTTTAACTACAAAGGGTAATAATTTAGAAGCTAAAAATGCAAGTACGAAAGCAATTCCCCATGTTTTCATCCATGATTTGAGAAATAAAGCTGTATATCCAACATTCATTGAAACCATGACGAAAGAGATAATACTAGATATACCTAAAATCATAAAGATATTAAAAATTATTGGTTCGAATTTTTTATTGATTTTCAAAATTAACACCTATTTTCTATATATGCTTTGCTGCCCAATTTCACCAACATCTAATCTTACAGTTTGAAATCTAGGTTGTCCAGTTTGTTTTACTTTTCTGCAATAGCAATATTATATGGAATAGAGTTTCACCATATTGCTATTAAACTAAAATTTTAAGATTGCACCTAAACGAAATTTATAGTATCGAAGTTCATTTTGGAGGGGGATGTAATACTACATCTTACACTTAAACTGCACATTGCGTATTTTTTATGAAGAAAAGACACTCATATAAAAGTGTCTTTTCCGATAGTTTTTTAGCAGAAGCAAGCAGCTCCAACGATGATTAATAAAATAAACAATACAACTAACAAAGCAAATCCTCCAGCGAAGCCACAGCCACCACAACTACCACCAAAGCCCATAACAGTTCCTCCTTTTAATAGGAAGGGAAAACCAAGGGGTCACTCATGTGTTTTAACGGATTCCATTTACTTTATGCTTTTACGAATGAATGGAGCAGGTCCTTTTCAAAATAGATTTATCCCGCTATTTGTCGGGGAGTAAGACCTCTATTGGCGAGGGCTGATTTAAAGTTTCACTTTATTCTTTAAGAGCGAATAAATAAAAAACAAAATATCCAAAAATATAGATAGAAATCCGCTTTTATACCTTTCAATAAAAGAATACTAGCATTATATATTATAAGGAATACTTGTCCTTAATTGTAAATGAAAGGGGGGAATTGGTATGAGTTATGGCTATGGTCACCCTCCAAAAAAATGCTGTGAACATCATAATGAAACTTTATCAACGGGTATATTACGTAGACATTCCGCTACGTTATTTCTTACTGTGGATGCTATGAATGTTGATCCCGACGATACTCGTAGAGTAACTGTTGAAATGTTTGATTGGTCATCTGGTTCTCCGGTATTGTTACCATTAATAGACCCTTCAACGCAAACATTGCCACCTAATCGATATGTTACTTTTCGTTCAGCAGCTCTTCCTCCAGCACTTTTTGCTTATGAAGTAAGAATCATTCGTCCGAAAGATAGAGATGTTGTTACGAATGTTTTTGGTCTTAGTGCAATCGTATTTAACCCACAAGAAGGAAATAATGTTTTACAACATGATTTAGCAAAATTAGACCTTAAATAGCTTTTATAAAAATCTATTTATTGAGCATGATTAAAAAAAGAGTAGGATGTAATCCTACTCTTTTTTTAACGTTAACTAGAATTTTAAAAGAAATCCTTCATCATTTTAGCATCTTTAATATTCACTATCACACCTTCTACCTTATCTTTCTTCTCATTTTTAGCGATTGTAATTTGTTCCTTATTATCAACCCATACAAGAAATTCTTCTTTTGAGTCATCTTTATATGTAACGGTAATAGTAGAATGTGCAGATTCTCTCTTTTTTTGATCTAAAGTGATTGTTTTAGGTGTTCCATTTTGAACTGCTGAAACGATAGATTTTATCATTTCTTCGTTATCTGTTTGAGATTTGGAAGTAGTATGATTTGTTGTTTTTAGTATTTCAATGTCTGAAATATTTGCGGAGTTTAATTGAAAGGTATGTTGTGTGTGTTCTTGCTTAACTTGTGAAGCTTTATCTGTAGCCGAGGTGCTTGTACAACCTATTAAAGTGAAAGATAGAGCGGTTAGAGCGCATATAGATATGATTTTTTTCATAGTATCCCTCCTCAAAATCAATTATAACAATTTTCTGTTAATTTAGGTAGTTATTGTAAGGAGAAGATGTTTTAAAGTGGTAAATGATGTTGTTCATTTTCTATTAAAATTAAAATTCACATAACTTTTTTCATATTTTATGTTTAACATTTCGAAAATAGGTGTACTACATATAATATAACAAATAATTCATTTTAAAGGAGGAAGTTAAAGATGGAAACGAAGTATAGTAAACCTTTTGTATATGAATTTATTACGGAGAAAGAGGTCATGAATGCGGCAAATGATCTAGTGAAGAAAGGAATAGAACAAAAAGATATTTACGTGTTAACACATGAGAAAGAGAGGACAGATAGAATCGCAGATAATGCAGACGTGAACACGATTGGAATAAAAGAGGAAGGACTTGGGACAAGCATTATTAACGTCTTTCAAAAAACGGGAGATCAGTTAAGAAATAAGATGCAGGAGTTAGGGCTTAATGAGGAAGAAGCAAACTTCTACGAAGAAAAGCTAGATGAAGGGAAAATCTTGTTATTCGTTAAGGATTTAGAAAGAGTCGGTGAATGGTTACACGAAAGAAGATGCATGTATTCTATTTAATTTTGTACCCTTTACATCTATAAATCTATTACGAAAAGGAGATGGGAAATATGAGTGAGAGCGGGCTAAAAGAACAAATTACAGGTAAAATTGAAAAGAAAAAAGGACAAGTAAAAGAAGGGATTGGTGAAGTTACAGAAGATAGAGAGTTGAAAAATGAAGGGAAGTGGGAGAAGACGAAGGGAACTATAAAAGAAAAAGTCGGAAAAGTGAAACAAAAGATAAGTGATGGATTGGATAATAAAGAATGATACATGTTTATCAAGCTTTGGTTACATACCAAAGCTTGATAAATCAAATATAAAAACAATATAGGAGGTTTAATTGTGGGACTTATTATTACGTGTATTGTAGGTGGACTTATTGGTGCGTTAGCCGGAATGATTACGGGAAAAGACTTTCCTTTAGGTATAGTTGGTAATGTGATTGCTGGTTTAATTGGATCTTGGGTAGGTAGTGCGTTATTTGGTCATTGGGGTCCTGAATGGGGAGGCATTTTTGTTCTTCCAGCGTTATTAGGTGCAATCGTCTTTATTTTAATCGTTACATTCTTCTCTAGAATGCTGCGGAAAGCGTAAGTATGATAATGAATAGTAATCTTAAGTTTATTATATATAACTATAAAGTGAATGAACTGATAAATATACATAAAAAAGCATCCAATTGAACTAATTTGGATGCTTTTTTAATGTAATCTGCATAGGAATGAGCGGGGGATGAAGGCCCCCGCTCATTGAAATTACACTTTTTATTATGTATTAAACCATCGTCACTTTTTCACAATTATTTATTCTTACGACCTGCCTCGGTTCTATATGAGATAAGTCCTCGCTATTACCTATATCAACTACAATTGTATTTGTTAGTATGTTAATAATGGAACCAACTAACGTTGTAGCATGATCGTGTCGATAAGAAAATTGAACAAAATCTCCCTTTTTAAAGTTGTGCTCTTCCATAGATAGATCCCCCTAAAAATAATGTTTATACATTATACATACACAAATTTATAAGGTTTAAACATTCGGTAGTATTTTTTTAAGTGTTAAGCCGAGAAAGGTGTAGAAAATTTATTTATAATGAAAATAAAAAAATATGTTTAAAACTAATTTTTATGGGTAATTAAATAGTAAAAGTTTGAGATAAGGGGGCGGAAATGATGAATTTGGAAATAAATATTTTGCAAAATGATGTAGGTTATACGGTACAACTTAATGGTGAGATTGATGCGTATACGGCATCAGATTTAAAAAATAAGGTAATGCCTATTACAAGCGAAAAAGAGGTTCATATTGTAGTAGATTTTCATAACGTAGATTATATGGATAGTACTGGTTTAGGTGTTTTTATAGCGCTATTAAAAGCAGTTAAGAAAAATGATGGAAAACTAGAGTTTATCGGTGTATCTAAAAGATTAAAAAGATTATTCGATATTACAGGGTTAACAGAAATATTAAATTTGAATTCCGATTTTGAAAAAGTAGAAAGAAGGTGACTAGGGATGATGGAGAGATTTGAAAAGATAGAAATGAAAATTCCTGCAAAGGCAGAATATGTGGCTATTATTCGTTTAACAATGGCTGGTGTTGCGAATCGAATGGGCTTTGCTTATGACGATATAGAAGATATGAAAATTGCTATTAGTGAAGCATGTACAAACATTGTACAACATGCATACAAAGAAGACGTTGGAGAAATTACAATTGTCTTTGGCTTATATGAAGATCGATTAGAAATTATGGTTGCGGATAATGGGGTTAGCTTTGATTTTAATAGCTTAAAAAGGAAAGTTGGTCCGTATGATATTAGTAAACCAGTAGAACATTTGCCGGAAAATGGTTTAGGTTTATATTTAATCAATACGTTAATGGATGATATACAAATTATGCATGATGAGGGAATGACAGTTTTAATGACAAAATATATACAAAGAGAGCAGGTGGAGAATGATGGAAATCCAATCTCAACCTACAACTCTTACTAAAGAAGACGTTATTAAGCTAATTGCAGAATTCCAACAAAACCAATGTAATGAAGCGCAGGAAAGGTTAGTTGATCATTATAAAAATCTCGTATATTCCATTGCATATCGTTATTCAAAAGGCGGGCCGATGCATGAGGATATTATACAAGTAGGTATGTTAGGGCTCTTAGGTGCAATAAGAAGGTATGATTATTCGATAGGGAATGCTTTTGAGCCTTTTGCAATACCTACGATAGTAGGGGAAATAAAGAAGTATTTACGTGATAAAACTTGGGGTATTCACGTTCCAAGGCGAATTAAAGATTTAGGCGGGAAGATTAAACTTGCGATAGAGGAGCTAACAGATCGTTTCCAGCGTTCACCGAAGATTATAGAGATTGCAGATCATTTAGGACTATCCGAAGAGGAAGTGCTAGAAATTATGGATGCGAAAAATAATTATCGAGTATCTTCCTTAGATGATGTAGTTGAAAATGCATCTGATGGTAGTTCGGTAGCGAGAATTGAATCTGTAGGTGAAGTAGAGCAAGGATATGAAGAGACAGAAAGGCGTCTCGTTTTAAAGGATATTTTCAACGTATTAAATGACACAGAAAAGAGTGTTATTCATTATATATTTGGAGAAAATTTAAATCAAAAAGATACAGGGGAACGGTTAGGTATTTCACAAATGCACGTTTCTCGTATTAAAAGACAAGCGATAAGTAAATTGAAGCAAGCAGCATTTTTAGATACATAAAAATTTAAAATCATTATGTTTAAAACATGAGAAAAGGGGTAGTTATTAAGTATAGGAGGAGATATAAAAATGTCACACGATGTGAAAGAACTAATCGAAGGATTGAATGAAGATTTAGCAGGAGAATACTCAGCAATTATTATGTATAACCATAATGCAGCTACAGTTTCTGGTATATATAGACAAGTGTTAAAACCTTTCTTTGAATCTGAAATTAGTGATGAACAAGGACATGCCCTATATTTAGCGGAGAAAATTAAGACGCTAGGTGGTACACCTACTACGATCCCTTTACCAGTGAAACAAGTAGAAGATGTTAGAGAAATGTTAGAATCCGCTAGACAATCAGAATATGAAACAATTAAGCGTTATGAAACGAGAAAAGAACAGGCAGCGAAATTAAATATGACAGAGTTAGTTGTAAAACTAGAAGATATGATTGCAGATGAAACTAATCATATGGAAGAATTAGATCGTCTTTTAAATGATAAAGCAATGGTGTTAAATTAAAAGTAGACATTTATAGAGTGAAAGAACAAATTCCTATTTCTAGGGGTTTGTTCTTTTGTTGTATAAATATGTTTGAGTAAGAAATTTTCATTTTGTAACTGAGTATGTAATACTAGAAAAATAGAAAATGATAATAGATTTACATTTTAAATAAGAAAAGGGGAAATAACTTGTGTCCATTTTAATTGTTGATGATAATCCGGTTAACATATTTGTAATTGAGAAGATTTTAAAACAAGCCGGATATCATGATCTTGTATCGCTCAATTCTGCACAAGAGCTCTTCGAATACATACAGTTTGGAAAAGATTCTTCCAGGCATAATGAAATTGATTTAATACTATTAGATATTATGATGCCTGAAATTGATGGACTTGAAGTTTGTAGGCGATTACAAAAAGAGGAGAAGTTTAAAGATATCCCTATTATTTTTGTTACAGCTTTAGAGGATGCAAATAAATTGGCCGAAGCTCTTGATATGGGGGCAATGGATTATATTACGAAACCTATAAATAAAGTTGAACTATTAGCACGTATGCGTGTAGCGTTACGCTTGAAATCAGAATTAAATTGGCATAAAGAACAAGAAGAAAATCTTCGGAATGAACTAGATTTAGCTACGCAAGTACAAAGAAACTTATTAAGTAGCCCATTAAGAGAAGATCATATAAAAATTGAAGCAAGTTACTTACCTTCATTTAAACTAGCTGGAGATATGTATTATTGGTATAAAATCGATGAAAATCGCTACGGTATTATATTATTAGATGTGATGGGACATGGTGTATCTGCTTCATTAGTTTGTATGTTTATTTCGTCTGTATTACGTGAAACAATTAAATGTTTAATTGATCCAGAACTCGTTATTAAAGAATTAAATAAATATATGACCCTTTTACATAATGAAAATGATAATATTCCTTATTATTTTACGGCGATATACTTAGTTGTTAATACAGAAGATAGAACAGTTGAATATGTAAATGCAGGGCATCCTTCTGGATATGTTTTAGTTGATGAAACAAATGTAGTTGAACTAGATCGCGGGAGTTGTGCCGTAGGATTTTTTGATGAAATAAAAGTTAAAAAGACAGTTATACCTTTTGAGAAGAACGCTCAAATATTATTGTTTACAGATGGTGTTCTTGAAGCAATTGCAAATGATGAATTTGAGTCTGAAGAGAAATTACGTACTTTTACAGAAAGAAAATGGGGAGATTTAGAAGGCGAGATAGAAGGGTTTTACAAGGAAGAACAAAAGAAAGCGCAATCAGATGATATGTGTCTAATTATGATACAAACGAATGCGAAATAAAAAGCGTATGAAATCAGGATTTCATACGCTTTTTATTGTATTTTTTGATAAATTTGTTCACTAGGATTAAATTGGGTATAATGCGACATTGATGATATGTGTCTAATTATGATACAAACGAATGCGAAATAAAAAGCGTATGAAATCCAAACAGAGGATTTCATACGCTTTTTATTGTATTTTTTGATAAATTTGTTCACTAGGATTAAATTGGGTATAATGCGGCATTATATTTGAAAAACGAAGAGTTTCTTTATTTCCTAAACATAGAAATCCATTGTGACTTAAGCTTTCATAAAATAGTTGCTGCACTTGATTTTGAAGTTTACTTGTAAAGTAAATTAAAACGTTACGACAAAGTATAATATGAAACTCGTTAAAAGATTGATCGGTTACTAAATTATGCTGTGCAAAAATAATGTTTTGTAACAGTGAAGGATTAAAATAAGCAAAACGATTATCTGTTGAATAATAGTTAGAAAATGCTTGTGTACCGCCAGCTTGTAAATAGTTTTTCGTATAAGTTTGCATTTTATTTAACGGGAGGATAGCTTGTTTTGCTTTTTCTAACACATTTGTATTCATATCTGTTGCGTAAATAACCGACTTTTCACTTAATCCTTCTTCGTGAAGTAAGATGGACATCGATAATACTTCTTCACCAGTTGCGCATCCAGCATGCCAAATTCTAATTTCAGGTTGCTTTTTCAATTCAGGAATAACATGCTCTCTTAGCGCTTTAAAAAAGGCAGGGTTACGGAACATCTCAGTTACATTAATCGAGAAATCATTTAATAACTGTTCTAAAACCCCTTCCTCGTGAATTACTTTTTCAATTAATTTTGAAATGGTTGGGATATTAGAGAGCTGCATTCGATTACAAATCCTTCTATAAATAGATGTGCGAGCATATTGGCGAAAATCAAATCCTGATAGTTTAAAAACCGCTTCCAATAGTAATTCAATTTCTAAGTTCGTGCGCTCATCCGTATCTACTGATGGATCAAAATTATAATACTTATTTTCCACTCCAACTAAACCTCACTTATTTTATTAACCATACACTCATTACCGAATAGAGTTGATGTAGGTTTAATGGTTTACTTATATAATCTGAAGCGCCAGCAGATAAACATTTTTCCTTATCATTTGGCATTGCTTTAGCAGTTAATGCGATAATAGGTATTTCATGTAACCCTAAGTTCATTCGGATATTTTCCATCGTTTCATAACCGTCCATATTAGGCATCATAATATCCATTAAAATAAGGTCAATATTTGTATTGCTTTTTAGTATTTCTAAACACTCTATGCCGTTTTGGGCAGTAATAATGTTGGCATTTTGTTTTTTTAATGCATTTTGTAACGCAAATATATTTCGATGATCATCATCGACAATTAAAATATTTTTCTCTTGGAAGACGTTATTTGTTTCGGTAGTAACGATAGTTTCTTCAACAACTTCAGCAGGAATAACATCTTCTATCGTTGCTGCGACTTCTAAATTGGATAACTGTATATCATGTAATCCATTTGGAAGGTTAGGAATATATACTGTGAAAGTACTACCTTCTCCTACATTACTCTCTAACGTAATCCAACCACCTAACAATCTAGCAAACTCTTTACAAATAGATAAACCTAGTCCTGTGCCACCATACTTTCGAATCGTTGCTCCATCTGCCTGTTGAAAGGCTTCGAAAATAAGTTGATGCTGTTCTTTAGCGATACCAATACCAGTATCTTTTACTGAAATTGTAATCCAATCTTTACTTATAGACTGCATATCATGACTTAAATTGGTTGTTTCTATTGAATCGAAATGTAAAGAAACGGATCCTTTTTCCGTGAATTTAAATGCATTGGATAATAAGTTTTTAATAATTTGCTCAATCCGTTTTGCATCTGTATAAAACAGATCAGGAATCGTATCACTGTCTTCAATAGTAAATTCGACATTTTTTTGTGCAGCTATATGTAAAAAGTTTTGATGCATATTGGCTGCCATGTCACTTATGTTCGTTGCTTCAAAAATGATGTCTAGTTTGCCTGCTTCTACTTTAGATAAATCTAGTATGTCATTAATTAAAGTAAGTAAGTCTTTCCCTGATGAATGAATGACAGTTGCTAGTTCAATTTCATCATCCGATAAATGATTATCATGATTTTCTCTTAACATTTCAGATAATAGTAAAATACTATTTAACGGTGTGCGTAATTCATGTGACATATTTGCTAGGAACTCAGATTTGTATTTTGAGCTGCGTAACAACTCGCTTGCTTTTTCTTCTAATTCTGATTTAGTAATTTGTAAGTCAGCTGTCTTCTGCTCAGCCTCTTCAGTTCTAGACTCTAATTGTTCATTCGTTGTTCGTAATTCTTCTGCTTGCATTTGTAGTTCTTCCGCTTGCGTTTGCAATTCTTCTGATTGAACTTGTAACTCTTCTGTCATTGCTTGTGATTCATGTAAAAGAGTTTGAATTCGCATACGTCCCATAATACTATGGATTGTTAAACCTAGATTATCAACGGTTTGTTGAATTAAATCTTGATGTAAATCTGAAATCTCAGTTACACTTACTAACTCCATTACTGCGATTACTTCATCCTCAAATAAGATAGGGATGATTAATAGATTTTTAGGACGTATTTCTAATACTCCGCTAGTGACATAACGAAACTCTTCGGGTATATCCCTGAGAATAAAACTTTTCTTTTCTAAGGCAGACTGTCCAATGAAACCTTCACCCATTTTAATGGATTGTTTTCCAATATCAGCACCTTGATCGGCGAAAGAAGCTTTTTTCACATAGTAGACAGTTTCTTCATATTCTTCACGTACATAAAATGCACCGCAAGAAGTGTGCGTTTTTTGTATAATTCCACTAAGAATTTTTTTACCTAACATCTCAATAGAAGATACACCTTGATACATTAAAATTAATTCTGCAAGCTCAGTTTGTAACCACTCTCTTTTCGATATTTCGTCTAGTAAGTGGTTCGTTGTATGAGCAAGATCTTTTATTTCATCATGTGTATTTACATGAATTCTTTCCGTAATTTTTTCTTTAGAAGAAATTGATTTAATAGCTTGAATTACATTTTTAATCGTTTTTGTAATGGAATTCGAAATATAGAGTGAAATGATAATAGAAATACAAGAAAGTAAGAACAATAAACTGTATAACCAAATCTCTAATTTATTATTTTCAGTATCTAATTGTGCTGCTCTTTTTTTCGTTAATTGCTCCTCAGTGCTACGGAAGTTAGTTACCTGTGACTGTAAGGACTGAATTTGAGTCGTGTCGATTGTTTGTACATTATTACTATTATTATTTGTAATAAGTGGGTGAATCTCTTTATTAATCCAACTAGTAATATTTTCGTTAATCTGTTTTAATTTTTCTTGCTGAGAGGGGTTATCCTCTAATAAAGAAAAAAGATCTTGATAATGTTTTTCGTAATCTTTTTCCGCAGAGTTAAGGGATTGCACGTAATTAGGGTTATTAGAAATGATAAACCCTTTCGCTTTATTTTCAATTGTTAGTAACTCTTTCTCCACTTGATTCGTCAAATTGAGAACTTTAAAATCATGATCAATAATAAAATTACGAGATTTTTGTAAGCTGGAAATCTCATTGTTTAACATAATGAAAGAAACAAGTAAGAACAAAATGATAACTAAATAACCAGCCATAATTTTGTAGCGAATACTAAATTTTGCTTTCGAGTTCATTAAAAATTCCTACCTTCAAGGTTATTAAAACTTTTCTATTTTAAAGAATGAAAAACGTAATATATATTATATCAGTTTTCATAAGGCCAAACTAGAAATCCCCCTATTGTATTAGGGGGGTCTTTTTTAATAGAGGAAATCATTTTGAAATATAAAAACATATATGAAAGGTAGTAAACGAGGGAATAGAGGATAACAAACATTCTAAGAAGGGAAGAGTGTTCTTAAAGCTCTTTTTGCATCTATTCCTTCAAAAATAAATAATATAAGATCTTTCTTTTTTATAGTAAGGAAAAAGGATACTAGAGTGCTTAAATTTTTGATTGATGTCATTGTTCCATGTTTACTTATAAACAAATTAGCTTGAAATGTTGTCATTAAAGCATAAAAATGATGAATCTGAGTTATTGTAGGTGTTTCATTATAAGAAATAGTAGTAGAGTGAATGGCGTTCATCGTAATATTCCTTTCCATATAGTAAGCATAACAATATAAACATACCCGTTTTAAAAAATGTTAAACATATAAATAAGAAAAAATATAAGTATAGTTTTTTTACGTTTAGAAAAGGTTAGGAAGGGTATACATATACTACAAAGAGATTGACTGAAGATGAATTGTAAGATGTCTATGTTTAGTAGATTAGTCTATCAAAATATACTTTTACTTTAAATAAAAAGGAGCCTGGTATACATGAATGAAATGATGATTAATATTACATTTGATTTAATTTACTTGTTAAGTAGTTCACTTGTAGTGCTTTTACTATTCGCTTTTTTCGTAAATGGTTATGTTAATAAGAAAATTAGTGTATACAGAAATGAAGAAAAATAAAAATACATTATATAAAACTTTAGGAGGTTAATAGTTATGAATGTAGATAGAAAAATAGTAGGTGTTTTTAGAACAATTGATGATGCGGCACTCGTTATTAATGAATTAAATGATAAAGGATATTCAGCAGATAACATTTCAGCTATTGCGAAAGATCAAAAGGAAATTGAACATCTAGAAGAAAAATCGGGTGAAAAAGTGAATAGCGAAACTGCACATAAAGCAGATATCTTTTCAGCGACAGGGCTTGTAGCTGGAGGGGTAGCAGGCGGGCTCGGTGGTTTATTAACAGGTCTTGGTGTACTTGCCGTTTCTGGAATGGGTCCAATTGTAGCAGCAGGACCGATCGCAGCAGCTATTGGAGGAGCCGGTATTGGCGGTGGAGCTGGAAGTTTAATAGGAGCATTTATCGGCTTAGGAATCCCTGAAGACCATGCTAAAAAGTATGAAGAATATATTTACGATGGCAATATATTAATTTTAGTAGATGCAAAATTAGACGATAAGTTAGAAATCTATAAAATATTTGATAAGCATAATGCCTATAACTCTGATTTCTTTAAATAAAATATAAACAAAGTGAATATCGTTTTTTGATCTTACAACTTTGGCGCGGCCGAGGAGTCGTATGACTATAAGAGAGGAAGGGCTTATAGTAAAAGATCAAGTTCTATCATGTTATTTAAAAGGGAAGAGGTGCCTTTTCGTGATTGTAAAAATATTAAAGGATAGCAGTAATAGTTTCCTTTGTACAGTTCAAAACAAAAATGGAGACCAGTATGTGAAAAAATGGTTTAGTAAACATGAAAATAACAAAGAATTAGGGCGACCAACTTTTAAAGAAGTAGAAAAGGATTGGAAAGAAAATAGAGAATCGTTTATGTATCCCAATATTAAAGCACTTTATTAAAATTAAACATAATGCGCGCTTTATTATTACAAAACTGTCACATTCCTGTAAGGTAATTCAATGGATTAGATACTTTTTTCATGTCATAATAAAGACATAAGAAAGCTTATCAAAACTACAACTTATTAGGAGAGTGTCAGTCATGATTGTAACAACAACGTCTGGAATTCAAGGTAAAGAAATTATTGAGTATATCGATATTGTAAATGGTGAAGCTATTATGGGTGCAAATATTGTCCGCGATTTATTCGCTTCAGTTCGTGATGTTGTCGGTGGTCGTGCTGGTTCTTATGAAAGCAAGCTAAAAGAAGCTCGTGATATCGCAATGGATGAAATGAAAGAACTCGCAAAACAAAAAGGTGCGAACGCTATCGTTGGTATTGACGTAGATTACGAAGTTGTTCGTGATGGAATGTTAATGGTTGCTGTAAGTGGTACAGCTGTACGTATATAAGTAAATAAAAAACAGGCTCACCCCTTGAAGTTTATGCTTTGAGGGGGTTTTTTGTTTTTAAGTTGTAGAAGTAAACTCCAGTTGCAAGGGTAAAATGAAAAAGAGACAGTGATGCTACATATATGTAATGTGAGTGCAAACTTTATAATAAAGTTGTTATTTGAGATAATGGAAGAATTAGTGGTATAAATAATTTTATAGATAATAATCAAAATAGAGAAGACAGAATGTTCATGGATGGAATAGTTAGGGGGGATTTTCCAATCTGTAATAAAAAACGGAGGTACCGAGAGCGGTTTACAGATGTCTACTACATAAAATTTATAATGGATTGGAGGCAATTTTTATGTTTTGGTTAGGAGGCTTTTTAGGATACATTGTAGGTTCTATTACTACATGTGCGCTACTTTACTTTGGTTATAGAGCCGAGAAGAACAAAAAAGCGGATATGCGAAAGAAAGAGGAGAGAAACATCAATAAAAAAGGTGTATAGGATGTGGAAGAAAAATTGATAACATTGATGCAAAAATAAAGGACAGTTACATATTTTATATGATTACTATGTACTGTCCCGCTTATTCCTTTTGGATTAACAAAAATTGTTTCCTGTCTTGCTATAAATTTCATAAGCAAAAAATCCAAATAAATAGCCTATTCCGGATCCTAAACTAATTGAAAGCAGTGAGAAATCTGGGGAAAACATGCCGAAAATCAAACCAATTATACAGCCAAAAAGCATTCCTATAGGTATTAAACTATCTAATAATAGTTGAGCTTTTTGAGATTTTTTCTTACCTAATTTTCCTTCTTTATATTTCCGTTCCATTCTTTTTATTACAAATACTACAATTCCACCAACTATTAAAACGGGCGCGATTGCCGAAATGAACCACATATTAGAAGCTCCTTTCGTATTTTAACCAAATTATACCATGTAATAACATTTTTTAGTTTAAGCGGAGATAAGATTTTTTGCTTCTCCTTCCTTTTTGTTCATGACTAAAGTTAATAGGAGTAAAATTAAGCTTAAAAGTGCCATTATAATAAAAACTTGCGTATAACTATCAAAATAGTCACGAGCGATTCCAGCTAGGACAGGAATGAATCCGCCCATAATATATCCTCCTGATTGCATCATAGCAGTCCATGCACTTGCATCTTCTGAAGTTTTTGTTTCATATAGTGGCAGCATAAGAGCGAGTGGAAATACGCCGCCGAGCCCGATCCCTAGTAAAATAGAAGGGGTCCATGGTGTAGTTAGTGGGTAAATCATAAGCGATAAACCTACGAGTACAAAGCATATACTTCCTAATAACCAAAG
Organism: Bacillus sp. AR8-1; assembly: GCF_008042345.1. Lineage (NCBI taxonomy): Bacteria > Bacillati > Bacillota > Bacilli > Caryophanales > Bacillaceae > Bacillus > Bacillus sp. AR8-1. The sequence goes on from NZ_QNUB01000016.1 coordinate 264,219, forward strand.
TGCTCTGTTTTTATAAATATCCGCTAATGTTGGAATTAAAAAGCTACATATCATTTGAATCACTGTAAAAACAGTTATAAGAGTACCCGCTTGCTCGCTACTCACACCCATACTTTGATTTGCTGGCGCAAGCCAAGTCGTAATGGAATAAAAGATTCCTGATTGTAGTCCGAAAAAGATTGTAAATAACCATGCTTTTTTATTTCTTAAAGGCAATTTATTATTCTTTTTATTTTGTGTGCTCGTCTTCTTTTTTCGTTTCATAATGGGATACCAAAATATAATGGCGATAATAGTTAGTGCACCCCAAAAAGCGAGTGCCATATTCCAAGATCCTTTTAATACATGTTGTAAAGGAATCGTTAATCCTGCACTTAAAGAAGCACCAGTACCCATACCTACTGAATATATTCCAATCATTAAGCCGATTTTCGTAGGGAATTTTTCTTTAATAAAACCTGATAATAACGGACCTGCAAGTGCAATTCCAATACCGATAAATAAAGAGCTCGCGAATAATGTGGAAATAGAAAAGGTAAAAGCTCTCATACATGTTGCCAAGCCAATTAAAATAAGACAAGCCATAATTGATTTTTCTGCCCCGTATTTCTTAATTACCTTCCCAGTCAGTAAGGCGAATGTCCCCATACAAAAAACAGGAATAGCTGTTAAAAAACTAACGGAAAAATTGCTTATATTTAAGTCTTGTCGGATTGTTTCTAATACAGGTGAAACAGATGTAATTCCGATACGTAAATTAATAGAAACAAAAAATAGCGCTAGTATATACAAATAAGTTCGTTCTTGATGTTTCAATTTCATTTTCTCCTCTCTTAAACATCAGATGTTATTGGGTATATCATCTGATGTTTTTGTGTAATAGATAAGGAGCTTATTTCAGCTCCAAATTTTGAACAGCGTATTTTCGTGCTTCTTCAGTATTTTGTTTTAAAATCGCTTGGAATAACTTTTCATGAATGTCAGAGTTATCTTCATAGTTCGCTGTATTTAATATGAATTGGCTTAAAATGTGACGAAGGGCAGGTACGAAAGATTGATACAAATCAAGTAGAACTTCGTTTTTGCTCGCCTTTGCAATGGCTAGATGAAACTGAATGTCTGCATCTATGTATGCTACATAATTTCCTTCTTGAAGGGCATTTTTTCTTTTATTCAAATGTCCTTTTAAGTATAAAAGATCCTCGTCGCTTCGGCGCTGTGCCGCTAACATCGCTACTTCTTTATCTAACATATTTCGTGCTTCATACACATGATTTATATTAGCTGCTTGTAGTCGTTTTTCAAATGAATCTTGCGTTATATTAAGTGAGACAATACGAGTACCTTGTCCTTGTCGAACTTCTAATATGCCAGCATGTACTAATATTTTTATGCTTTCTCGTAGCGTTGAGCGTCCTACCCCTAACTCTTCCATTAATTGCGGCTCTGTAGGGAGGCGATCACCAACTTCATACTTCCCAGAAAAGATTTTCTCTTGTAGACGTTCCAATACTTCATCGACTAATTTCCGCCGAGAAACTTTTGAAAAAGATTTCTTTTCGTTCATATTCATCTGCTCATCTCCTGTTATGTTCGCTTTTATGATAACCAATATAAGTGCTGTTGACAATGTTATTTTTAGGTAGTTGAAGCCGGGATATCAAAATTAGGTTTATAAGGCATAAAAAAATCAATCAAAATAGAGTCTTCAATTGCATTCAATAACTCGTCAAAAACACTTTCCCTTTCGTTTTCTCAGCAGATTGCACAACATCAACTGCCGCTTTCACATCTGCTAAGTCATACGTAGAATGTACCGTCATAAAACACAATTGCTTATTTTCTACTAAACGAATTAAGTGACGAAACGTTTCTTGCCATTTATATGGTGACACTTCATTATTCCAATGTCGTAAATGAAATATGTTTGCGTGTACTTTTGCTCTCGTGACAATCTCGGCCCAGTTCACTTGTATTCCTGATAGAAGACCGATCGTTAAAAAATGCCCGTTTGGACGTAAGGAGAAAGCTAATTCATTTCCATCCGGTCCTCCGATGGAATCAATTGCAGCATCCGCACCGAGCCCGTTTGTTAATGACATAACTGTTTCATAAAGCGGGGTAGTGGAAGTATCAATTACATATGCAGCACCAAGGCGCAGTAATTCTTCTGTATGCTTATTATTTCTTGTAACAGCAATTAATCGGAAATTTAAAATTTGTGATAACTGCGCAAATAGATGTCCAATAGCGGATCCACAAGCATTCACTAATAAAACATCATTATGCTGTAAGTTTAGCGTTTCTGTACATGTAACCCACGCAGTAAGAGGATTAATATACATTTGTGCCGCTGTAAAATCATCAATGGAATCAGGAATAGGAACTACAAAGTCAGCTGATGTTTTCACATATTCTTGCCAAGTACCTTCCCCGCGTAACGGTAACACGCGTTTACCGATAAGCTCTCTAGAAACAAAAGCTCCTACATCTTCTACAATACCAACACCTTCATAACCAGGTATGTTAGGCAAAGGGATTCTATGTGCGTATGCTCCAGTGATGGGAATTAAGTCAGATGGATTAATCGGTCTAACTAGCATACGAACGAAAACTTCATTATCTTTCAGTGGTTCTATATTTTTATATTCAACTTGTAATACGTCTTTTGGATTGCCGAACTTATGAAATTGAATGCATGTTCCAAGCAAAGTAATTTGCCCCCCTTAGTTTGATTGGGTTTATTATAGCATTTTTGGTTTGGGCGATTATTTTGTTAGTGATAAATAGGGTTTTTAATTTACGTATTTATCAGAATTTTATAAAATGTTTATAGAACTATAAAATGGGGGGATTTCTTCATGTGTACTAGTTTGACGTTACAAACAAAAAATTTCCAGCATCTTTTTGGGAGAACAATGGATTTCACATTAGATATGAATCAAGAAGTAATAATCATTCCTCGGCGTTATCAGTGGAACAATATAACTGGTGAAACGATCCGAGCGAAAAAGGCTGTTGTCGGAATGGGAATTAATTTTGGAGGAAGGGTCATGATGGCGGACGGAGTAAATGAAACTGGTATGACATGTGCAACTCTCTATTTCCCAGGATTTGCTACTTATAGTAATCATATAGATAGCAATAAAACGAATGTAGCACCATTTGATTTTGTGACTTGGAGCCTCACGCAGTTCAATTCTGTTGAAGAATTAAGAAAATATATTGATAACATTGCCTTTATAGATGTGCCATTACCAGTTTTAGGAATTACGCCACCGCTACATTGGATTTTAGCAGATAAATCGGGAGCGTGTATTGTACTTGAGCCGACAGCTGATGGAATAAAAGTGTATGACAATCCAATAGGAGTAATGACTAATAGTCCGGAGTTTAATTGGCATTTACAAAATTTAAGACAATATATTGGACTTAAATCGCAGCCATTTGCGCCAACTGAGTGGGGAGATGTACCATTAAGTGCTTTTGGCCAAGGTTCAGGAACAATGGGACTTCCTGGAGATTTCACCCCGCCATCAAGATTTGTACGGGCAGCATATGGCAAACAAAACATTCAAAGTATAGAGAACGAAGAAGAGGGGATATCGGCTATTTTTCATATCTTATCAAATTGTGAGGTTCCTAAGGGGGCAGTAATAACAGAAGACGGTATATTAGATAATACGATCTATACAAGTGCAATGTGTATGGAGTCTGGAACATATTATTACCATACTTACGATTGTAGACAAATTATAGCCATTCATTTATTCAATGAAGATTTAGATACAGCTGAGATTAAAACGTATCCGTTCCAGCGGAAGCAAAAAATCTTTTATGAAAACTGATAAAAACACCTCCATTGAATTTGCATACTTAGTATGCGAATTCGGGAGGTGTTTTTCTATTAAGCCGAAGCTTTCTTCATTCTCTCAAGTAAACTAGATAACACATGCGTACGATACGATTCTAGTTTTTTACCTTCATAAGTACGGATACCTAATTTTTTAAGTTCTTTTACATACCAACCTTTGCTTCCGAAATACATGTGATCGCTCCCCTTCAACTTTGTTTTTATTTGTTCTGATTGCATATGGAGGTACAGGTAATATAATGAAGGAAATGAATTTCGCGCGAAAATGGTTAACTTTGTTGCAAAAGACATATATACTAAAGATAGTATACAACGAGGTGGACAAGACGTGATTATAGAGAAGCACGAAATTCAAATTGACCAAATTACTAGCGGTAAAGTGAATATCTTTACTTTCTATAGAAATAGAAAGCAAATTGATGATCATTTTTTACGATTGCAAGAACCATCGCTTACAGCAAACTACTTCTTCCATTTTCATTTTGATGCAGAGAGCTTGCATCTACTGCAGGAAGAGTTTCCAGGCGTATATCCGTACGACGGTAGTGAAACGATTCACGACTGGACGGAAAAGATGAAAGCTGAATTGCAACATCAGATCCAAACAGGTAAATGGAATAAACGCGTACGTATTGGTAATCGCATTCTAGATGTGGTGTTTACGTGGTGTGACGAAGATATAGTAGAGTGAAAAAGAAGCGGATGACGCTTCTTTTTTTTAGCGCTGGAATAAAACGAGCTTACCTGCAGTAGATGTACAGCGATGTGTTTTTTCATACAATCCTTTTTCTTGTAAAATAGATTCACCTTTTGCTTTTGCTTCTTTTTCAGTTGCCGCCTCGAATGATTCGTCTAATGCTTTTGAACCATCTTTTTCAAAGACTGTTAGAACGTATACTCCCATGAAAATTCCCTCCAATAATTAAAATCAGAATCTTATAATTATTTTGACATAAAACGCTACAATATGCAAAGAAATATATGACATTGCGTGGTAAAATAGAATGAAACTTTAATCATCGAGAATATTTTCATTCTCGATGATGATTAGTTTTCAGCGATGTTAATTTTAATAAAATGAAACTTTTGAAAGATAGAAAGGATCGTTATTTGTGAAACAAGTAAAGTTTATACATGCGGCTGATTTACATTTGGATAGTCCGTTTAAAGGAATGGAGATGAATGTTGCGCAGTCTGTTTGGGAGAGAATGAAGCAAAGTACGTTTGAATCATTTGAGCGTATTGTTGATAAAGCGATTCAAGAGCGCGTTGATTTCGTATTACTAGCTGGGGATTTGTATGATGCGGAGACGAGAAGTTTGAGGGCGCAAGTGTTTGTGCGTGAGCAAATGAAGAGACTTTCGCAGTACGATATCCCTGTTTTTATTATTCACGGTAACCATGATCATTTAGGAGGAAGCTGGGCAGCGATTGAGTTTCCGGAAAATGTTCATGTGTTTACGGAGCCTTACGTAGAAGAGAAATCATTTTATAAAAATGGTGAGCTATTAGCTTCTATTTATGGGTTTAGTTATTTGCAGCAAGCGGTAACGGATAATATGACAGCGCAGTATACGAAAATGAGTGATGCGCCTTTTCATATTGGCATGCTTCACGGAAGTGTGGAAGGAGATGCAGAGCATAATCGCTATGCACCGTTTCAAATTCGTGAGTTGAAAGAAAAACAGTTTGATTATTGGGCTCTTGGCCATATACATAAACGTGAAATTTTATCAGAAGAGCCATACATTATTTATCCAGGGAACATACAAGGTCGTCATCGTAAGGAAACAGGTGAGAAGGGTGCGTACCTTATTGAACTTACGAAACAAGGAACGCATTGCTCATTTTTCCATACGGCAGATGTTGTATGGGATGAGATCGAAGTTTGTATTGATGGACTTGAAACTGTTGATGAACTTATGACGAGCATGTCAACTGCGATGAATGAGTGCCGAAGAGAAGAGGAAGGGACGCTTTTAACTGTCGTATTCACAGGGCAGGGCCCACTTTCTTCTTATTTGCGTGACGAAAAGCGTGTGGAAGAGATTTTTCACATTTTAGCATCTGGCGAAGAGCGAAAAGATTTCGTATATGCAATGAAGTGGAAAAATGAGACGGTTTCTTTTGCGGAAATCGAACGTTTGAAAGCGGAAAATCATTTCGTCGGTAGTGTGCTAAAGGAGCTAGAAGCTTTCACAAATATGGACGGCGTGTTGCGCACCATTTGGACATCTCCTGTAGCGCGTAATAGTATTGAATCTTTTACAGAAGACGAGAAGAAAGAGATTCAAAAGGAAGCAGAAAATATTATTTTAGAGCAATTATTCCAGCAAGAGAGGGATAAAAAATGAGAATTGAAAAACTCCATATTTATGGGTACGGAAAATTAGAAAATGTGGAAATGGATCTTTCCTTGCTGACGGTGCTATACGGTGAAAATGAAGCGGGGAAATCGACAATTCGCTCGTTTATGAAAAGTATTCTGTTCGGTTTTCCGACGAGAGGACAGCGCCGTTATGAGCCGAAAGAAGGCGGGAAGTATGGCGGTGCGATGACTGTACAAACAGAGCAGTACGGCCGTTTGAAAATTGAACGATTGCCAAAGACGGCAGCTGGCGAGGTGACCGTTTATTTTGAAGACGGGAAAACGGGCGGCGAGGAAATTTTAAACGATATATTAAGCGGGATGAATGAAAGTTTATTTGAATCGGTCTTTTCATTTGATATGCATGGTCTTCAAAATATTCATCAGCTCGGCGAAGCGGATATTGGCAATTATTTATTTTCAGCAAGTGCAGTCGGAAGCGATGCGCTATTACAGTTAGATAAAAAGCTAGAAAAAGAAATGGATCAGCGTTTTAAACCGAGTGGGCGTAAACCGGAAATTAACGTGTCACTGCAAGAGATGAAGAAGCTTGAAGAGAAGATGAAAGAGTGGCAAGGAAAAATTGGCACGTATGAAAAACAAGTGGAGCAGTTAAAAGAAAGTGAAGAGAAGCTTGCTTCTGTTCGCGGAGAGAAAGAGAGTGCAGAAAGGCGAAAGCAAGATTATGAAATATTAGCAGCGCTTGAGCCCCTCGTTATTGAAAAGCGTGCGCATGAGAAAGTGTTAGAAAATGAGAGCAGGCAGTTTCCTGTAAACGGAATGGCGCGCTATGAAACGATTAAGGCGAAGATGGAGCCGCTTCAGTTACAAGTTGATTCGCTCCATAAGAAAATCGAGACAGTGCAATCGGAAATTGCCTCGATTCAAATAGATGAAGAGTTTTTACGAAAAGAAAGTTATGTAGAAGAACTTCGTATGCAGCATTTGTCTTATGAAAATGCGTGCCAAGAAATGCGTGATATGACAGGAAGTATTACGAATATAAAAGAAGAAATTGCAGAACTAGAACAACAAATTGGTGCTACTTTTGAAAAGGAAGCGGTTCTTGCGTTTGACATGAGTTTGGCAACGAAAGAATTAATTACGCAAACCGTGCAAAAGGCACGTGAATTAGAAACGCAAAAAGCACAGCTTGATGATCGTTTTAAAGTAGCGCAAGAGCAATTAGAAGAACAAGAAGAAAATATAAGACAGATTCAGAAACAAATGTTAGTTGATGAAGAGCGAAATACGTTAGTTGAGAAAGAGAAATCGTTCCAAGACGCGGCGTTTATCGGTATGGATGCAGAGAGAATGAAGCGCAAGTATGAGGAAAAAGCAGGAGCGGCTATGCAAAAGAAAAAGCAGTGGCAAAGAATTTGTCTTCTGTTACTTCTTATTAACACGCTTGTTTTATTCACGAGTTTATTTATTGATAACCGCCCGCTCTTATTTATTAGTGTTATTGTTTTTGTAGGGATTGTCCTTGCTCTTGTTTTATATAAAGATCCATCAAGCGGATTACAAGAAGAGCTTCTTACTCTTCAGCAAAGTGCTGGCGGGAGACAAAGTGAAGAAGCGCTGTCTGTGCGCTATCAGTTAGAAAAAGATGAAGAGATTCGGAAACTATTTGAGCGTGAGTCTTATAAATTGCAGCAAATGGAGCGAGCTTATGATAAAGTCGTTTCATCGTATGAGGAATGGGAGAGAGAAACGTTCCAGGCGGGAGAACAAGTAGATGCATATAAAACGCGCTATATGTTCCCAGAATTTTATACGTATGCACACATATTGCCAGCGTTTGAGCGTATTGAAAAAATGCAGCAATTATATCGGGAGTTAGAAAAACAAGGCACGCGAAAATCTTCATTATATGAAATGATTTCGCATTTTGAACAGAAACTAGAAGCTGTTATCGGTAGTGCGGAGTATAGTAAGCTACACGGGGCACAAAGTCGTATGCAAAATGAGAAAGAGAAGCGCCAAACTTGTAAGCAGTTAAAAGAAAAACTGGCGGAATGGCAAGAAGAATATGAGTTTATGCAAGAACAATTGAAACAACTGTTAGTAGAACGAAATGCATTATGGAATATTGCAGAGACTACAGATGAAGAGATGTTTTTAGAAGCGGGTAAACTGGCGGAAAAACGTGAAGATGCTGAGAAACAAGTAGTGCGTTTATTACCGCAAATTGATCTGTTAGAACAGCGTTTAAAGAGTTTATCATTAGCTGAACATTACGAAGCTGACGGTTATGAAGAGAAATTAAAGAGAGAAATTACAGTCGTACAAAACTGTCTGGCGCAAGAGAAAGAACTGACAGAGCGCATCGCGAAACATCGTATGGAAATTGCGAATTTAGAAGAAGGTAGTACGTACGGAGATTTAATGCATGAATGGGAAATGAAAAAAGCGCAATTGCGTGAACAAGTGAAGAAATGGGCTGCTTATGCGGCCGCAAAAACGGTGTTAACGAAAACGAAGCAATATTATCATGAAGTGCATCTGCCTCGTATTTTACAAAAATCAGAAGAGTATTTCGTCTATTTAACGGGCGGACGCTATAGTAAAATCTTTTCACCGTCAGAGGCGGAGCCGTTCATTGTTGAACGTAACGACGGTATACGTTTTTACAGTCATGAACTAAGCCAAGCGACAGCGGAGCAGTTATATTTATCGCTGAGATTTGCACTTGCGAAAACATTTGAACATGATTACCCATTTATTATTGATGATAGTTTCGTGCACTTTGATGCGGTAAGGACGGATCGAACGATTGAACTAATAAAGGAAATCGCAAAAGATAGACAAGTCATCTTCTTTACATGTCATGCGCATTTACTCGCGTATTTTACAGAAAAACAGATTGTAAAATTAACACATAAGCGTAAAGAAAATGAGTTGTGATATGCTATACTAAAAGTAACTGATTTGGTGGAGGAATTCGAATGAAAAAGAAAATTGCAGAATATGAAGTTGGTGAACAAGTCGATGTTTTCTTGTTAATTAAAACAGCGACAAAAGGTCTAGCAAGTAATGGAAAGCCATTTTTAACAGTAATCTTACAAGATCCAAGTGGAGATATTGAAGCGAAGCTATGGGACGTATCACCAGAAGTTGAGAAACAATATGTAGCAGAAACAATCGTTAAAGTAGCTGGTGATATTTTAAACTACAAAGGACGTATTCAATTACGTGTGAAACAAATCCGTGTTGCGAATGAAAATGAAGTAACAGACATCTCGGATTTCGTAGAAAAAGCACCAGTGAAAAAAGAAGATATGGTTGAGAAAATTACACAATACATATTTGAAATGAGAAATCCGAACATTCAACGTCTAACAAGACATTTGTTAAATAAGCATCAAAACGAATTTTTAGAATATCCAGCAGCGACAAAGAACCATCACGAGTTCGTATCTGGACTAGCTTATCACGTCGTATCGATGCTAGATTTAGCGAAAGCTATTTCAAATCTATACCCATCATTAGATAAAGACTTACTATATGCAGGCGTTATTTTACATGACCTTGGTAAAGTAATTGAACTATCTGGCCCGATTTCTACAACGTATACGTTAGAAGGAAATTTACTAGGCCACATTTCTATCATGGTGAACGAAATCGGTAAAGCAGCAGACGAATTGCAAATCGATGCAGAAGAAGTATTAATTCTTCAACACATCGTCCTTTCTCACCACGGAAAAGCAGAATGGGGTAGCCCAAAACCACCATTAGTAAAAGAAGCAGAAATTCTGCATTATATCGATAACTTAGATGCAAAAATGAACATGATGGACCGCGCATTAGGACGCACAAAACCAGGCGAATACACAGAGCGTGTCTTCGCACTTGATAATCGTTCGTTCTATAAACCGACGTTCCATAATTAAAAGTGTGAATAAAGTGGCCTCATTAAGTTTTAAAAGCTTAGTGAGGCTGTTTTCTTTATTAAAAATTAAATGAAATAGTTAAGAAGTACGCATGGGGTTAACGAAGAACGATTAAAACATATCTCACCACTAGAATGGGAGCATATCAACTTTAATATGGCAGATACTTAGAATCGCTTCAGCCTGTATAACAGGCCTAAAAATAAGAGTTGAAACTTGTTTAGCATCTATTTTTGTTAAAAGGTGGGAGAATTGTGCTATGATGTGGGCAAATATAAAACTATCTAAAGGAGGGATTTACATGCCGCATATTGTGTTTCGTGGAATTACTACTGAACAATTAAAACACATAAGCAAGCCATTAGTAGAAGAGCTCGCAGAGATTTGTGAGTGTGGTACGGATAATTTTACGTTGGAACTACCAAGTTCTACGTTTATATTCAATGGAGAAGAAATAGAAGCGTTTCCTCTTATTGAAGTGAAATGGTTCGAGCGTGGACAGGAAATTCGTGATCGATTTGCCAAGGCCATTACTACATATGTAATGGATTTTGGACTTCCAGAAGTAGAGGTTGTATTTACGGTTTTCACAGAATCAGCGTATTATATTAACGGGAAGCATTGTGCAAGTTAGAGCTATTATAAATGTTTTTGTAACATTTATCCCGCATTAACGGGCAGTAAGACCCCGACCTCAAAATTCAGCGGAAGCAAAGAAGTTAGGTGGGGGATCAACTGTCCGTAAAAGCCCGATTGGTTCAACTAATAATCAGTGGGGGATGAACAAAACCCCCACTGATTAAAGTTTCACTTTATAAGGGATAGAACCACATCGCTATCAAGCTAACTAGACAAAATATCCTCTAAAAAGAAAAAGGCGTTATTCTTTCTGAGAAATCATAGGAAAGGATAACGCCTTTATATCAATTTTAATATAATCGATTCACTTCTTTATAAAAAGTTTGGTTATTTTATTGAAGCTTATTCCACAAACACACCCGTTTGTTCACTTTTTTACTGTTTGAAAGCCATACTTTTTATATTGATTCATTTATTGGAAAAACCGAAAGTTTTAAACTCTCTCTATTACATATTTATTTTTGGAAAAATAGCCTAACTCCAAATACTAATAATACTGTGCCAGTAATACCCTCTATTGTACGGTTCACCTTTTCTTTTCTTAAAAAAGTTCTTAATTGACGTATTAGAGAGATATAAAGTAAATACCATATTGCTGTCAAAGTCGTAAATGTGAATCCCAACAAAAGAAATTGGAAGAAATGACTTTGATTACTCACAATAAATTGGGGTAGAAAACTAAGGAAAAATACAGCCGTTTTTGGGTTTAAGATTGCCGTGGTAAATCCTTGTCTAAAACTTTTAACCGTTCCAATATCCTTAGAGTTTATTTCCACTGAACCTGACATATCTTCTTTTTTAGAAAAGGCACTTTTAATTGACTTTACAGCTAAATAAATTAAATAAAATGCCCCAGCATATTTTATTAATGTAAATAGCATAGCAAATTTCATTAAGATAGCAGAGAGTCCTAGTGTAGCCATTATTGTATGAATCATCATTCCAGATACCGTTCCTAAGACGGTCTTTATCCCACCATTTCTACCATGAGAGATAGTGTTTTTTGTAACTAAAGCAAAACCGGGACCAGGCATCATTATAATAAGGAGTGCTGTAAGGATAAATAGCATATAATTTTCCATGTTCTGGTATTTCCTTTCTGATTTTTAGTTTCGCTTATAGTATAGCTTTTTTCCTTAAAACATTAAATATAAAAAGTGTGATCAGGATAGTATCATAAACTTTCAAGGAGTTGTAATTGAATTATAGAGGGCTTCACTTGAATAATGTTCTTCTGTAAATGAGCGTTTTAATAGAATGTCAATTACGTAAATAATCAGATTTTACACCCTAAATGTTATTTAACAAAAAAAATCTCGAATTCGAGATTTTTCTCTTGCTTTTCAATCACTTGAGGTGTAAAGTGATAGTAACGAAAGCGATTGAGTCATATGAAAAACATACACTCAGTTGTTTTCGATTAAAAAACAAAGTAACTTATACAGTAAAAACTAAGATGAATTTACAAAAACATAATTAAGAATAAATTGAAAAGCTAAAAACCATATTAGTTGTGGGAAATGTTATTTTTTTAGTTATCACTTGACTAGTAAAACGAAACGGAGGAATAACCAATGTATGAAATTAAAGGGCATCATCACATTTCAATGGTTACGAAAAATGCAAATGAAAATAATCACTTTTATAAAAACGTGCTTGGCTTACGTCGTGTGAAAATGACAGTAAACCAAGATGATCCGTCAATGTACCACCTATTTTATGGGGATAAAACAGGAAGTCCAGGTACGGAATTATCATTTTTTGAAATTCCTTTAGTAGGAAGAACATATCGTGGTACAAATGCAATTACTCGAATTGGATTGCTCGTTCCTTCAGAGGATAGCTTACATTACTGGAAAGAACGATTTGAGAAATTTGATGTGAAACATAGTGAAATAACAACATATGCAAATCGTCCTGCTTTGCAATTTGAGGATGCTGAAGGTCTTCGCTTAGTATTACTCGTTTCAAACGGAGAAAAAGTAGAGCACTGGGAAACTTGGGAGAAATCAGAAGTTCCTGCAGAGCATCAAATTCAAGGAATGGGTTCTGTGGAAATGACAGTTCGTAGACTTGATAAAATGTCGAGTACACTTACAGAGATGTTTGGTTATACAGAGGTTAGCCGAAATGATCAAGAAGCAATTTTCCAGTCCATTAAAGGAGAGGCTTTTGGAGAAATCGTTGTGAAATATTTAGATGGTCCTACTGAAAAACCGGGCCGCGGTAGCATTCACCATTTAGCAATTCGCGTGAAAAACGATGCAGAGCTTGCTTATTGGGAAGAACAGGTGAAACAAAGAGGCTTCCATTCTTCAGGAATCATCGACCGTTTCTACTTTAAAAGCTTATATTTCCGTGAATCAAACGGAATCCTTTTTGAAATTGCGACAGATGGACCAGGATTTACAGTTGATGGAGATGTGGAACATTTAGGAGAAAAACTTGATTTACCACCGTTCTTAGAAGATCAGCGTGCAGAGATTGAAGCGAATTTAGCACCTATTGAAGAGAAGTAATAGGAGAGAAAATATAAATTAAAAAACATTGGAGGAATATAAAATGAACCAATTAAAAGGAATTCACCACGTTACAGCGATTACAAGTAGTGCAGAAAAGAACTATGAGTTTTTCACTCACGTTTTAGGAATGCGTTTAGTTAAGAAAACAGTAAACCAAGATGATATTCAAACGTACCATTTATTCTTTGCAGATGATAAAGGTAGTGCAGGAACAGATATGACATTCTTTGATTTCCCAGGTGTTCCGAAAGGTGTACACGGTACAAATGAAATTTCAAAAACTTCATTCCGTGTTCCGACTGATGCAGCATTAGAGTATTGGGTGAAACGCTTTGACCGTCTTGAAGTAGAACATACAGGAATTAAAGAGCAATTTGGTAAGAAAACTCTTTCTTTCGTTGACTTTGATGACCAACAATATCAATTAATCTCAGATGAACTTGATAAAGGAATCGAATCAGGTACACCGTGGCAAAACGGGCCAGTACCATTAGAATATGCAATCACTGGTTTAGGACCTGTATTTATCCGTATTGCAAACTTTAGCTTCTTCAAAGAAGTGTTAGAAAAAGTTCTATTATTTAAAGAGGTTGCGCAAGAAGGGGAATTCTATTTATTTGAAGTGAACAAAGGCGGAAACGGTGCATCTGTTATTGTAGAACATAATACAGTTCTTCCTGAAGCACAACAAGGTTTTGGTACAGTGCACCATGCGGCATTCCGCGTAGAAGATCGCGCTGTATTAGAAGAATGGATTGAGAGAATCAGTAGCGTAGGACTTCCTTCATCTGGATATGTAAACCGTCACTTCTTCGAATCATTATATGCAAGAGTTGCACCACAAATTTTATTTGAATTCGCAACAGATGGCCCAGGATTTATGGGAGATGAGCCATACGAAACACTTGGTGAAAAATTATCTTTACCTCCATTCCTAGAGCCAAAACGTGAAGAAATTGAAAAATTAGTTCGTCCAATTGATACAGTGAGAAGTACGAAGGAATTTATTAAAGAGTAAAAATAGAGATAGTAAGTAGGAGAGCAAGTAGTTTTAGCGGAGTGCTGGAACTGCTTGCTTTTTTATTTATCCTAGTAAGTTTTCTGACAATTGTTTCTCAAGTTATTAAAAAGGAAAACTTTGGTATAATTAATCAAAATATTAAATTTTCTGATAATTATTTTTCAATGCATAGAAAAGGAGTGGTAATATACAATTTTGATAATTGTATAAAAATACTAATTTTGTAAGTTTGAGAAAAGGAGATGCGAGTGTATGGGAGCAGATGTAGTAACGCGGGAGCAAATGAAACATTCTTTAGATGATTGGTATCGTGTAATGTTACAGCAAAACATAGAGAAGGCCACGGAAATGAAAGAGGAGATTGAAAGTAAGATTAGTGGGTTGGACGTGGATCAGGATGTATTGCTTTATCATGCGTTGTTGAATTTTAGATATGATGCATTAGTTGATTGGATTTCAGTTAGAGAAGATAGTTTTGATAAAGTGGAATCTTTCGAAATTCCAACAGAAGGTGTTCTAGCTTATTACTATCACTTTTTTAAAGGGTTTCATTGCACATTAATTTCAAATTATAATGAAGCGAAAGAACAGTATGAGCAAGCTGAGAAGTTATTGAAATATATTGCCGATCCGATAGAACATGCGGAGTTTAATTATCGGATGGGGAATTTCTATTATCAAAAATATGACCAAGTTCATGCAATAGATTACTTGAATAGGGCAAAAGCAGCATTTTTACAATATCCAGGCTATGAAATAAAAGTAGGATTATGTGAAAATGCTTTTGGACTATGTTGTGTAGACATAGATCACTATGAATTAGCGGAAGAAAACTTTAATTCTGCTATGGAAGTATTGCAAAAAGCAGATCAAAAAAAATATATGCTAATGGTTCGGCATAATTTAGCTTGGCTTTATGCTAGTCAAAATCTTTCAGAATTAGCGATTCGTCATATATCTGAGGTGACCAAAAATTACCCAGAACACTTTAAAGCCTTGTTTGTAGAAGCACATGAACATTACAAATTAGGACAATATAATTTAGCGAATCCAATTGTTGAAAAAGGTTTAAATATTTGTGTTGATTTAGGAGAAAAAGAATTTCAACATCGGTTTAAAATTTTGAAAGAACTCAATGGAAAATCTTCAGTATCAATTATTGAAGATGTAATTTTAGAAGGACTTTCTTATTTTGAGAGAGAAAGATTATGGGATTGTATTCAAGAATACACTGAAATTTTAGCACTGAAATTTTATGAATGTGATGATCATGTTAAGGCAAGTAAATATTTTTATATGAATAATAAGGCTCAAAAAAATATATTGGAAAAGGGAGCGTTAAAATAATGAAGAAATTTCGTTTGGCTATTGTTGGGACTGCATTAGTAGGGGTATTATCAATTGGGTTCAATAGTTCTTTTACAAATCAAGCTGTAAATATAGGAGACACAGGAGGAGCACCAGCAAGACCAGACTACGTTAATATAGGAGACACAGGAGGGGCACCAGCAAGACCAGACTACGTTAACATTGGAGACACAGGAGGAGCACCAGCAGATAATAGAGGCGACGGCGGAGTAAGCCAACTATAATAACAAAGAAAGGGACTTCAACATGAAGTCCTTTTTTCTATTTTCAGGTCATGTAGAGAAAAGAATTGACTTACTTTAAATATGTAACTATAATGGTTACAGAATAACCATTAGTAACAGAAATGAGTTATATTTTTTAGTATAATTGTAACTGTTTTAGTTACAATTAAAAAGAGAACATAAAATAACCAAAAAATGTAAAAACTTTAAATAACAACAAGAGAAAGGAGACGGGAACTTTGAAACGGTTTAAGTTTTATTTGATTAGCGGTATTGTGCTTGTTTTGCTTATCGTATGTAACTTCGTTGATAAGCCGATTGCGAAGGTTGAAGAAGTGAAAGATACTGTTATGATGAAGCTGAATACGAAAGAGAGTATGGCGCAAATTGATGGGCAGACGATTTATTTTAAGCAAATTGGTGAGGGAAAACCGCCGTTACTCATGTTGCATGGGTTTGGTGGTTCTTCTGATGGGTTTAGTGATATTTATCCGGAACTAGCGCGAGACCATACGATTATTGCGGTTGATATTTTAGGGTTTGGGCGTTCTTCTAAGCCAGTTGATTTTCAGTATTCGTTTCCTGCGCAAGTGAATTTATATTATAAGTTAATGAAGAAGCTCGGATACGATCAGTTTGCGGTGCTTGGCCATTCGATGGGCGGAGAGATGTCCCTCAATTTAGCGTATTTATATCCGGATGCAGTAACGCATCTCATCTTGGCGGATGCTACAGGGATAGAGTCTTTCCAGCAAAAAGAAAGTTATGAAGTACCACCGCTATCGACGGACTTACAAACTGTAACCGAGATTACGAAGTATAATAAAAATGAAGTGAAAAATAGTCGTGATGATAAAGAGCATTATGATCAGCTTACGAAAATGAGAGAGCGCCGCATCGCGATGGAAGCCGATAAGATTAAGGTGCCGACTTTAATTATATGGGGACGACACGATAAGAGCGTTTCTTGGAAAAATGGTGAACTGTATCATGGGCTATTTGCAAATAGTACGTTTCATATTATTGAAAAAGGATACCACGCACCGTTTCGTCAGGAACCAATTGAGTTTATGGAATATGTACAAGCATTTTTCGCGAAGCATCCACAATAAAATTTTAGGTATAAATCCACTTCTTTCCTCATAGAGTGAAACTAATAAGGCTTGTCTAAGGAAAGGAATGAAGTGATTTGGAAACTTTACCATGGTGGGTGTATCTTGTAATTGTCGGGATTGTACTAAGTGGCTACATGGTTTTATATACTTCGAAAAAAGAGCAAGATATGGATAATGAGTTTATTGAAAAAGAAGGCGAAGTATATATGAAGCGTTTAGAAGAAGAGCGTGAGAAACGTAATCAGGAAAGTGATAAAGATTCGGTATTGCTTTAATAGAAATTTTGAAAGGTTACCACCTAGTAGGATTTTACATCTCGGTGGTAGCTTTTTTTCTTCTGCGGGAGCAGTATATGTTCATCAAGCTAAGGTTATATTAGTTTAATTTTACATGTATAAGAGAGTCATCATAAACTTTTATTGATGGTATTTATATATTTTTTTACTCATAAGAATGGAACTAGTGGGGATTTTACTGGGGGGGATTAACAATGCATAGGGATGAAACTTCATTACATCCGGATACAGGTGTTACATCTGTAATGTTTGTTGAGCGTTCATTAAATGAAATTCGTTTTTGGTCTAGAATCATGAAGGAGCATTCTTTTTTTCTTCGTTTAGGATTTAGGTGCGAGGATACTCAACTAATCGAAGAGGCGAATCAATTTTATCGATTGTTTGAACATATTGAACAAATAGCGCATTCCTATACAAATGAAACAGATCCTGAGCAAATAAAAAGATTTAATGCAGAAGTACAACAAGCCGCAACTAATATTTGGGGATTTAAACGGAAAATTTTAGGGTTAATTCTCACATGTAAATTGCCAGGACAAAATAATTTTCCACTTTTAGTTGACCATACAAGTAGGGAAGCTGATTATTTTAGAAAACGTTTAATACAATTAAATGAAGGTAAATTAGATGCTCTTCCTGATGCTATTATTAAAGAAAATGTTTTCTTTTTACGGATTATGGCAGACCATGCTAAATTTATTGGTCATCTTCTTGATCCATCGGAAAGAAAGCTTGTAGATACAGCGCGGAATTTTAGCAATGATTTTGATGAATTGATGTATCAAGCAATTGACTTAGAATCTATGAAACCACAATCCCAAACAGCCCCTCTTTTAGATCAATTTTTAGATCAAAATCGTGTGTCGGTTGCATCTCTTCGGGATTTTAAGAAAACAGCACGTGATTTAATTGAGCAATGTAAAATAAAGAGCATCATTCATCCATTATTGGCAGACCATGTTTTCCGTGAAGCTGATAGATTTCTTGAAATCATTGATATGTATGATGTTCATCTTACAAATATTCAATCACAACCTAGATATTAGAAGATAAGGAAAGATAGTATTTTACTTTCGGTTGAGAAGTTAACAATTTATTGTTAGCTTCTTTTCATTGTTGTTAAAATTTTCTTTTCGTTTAGTAAATTTCCTTTTAAAGACTACATAAATCCCTTTGATCGAATATGTAATTCTTTGTAAAACGATATATATATATGGAAAGATTATGAATATACAGGAAATCTATGGATAGTAGATTTTAATAAATTATTCGGGGGAAATTTATTAGTTAAGTATATTAACTTGTTTGCACTACATTTTACAAATAAAGGGGTATTAGTAATCATGAAAGCAAAGAAATTAGTAAGTTTAGCATTACCAGTTATGTTATTGAGTGGTTGTATTACAATTGAAACTGATGGTAAGAAAGCTGAACCAAAGAAAGAAGAAACGCAAAAGGTAGAGAAAGAGAATAAGACTTCTGAAAAAGAGAGTAAGTCAACTGATGGCAAGAAAGAGGATAGCTTGTCTGTAGCGAAAGGTGAAGGTACAAACAGTAGTTCATCAAGTAGTCAACCAAGTTCTTCTTCAAATAAT
The DNA here is from genome assembly GCF_008042345.1 of Bacillus sp. AR8-1. NCBI lineage: Bacteria > Bacillati > Bacillota > Bacilli > Caryophanales > Bacillaceae > Bacillus > Bacillus sp. AR8-1. The sequence continues at coordinate 283,134 of NZ_QNUB01000016.1, forward strand.
TCAACTTCTTCAACTGGTAAGGTAACTGGTTCAGATGTTGAAAGGTACAAGGCAGATATCATAAATAGTGCTACTCAAATTGAAAATACAATGAAATTAATTGAAGGAATAGCAGATTCAGACGTAAAATCATACAAACAAAAGAAAAGTGAAGTACAACTGAGTTTAGGTGGAGCAAAGACAGAAGAAACAAGTAAAGCTAAGTCTTCTGAAACAAAAGAAAAATCAACTAATTCGAAAGAAGAAAGTAAAGATGTTCAAAAGGTTCGAGTTTTAGATGAAGATTATGCACAATATTTATTAGACATTGAACAGGATATGTTAAGACGATTTGATTACTATGATGCATCTGTAAGGGATTTGAGAAACGGAAGTAAATCAAAAGCTGAGGTATTAGATAGTGTTAAAGACATCTATAAAGTATTTGATAAGATAGAGAAGATTTCTGCACCGCCAAAACATAAAGAAGACCAAAAAGAGATTGAAAGAGCTGCAGGTAAACTAAGAGAAACATTCGGTGAAATAGAGAAGTTATTCAACGATAAAGGTTTTAGCTTAGAGACTGATAAGGAAATCTTAAATAAAGCAAATATAAAATTAGAGGAAGCAAAACGTATTTGGAAACCTACATTTGATAAGTTAAGGGCTGAAGTAAAAGGTGATACAACCACGGAAAAATCTACTAGTACAACAAGTAGTTCTACACAGGCAAACCCAACTACTGGCAGTCAGGCTCAAACAGATAAAAGTCAAGCAAAAACTGGGGTATTTGTAGATACAGTTGGTACAAGTGAAGAGTTAGGAATTAGTTATAGCAACATGCAGAAGAACATTAAAGATGGTACTGAGATTATTGGTAATTGGGGTATTGATTACGGCAGTGGCGTAAAAACTACGCTAGTACTAAAAGGTGATAAAACATTTGAGTCTTATGCGAATGGTTCTTATCCGAATAAAGATAACTATTTAACAGGAACATATACGGTGGATGTCCCATCATTCCAGTTATCTTTAAAAGTAACAAAAGCAGTTAAAGACGGTCAAGAAGTAAAGTTAACAAATGATAGTATCATGTATAAATTGCAAAACTATGATGGAAACACATTACAAATTTATCAAATGGACGATAATGTTCGTATTCGATATGTAAAACAATAAATAATTGGTGAAAAACTCTGTAATAAATTTTACAGGGTTTTTTATTAGTTTTAATTTAATTTCTTCATTATCTTTCCAGACGCTGTCCATACTAGTATAAGTTGAGAAATGAACAAAACGATAATGATAGGAAGATAATGTAACTACATAGTAACTGTAACCATCCAAAGCCCAATTCATACACTATGATGGAGGCTTTTTACTTACTAATCGGATGAAAAAGGAGTGTAATCATGAAGAAACGTACTGTTAATGAAGCGGGAGGGAATGTGCCACAACCAATCCGCAGCGACGGAGCAGGTGCGATTGATTCTGGACCTCGTAATGTTATGCGGGATATTCAAAATCCGAATATGCTTGTTCCGCCTATAACGGATGCAGGGTTAGTTCCTAACTTGAAGTTTTCATTTTCGGACACTTCTATGATTTTGAAACAAGGCGGGTGGTCTCGGGAGATTACTGCTCGGGAACTACCGGTTTCGACGACGATTGCGGGAGTAAATATGAGTTTAACGGCCGGTGGAGTACGAGAACTACATTGGCATAAAGAAGCGGAATGGGCGTATATGCTTTTAGGACGGGCGCGCATAACGGCTGTTGATCAAAATGGACGGAATTTTATTGCTGATGTTGGACCAGGTGATCTTTGGTATTTTCCGCCTGGTATTCCGCATTCCATTCAAGGATTGGAACATTGTGAATTTCTACTCGTTTTCGATGATGGGCATTTTTCTGATTTATCTACTTTAGCTATTTCCGATTGGTTTGCGCATACGCCAAAAGAAGTGTTGTCGGCTAATTTCGGAGTGCCTGAGAGTGCTTTTCGTTCTATCCCTTCAGATCAAGTTTATATTTATCAAGGAGAGGTGCCAGGTTCGCTTGAAAGTCAGGAAATTCAATCGCCGAAAGGAGAAGTTCCTTTAACATTTAAACATGAATTGTTAAAACAAAAGCCGATTAAGACGCCTGGTGGTAGCGTTCGAATTGTAGATTCTACAAATTTCCCTATTTCCAAAACAATCGCAGCAGCGCTCGTTGAGGTTGAGCCTGGTGGAATGAGAGAACTTCATTGGCACCCGAATAATGATGAATGGCAATATTATTTGACAGGGGAAGCGAGAATGACTGTGTTTCTTGGAAATGGTACCGCTCGTACATTTGATTATAGAGCTGGCGATGTCGGATATGTACCGTTTGCGACGGGGCATTATATTCAAAATACAGGTACCGAAACATTATGGTTTTTAGAGATGTTCAGAAGTAATCGTTTTGAAGATGTATCGTTAAATCAATGGATGGCACTGACTCCTAAAGAAATAGTGGAGAGTAATATACATGTTGGCCCGCAAGTAATGGATTCCCTGCGTAAGGAGAAGAGGCCTGTTGTGAAATATCCGGGGTTTTCATATAGTCCGAAAAATGATGAGTAAAAATGAAAATTTGCGTTATTCTTTCTGGAGACTGATAAGAAGGGATGGCGTATTTTTTATGCCTAATCTAGTCTTTATTAGTATCCGTTCTTTGTATTATTGTTCGGGAAATTATTATTGGAGCATAGTATAGGGGAGATACATATAAAAGAGCGCCATTATAAGCTGTAACGCATAAGTTGCGCAGGAAATGCAACGATAACTAGCTTTACTCTTCATCATTTATTTGAACATAATGGGTATAGAGAGGTGATAAACACAGTATGATTTTTAGTGAGCGTTTAAAAGAAGAAAGGGAAAAAAGAAATTGGTCGCAAAATGATTTGGCTGAAAAACTTCATGTGAGCAGGCAATCTGTTTCGAAATGGGAGACGGGAAAGAACTATCCGAGCATTGAAATTATTATTCATTTAAGTGATCTGTTCGGTATTACAATTGATGAACTGCTAAGGAGTGATGAAGAATTGACGCAGAAAGTAATTGAAGATAGTAAGCAATTGGCGTATCCAAAATGGAAGGTGTTTTTTGATAGTCTATTTATGATAGGAGTATTTTTGTTTATTGCAAAAATCGTTGTATGGATGCTAAATAAGTTTGCAGGAGCAAGTATTACAATTGTAGCAGATGCGCCATATGTAATGAATCTTTTGCCCCTTGCATTCATGATTATAGGTGGTATGGGATCGGATAAGTTGAAGAAAATATATAAATAGAGGAAAGATTTGAAAGAAATCCCCTACACTAGCTGTTCTTTTCACTTAAATTGTGTACTATAAAGGATAGGATGACATAAAGAAGGGGATATAGAGAATGGAATTTCATGAACAGAAGATTTTGCCGGCAGTGAGGCAAATTAAAGATTTGGAAAAGCTATTACATAGTTCGTATGAATACATCGTTATTTTAGATATTCATGTCGGCCAATTGAAGAGTGTTATATCACTTGCGAAGCAATATTGTAAAAAGGTGTTTTTACATGTGGATTTAATTCATGGCTTGCAGAGTGATGGGCATGCGACGGAATATTTATGTCAGGAGTTTAGACCGTACGGGTTACTTTCGACAAAGGCGAGCGTTATTATGAAGGCGAAGCAAAAAGGTGTTGTGGCAATACAACGCATCTTTTTAATCGATTCGAGTGCGATGGAGAAGAGCTGCAATCTTTTAGATAAGACGAAACCGGATTATATTGAGGTGCTTCCAGGAGCAATGACGGATATTATCGCTGAAGTGAAAGAGCGTACTGGTGTACCGATTTTAGCAGGTGGTTTTATTCGTACTGTAGAAGATGTGGAAAGAGCTTTAAACGCTGGTGCGACAGCGATTACGACGTCAAAACGCGAACTATGGAAACATTACCAAAAAAAGTGACGAAAATGTGAAAAAATTCTGTTGACACCGCTTTCATAAGAGGTTAACATTATAGACAAGTTAATAAACGTGACGGAGAAAAGAAGAGATCCACATTTCATTGTTTCTATATAAATTTATATAGAAGCGTGCAAAGCTGTGGGTCTTTTTCTTTTGACAAAAACGAATGGCCATTCATTTTACCTCTATCACATTTGGAAGCGTTTAAATTGATTGTGGAGGGATACTATGTCAGCATTTTTAGGAGAGTTAATAGGGACTGCGTTGTTAATCGTACTTGGTGGCGGCGTTTGTGCTGGTGTAAGTTTAAAGAAATCGTTTGCGAAAGATTCAGGTTGGATTGTTATTACAATGGGCTGGGGCTTAGCAGTAGCGGTTGCAGCGTATGCGGTTGGATCAATTAGTGGGGCACATTTGAATCCAGCTTTAACGATAGGACTAGCATTTAAGGGAGCGTTCCCATGGAGTGACGTACCAGGTTATATCGTAGCACAAATGATTGGGGCAATTATCGGGGCAGTTATCGTATATTTACATTACTTACCACACTGGAAAGAAACAGAAGATCCAGGAACAAAGTTAGGCGTATTTGCAACAGGTCCAGCAATTCCGAACACATTTGCAAACCTTTTAAGTGAAATGATTGGAACATTCGTTTTAGTATTTGGTATATTAGCAATTGGTGCAAATAAATTTGCAGATGGATTAAATCCATTTATCGTAGGTTTCTTAATTGTAAGTATTGGTTTATCATTAGGTGGGACAACAGGATACGCAATTAACCCAGCACGTGATTTAGGTCCGCGTATCGCACACTTCTTCCTTCCGATTGCAGGAAAAGGCGGTTCAAACTGGAAGTATGCATGGATTCCAGTAGTAGGTCCAATTTTAGGTGGATCACTTGCAGGTTTATTCCATCAAGTTGTATTTGAAGGAAAACAAAATTCAGCACTTATTTATGTGATTATCGCAACTGTGATTGTACTAGCAATCTCTTATATGACAAGTAAAAAAAGCGGAAGCAATACAAATAGTAGAAAAGTAGCATAAGGGGGAAACCGATATGAAAAAATATATTCTTTCATTAGACCAAGGAACAACAAGCTCACGTGCAATTTTATTCAATAAAAAAGGTGAAATTGTTCATTCAGCTCAAAAAGAGTTTACACAACATTTTCCAAAGCCGGGCTGGGTAGAGCATAATGCACAAGAAATTTGGGGATCTATTTTAGCAGTTATCGCAACTTGCTTAAGCGAAGCAGATGTAAAACCAGAACAAATCGCTGGTATCGGTATTACGAACCAACGTGAAACAACGGTTGTATGGGATAAAACAACTAGTAAACCAATTTACAACGCAATCGTATGGCAATCTCGCCAAACAGCTGAAATTTGTGATGAGTTAAAAGAAAAAGGTTATAGCGAAATGGTTCGCGAAAAAACAGGTCTTTTAATTGATGCATACTTCTCTGGAACGAAAGTAAAGTGGATTTTAGATAACGTTGAAGGTGCAAGAGAGAAAGCAGAAAACGGGGATCTATTATTCGGAACAATTGATTCATGGCTTGTATGGAAACTATCTGGTGGTAAAGCACACGTAACAGATTACTCAAACGCATCACGTACGTTAATGTTTAACATTCACGACTTACAGTGGGATGATGAGCTTCTAGACATGTTAACAGTACCAAAGAGTATGCTTCCAGAAGTACGTCCATCATCTGAAATATATGGAGAAACAATTGATTACCACTTCTTCGGTCAAAATGTACCGATTGCAGGTGTAGCTGGTGACCAACAAGCAGCTTTATTTGGACAAGCTTGTTTCGGTGAAGGTATGGCGAAGAACACTTACGGAACTGGTTGCTTTATGTTAATGAACACAGGTGAAAAAGCAGTAGCTTCTGAGCACGGTCTATTAACAACAATTGCATGGGGAATAGATGGTAAAGTGAACTACGCATTAGAAGGAAGTATTTTCGTAGCAGGTTCTGCGATTCAGTGGTTACGTGACGGAATGCGCATGTTTAAAGATGCAAGTGAGAGTGAAGTATATGCCTCTCGCGTTGAATCAACTGACGGTGTATACGTTGTACCAGCATTCGTTGGACTAGGAACACCTTATTGGGATAGTGAAGTACGCGGCGCTATGTTTGGTGTAACACGCGGTACGACGAAAGAGCATTTCATTCGTGCAACGCTAGAATCTTTAGCTTACCAAACGAAAGATGTATTATGCGCAATGGAAGCAGATTCAGGTATTAAACTGAAAACATTACGCGTTGATGGCGGAGCAGTTAAAAATAACTTCTTAATGAAGTTCCAAAGTGATATTTTAGATGTTCCTGTAGAGCGTCCAGTGATCAACGAAACGACAGCTTTAGGTGCAGCATACTTAGCTGGTCTTGCGGTTGGATATTGGAAAAACCAAGATGAAATAAAATCACAGTGGCATATGGACAAACGCTTTGAACCAACTATGGAAGCGGAAACAAGCGAAGAGCTATATGCTGGATGGAAAAAAGCAATTGAAGCAACAAAAGCTTTCAAATAATCATAAACAGTGTTATAATGGTGACAAGTTAATAATTCGGTAGGAGATTTGGAGAGACCACAACGCGCTATAGAGGCGAAATCTATAGCGGAGTTTGTGGTCTCTTTTTTCGTTATCAAAGGGAGGAATTACCATGAAATTTTCAAGTAAACAACGTAAAGACGTATTAAACGGAGTAAATAAACAAGAGTTAGATGTGATCGTAATTGGTGGAGGTATTACTGGTTCTGGTATTGCATTAGATGGAGCAACACGCGGGTTATCAACAATTGTGTTTGAAATGCAGGACTTTGCAGCAGGTACATCAAGTCGTTCAACGAAGCTTGTACACGGTGGTCTACGTTATTTAAAACAACTTGAAGTGAAAATGGTAGCAGAGGTGGGTAAAGAGCGTGCGATCGTATATGAGAACGGTCCCCATGTAACAACACCAGAGTGGATGTTACTTCCGTTCCATACAGGCGGTACGTTCGGATCATTTAGTACATCAATTGGTCTTCGTGTATACGACTTCTTAGCAGGTGTAAAACGAAGCGAGCGCAGAAAGATGTTTAACCGTGAAGAAACGCTAAACAAAGAGCCTCTTGTAAAAAAAGAAGGATTAAAAGGCGGCGGTTACTACGTAGAATATCGTACAGACGATGCGCGTCTTACAATTGAAGTAATGAAAGAAGCAATTGAGCATGGTGCGAAAGCTGTTAACTACGCAAAAGTAGACAGTTTCTTATATAAAGATGGAAAAGTATGCGGTGTACGTGTAATCGATTTACTAGACGGTGAAGTATATGAAGTTTACGGTAAGAAAATTGTAAACGCAGCTGGTCCTTGGGTAGATACACTTCGTGAAAAAGATAACTCGAAAAAAGGAAAAGTACTTCAGTTATCAAAAGGTGTTCACTTAGTAATTGATCAAAAACGTTTCCCACTCGGGCAAGCGATTTACTTCGATACACCAGATAAACGTATGGTGTTCGCGATTCCTCGCGGAGGAAAAACATACGTAGGTACAACAGATACGTTCTATGATAAAGACGCAGCTGTACCACAAATGACAACAGAAGATCGCACATACATCATTAATGCGATTAACTACATGTTCCCAAGCGTGAAAATTACAGAGAAAGACATTGAATCAAGCTGGGCTGGTGTACGTCCGTTAATTTATGAAGAAGGTAAGAATGCATCTGAAATTTCTCGTAAAGATGAAATTTGGACTTCTGAATCTGGTTTAATTACAATCGCAGGTGGTAAATTAACAGGATACCGTAAAATGGCTGAAATGGTAGTAGATTACGTAACGAACTTATTACAAAAAGAAGGTCATAGCGCATATCCGAAGAGCGATACGAAACATATGCCAATCTCTGGTGGACATGTAGATGGTTCACACGGATTCCCAGCATTTGTTGCGAAAAAAGCAGACGAAGGTACAAAATCTGGTTTAACGAAAGTACAAGCAGAAGAGTTCGCGAAATTCTACGGCTCTAACGTTGATGTACTGTTCGACTTAGCGAAAAAACATAAAGAAGAAGCGAAAGAATACAACATGCCGCTTGACGTTCTAATCCCACTTGTATACGCAATGGATTACGAAATGACAGCAAAACCAGTTGACTTCTTCGTACGCCGCAGAGGCGCTGTATTCTTCAACATCCACTGGGTATACGAGTGGAAAGAAGCAGTAATCAACTACATGGCTGCGAAACTAGGCTGGAGCAAAGAAGAACAAATGAAATATACAGCTGAACTAGAAAAAGCACTAACAGACGCTGTAATTCCTGTAGATCAACAAGAACAGGCAGCTGCGTTAGCATAAAATAGAGAACCACCTGAAGGGGAGCCTTTAGGTGGTTTTTTTATGGGTTATTTTTCTAACTATGTTGTATAACGACATATGTTGTTATACTATGTATATAAGGTGGTGGTATTGTTGGACAAAGAAATCTTGAAGGGAAGTATAGATATTTTATTACTTTCTATCATTGCAAAACGTGATACATACGGCTACGAAATAGCTCAAAGTTTAAAGGATGCAAGTGAAGATTTGTATAGTATGGGACAGGGAACTTTGTATCCTGCTTTAAAGCGATTAGAGAAAAAGGAGTTTCTTGAATCTTATTGGAATGAATCTGAGAATGGGATGAAAAGGAAATTCTATACTATTACAGATAAAGGGAAAAAAGAATTGCAGAAGAAAGTGAACTCTTGGGAGAGTGTAACAGCATTAATTCAAGCTTGTCAGAAAGGAGTTATTTATGAGTGAATTTGATGAGTATATTAAGTCTATTTTAGTCTATTCAGAACTTAGTGATATTGAACAGGATGAGTTATTTCTAGAAATGTATGATCACTTGAACAGCTTGAAAGAAGAATATATGGAACAAGGTATGAATGAAAAAGAAGCGATTTATAAAGCGATTCAAAGTTTTGGAGAATCAAAAGTTATTGGCGTAGAGATTAATAAATCGGTATACGAAGTTCCTAGGCCATTAAAGGTATTATCAAAAATTTTATGTATTCCTTATATAATCATTTGTTTTATTGTCTTTTTAGGAACGTTTATTTCAACTTCTACATTTGACTCTGTTCGCAGTTTGACAGGTGGTGGGACTGTCTATCATCCCATTGAATTTTGGCAGCAATTTTTACATATATCTGATTTAGAAACGTTATTACAACTTTTTGGAATAACACTTTGGCAAGTTAAAGATTTTATTGCACATCCAGGTCCTTGGGGAAACTCAACTTATTGGTTAAGCGTTTTACAACATATAATATTAGTAGTTCCATTCGGATTTTTCGTTCCAGTGCTGATTAATAAAGTGACTAACTATAAGAAAGCTCGTAAGTGGTATGTTATGACCTTTCTTGTTTGGGAGATATTACATTTACTAACTTTGTCTGATGTTTTTGATGTGTGGCGGATTGCTATAAATATGCTCGGTGCGTCAGTGGGATATCTTCTATTTGTAAGTATGATACAAATAGATAATAAAATTAATATGATGCGCAAGAAGATATTTGAAAATTAACTTGCTATCATGTAGTGCGCTGATTTTTTTTACTCATAATAGGTGTTTATTTATACTGTTATGAAACTGCTGCATAATCCATCTTTATTAGGGTCGAAATGAAATACACAGCTGAATTAGAAAAAGCATTAACAGATGCTGTAATTCCTGTAGATCAACAAGAGCAAGCAGCTGCGTTAGCATAAAATAGAGAACCACCTGAAGGAGAGCCTTTAGGTGGTTTTTGTATGTTATTTATCGGATAAGAAGTGTGAAGAACTTATTGGTTTTGATATTATCAAGCCATCTTTGTATGGTCATGAAATATTAGATTCTTTAAGTGAGTGTTAGGATGAAAGAGGAATCAATTAAATCGGTTCTCTTTTTAATTTAGCGATGAGGGGAACCTTGGCGATAGAAAACTAAGACACAACCTTTATTGCAAACTTAAAAAGCGCTTTGGGAGAGAGGTGCTCTTTAGGTGAATGTATTGTAACGACTATTCGGTTTATTATATGTAAGTGGCTGAGGAATTGTTTTATCAAAAACGTTATTGCCAACCGAATTTTTTTATAAATTTATAAAACTTTTTCATACAGTGCGTCGTCTAATATATGGGAAGGAGGAAATAACAGTAAATAAAAATCTATAAAAAACTATAAAAATTTACAATTATATGTTATGTTTTTTCACAAAATTCAACATATAATATTTTCAGGTAATGAAAATAAAAAATTATATTTCAATTGTGAAAGCTGCAAACATATTAGGAAAAACGCAACAAACTTTACGGAATTGGGATGAAGAAGGTGTTTTTATTGCGGATAGAACACATTGAAAAAAACGAAGAATCCGAATTAGTGGAAGATCTTATAGCAATCACAACCTCTTTTTCTGCAAAAATTCATGGGAAAAGAGGAGGTAGAAAATTAGAAAATGCAATAAAATCCGTATTAGAAAAGGGTGGAAAGGATGAAAACAACACGGGCTTGTAAAATCGGTTCTATTACAAAAGAACAAACGGAAGATTTAATTACTTTGATTCGTACGTTCGAAAGCGCAAAACGATATAGTTTGAATCGTTTGATTGATGGCGAAAACGAGAAAGAATTGATAAAAAAATTACAGCCTAAATATTTGTTAAATAAACGTTTTTGTGAAGATGCGGTTTTACAAGCGCAAACGATCCTTTCCTCTCAAAAAGAACTTCTTCCAGTTTACCTAGAAAACAATCAAAAAAAGTTAGAAAAGACGTTACAAAAAATAGATGATTATGAAAGCGGCAAAAAAAGACCTAAACAAGTTTCATTAGAAACTTGTTTAATTGGTTTAAGAAAACGAAAACAAAAATTAGAACAAAGAATGGAAACATATGCAAAACATATTAAAAATGAAACATTACCTCCTATTATTTTTGGTGGGCGGAAAAATTTCTATGAAAGAATGAAAAACAAGATATCCAATCAAGAATGGAAAGATTTGCGTACACGACAATTATATTCTCGTGAGATAAAAGCAAAAAAGGGAATTTGAACATGCGCATTACAGTTGATGACTGTGGGCAAGGATGGTTAGAAATTGCAAATCCATTAGGACTAACAAATGGAAAAACAAAAAGCCCACGAATCAAAGTTCCGATTATCATTCCATATCGTTTTTATCATCAAATTACAAATGTCGTTATGGGAGAGAAAATCGATGTAAATCCAAAAGGAAAACCGATGATAGAGCATCAAAAATATAGTGTAGAAATCATTCGTAAACAAAGTGAATTTTATGTGAATATTACGTTTGATGAAACGGAAATAGGTCGTGTACTAGATTTCAAGGAAACACCACAATCAGATGTAATGGCAGGAATCGATGTAAATCCGGACCGTATTGCAGTTAGTTTATGTACAAAACAAGGTAATTTTAAAGATTCAAAAATTTTTTATCTACACAATCTTAATACGTTTTCAACAAACAAACGCGGAACGATAATTGGACAAATCGTACAACAAATTAAAACATGGTTGTTGGAAAACAATGTAGGTGGAATTGTTTTAGAAGATTTACAGTTTCAACAATCTCATGATACTGATAAATACAGTAATCGTAATTTCCATCAATTTACGTATAAAAAGATGTTGAACAATTTAATTCGTATGGCTCTTCGCAACGGGCTTTCTGTCAAAACAGTGAATCCTGCTTATACAAGTGTGATTGGAAAATTAAAATATAGTAAAAAATACGGTATTAGCGTTCATGAAACAGCCGCATTCACGATTGCAAGACGTGGATTAGAATTGCAAGAACAATTACCAAAAGAGATTATTTTATTATTAAAAAACCAAATTACAACAAAACTGCGTATTCTTGTTGCTTCTATGGAAGAAAGTAAAAAGAATACGAATACGAAAAAAGTATATAAAAAATGGTTACAAACAATTAAAACGTGGAAAGAACATCACAATTGGAAATTGTGGAGCATTCTTCACAAAACGGTTTATATGAGCAATCAACAATTCGTATTTAAAATTTAAATGAGAAGGGGGATACTGGTTTATTTCTTATAACCTCTTGCATACTACTGACTTGGATGAATGGTAGTATGCAAGAACAGACCGTTCCTAACAGGAACCTGCCGTCATTCTTTCACGATAGGTGGATGAAAAGGTCACAACCCTTACGGACAGGAAAAAGGTGAGATTCCTTTTCGGTAGTTGGCATTTGACTTGGTTCGCCAACAATTTATAGATTTTTATAAGAATTTCAAACCAGGAAATGATGTGGATGAATTAACGATAGAAGCGTTTGAAATAGAAGATAAGGAGGACCTTATCGACGAAATAATGAACAAGTATGGACAAGAAGTCCTGCAGATTGTGTATTCGTATGTGAATAATAAAGAGATTGCGGAGGATTTAACGCAAGATATATTTGTGAAATGCTATAAATCTCTTCATACATATAAAGGGAATTCGAATTTAAAAACATGGTTATGGAGAATTGCAATTAATCATTGTAAGGACTATTTAAAAAGTTGGTATAACAAAAAAGTTATCGTGACAGAGGATGACTTTACGTATATGGAGATTCAAAAAGAAAGTGTGGAACAAACTGTCATTCAAAATGCGGAGGATCGTGAACTGGCTTCTGCAGTAATGAGTTTACCGATAAAATATCGAGAAGTTATTTATCTATTTTATTATGAGGAATTATCAATTAAAGAGGTTGCTACGGTAATAGAAGTGAAGGAAAACACGATAAAAACGAGACTGAAAAAAGCAAAGGAGCTTTTGAAGAAAGGATTGGAGGAATAATCAAATGGAAGATCGATTAAAAGGTTTGCGAAAATCAATGGAGAACACAACGTTTAAACATTTGAGTTTTTCTGATCAGCACCAAAAGCGGGTGCGCGAAAAAATCAATCAATCGTCCGAAAAGGAAGAAGACATCCTTTTAGCAGTGTTGCAACTTATTATGAATGAAAAAACAGGTTATGAATTGATGCAGTTAATGCGGGGGAGAGGAATTCAAAAATTCGAAGGTGATGAAGGATCTCTATACACTTTATTGCATCGTCTAGAACAGAATCGCTTTATCCAATCTAGCTGGGATCATGCGGGAGCTAAATATTATCAATTAAATGATAAAGGAAACAAGATGCTGCGAAAGGCAGAGAAGAATGCTACGAAGGCACGATTTATATTAAAAGGATTAGTACAGGAGTGAGAAAAAATTGAACAAAAAAGGGGAGCGTTTTTTAAAAGAAGTTACGAACCATATTAAATCAAAAGAAGCGAAGGATTTGGTGGCGATGGAACTAGACTTTCACTTAAAACAGGCGAAGAATATGTGGATGGATAAAGGATTAAGTGAGGAAGTTGCTGAAGATAAGGCTGTTGAACAAATGGGAAGTCCGGTCAAACTTGGCGAAGAACTTAACAAACTGTATAAGCCAAAGGTTGATTGGTTTTTAATTGGTTTATTAGTGGCTGCGATGGGGCTAGGGTTTTTGCCGATTATAACTTTTGGACATGCTGACTTATTCATGAATAAGGTGATATTTGTTATTCTCGGTGTTGTAACAGCTATGGGCATGATGCTACTTGATTATCGGAGATTAGAGAAACTTGGGTGGCTGTTTTATACAATTGGCGTACTTATCTTGTTAATGATAAAATGTTTTCCGACTGATTACGTGATTGGGGAAGCAATAATAAAAATTGGCCCCATCAAAATTGACTGTTTAATGACGATGCCATTCTTCTTTCTAGCTTGGGCTTCTTTTTTCAATAATAGTAGGTTAAAGTTTATGCATCTTCTCATATTATACGTATTTTCTTTATATCTATTTTCAACTACATCAATTCTTTTACCAATTTTCATCTATATTACGATGGTATTCGTTATGCTTTGGTGGAGTAAGTTAGGAAAGAACACGGCATGGCTCATTACAATTTTACCCTTTATTGTTAGGGATCTATTTTCCTGGTCTGCGGTAAAAGAATACCGGATAGCTAGAATTTTAGGATTTATAAATCCAGCGCATGATCAATGGGATTTACGTTTACAAGAGGCAATGTCTTCAGCAGGTTGGTTTGGTACATATGGAAATATAAAGTCTATCCGTGCTGCCCATACTGATTTTGTATTTGCAAGTTTGACTTACTATTATGGATATGTACTTGCGCTAGTTCTTGTCGTGATTCTTTCTCTTTTTGCAGTAAGAATAATGAACATAGCTTATAAAATAAATGATGGTTATGGTAAATTGCTTCTCGTTGGCGGAGTGACTCTTTTTGTAATCCATTTTATTTGTAACGTTGGCATGACCCTCGGGATATTACCACGTGTTTCTATATCATTACCTTTTATTAGCTACGGATTGATACCAACTCTGTTTCATGCATTTATAATGGGAATTGTGTTAAGTGTATATCGACGTAAAGATATTCCTTTTAGAATGAGAAAAACACCTTGATGATTATCAAGGTGTTTTCGTTATAAGTTCAAAACTATCCGAATCAGCCCCAAGCACAAAAGGACTAACCTCGCCAACACTATAAAGTTGCAACTCATGCATCGCGCGCGTACAAGCAGTGTAGAACAATCTACGTACGCTCTCATCACTGTATACATCTTCAGAAGCATCATAAATAATAACAACGTCAAATTCAATACCCTTCGCTAAATAAGCAGGGATCACGACAATACCTTGCTCATACTCGGCTGAGTTACTCTTCACGAGTTTAATATTCTCGATATGACGGAGTGCTTCGTATGCAGCGGCGCTTTCAGTTGCGGATTTACATATAATTGCGATTGTATTGTGATTTTGTTTTTGTAGTTCGGTAACTTTTGTAGTAATATGCTCGTGCAGTTCGCTGTAATCAGCTACTTTCGTTACTGTAGGTTTCTCGCCGTCGCGTTCAAAGGCGTGAATGTTCTTCCCTTCCGGTACGAGAGCACGTGTAAATTCAATAATCGGTTTTGTTGAGCGGTAGCTACGAGTTAAGTTAATACCGTTCGTTTCATCTGGTCCGTATAAGCTAGTAAGTGTATTGAAATTCACTGCCTCACTCGCATGGGCAAATATCGCTTGGTTAAAGTCTCCGAGTACCGTCATTCTTGCAGCAGGGAAGAGACGTTTTAAGAACTCGAACTGAAACGGAGAATAATCTTGCGCTTCATCTACGAGTACGTGTTTAATCGATCTGTTCGTTTGGAAGCCTTCAATTAATTCTTTTAAAAGTAAAAATGGAGTCGCATCCTCGTAATATAGCTTTCCTTCATCAAGCATGTTCACCGTTAGAGAGCAAATGTCATCCCATTCTTTCGGTTTTTCTCCAGTAACCCATGATGCGTCTGTGAAGAGTTGTTTATAGATTCCTGTGAAATTGATGAAGCGCAGTGTTTGAACGCCTTTACGAAGCGGCTTCAATTTTTTGCGGACAATCATACGTCCCAGGACTTTCGTTTCTTTCTCATAGTCATTAAAAGAGTTGTCGTCAAACTCGCCTTTTTTCTGCAAGTATTTATAAGCCTTTTGATATTCATCTTTACTAAGTAATTCAATTTCTTCTTCTACCCAAGGCTTTTTCAGTTCTGCTTTTTCAAGTGCATCTATTTGTTTATTTAGCCAATCCGTTAACTTCTCAATTCGACTATGGAAGCGGAGGGAGGAGTCAGTATTGTAAAATTGCTCTGTAATTTCTTTAGCTGAGGCGATCAGTTTCCCTCTAAATTTCATTCCTCTAAATAGCATGCCTGAAGTTTCAAGAGATTGTCTGTACGCTTTAATCATTTCGAAAAATTGAGTGGATGCTTTAAATCGGATGCTGGCATTTCTAATTTTGTAATTTGCGCTATTTGTTTCAGTTAGCATATATTCTAATTGTTCGTAAGGATCTTCCACATCAAATGACTTACTTAGTCTATGGTTTAAATATTCTTGGAATGTTACTTGCTGCATATTTTCTTCACCGAGTTCAGGTAGTACGTTAGAAACGTAGCTATTGAACATAGAGTTAGGGGAAAAGAGAATAATTTGATCCGCTTTTAGCCATTCGCGATATTTATATAGTAAGTAGGCGATTCGCTGCAGGGCAGCTGATGTTTTACCACTACCAGCAGCTCCTTGAACGATAAGGAGTCGGCCTTCATCGTGACGGATAATTTCATTTTGCTCACGCTGAATCGTAGCGACGATGCTCTGCATATGTTTGTTTGTACCTTTTCCGAGCGCTTGTTGCAGAATTTCATCACCGATTGTGAGGCTCGTATCGAACATGGAATCAATCTCGCCATTTTGAATAATGTATTGTAATTTTTTCTCCACATTACCGCGAATTACGCCGCCTGGTGTGTTGTATTCAGCCGGTCCTGGTGGATAGTCGTAATAAACACTTGAAATTGGGGCGCGCCAGTCATAAATAAGAAAGTTTTCTCCGCTTGCATCAGTAAGGGTAGAAACACCGATATAGATTTGTTCTGCGGCAGGTTCGCCTTCTTCAGTAAAATCGATGCGTCCGAAGTAAGGTGCTTTTTGCATGCGTCGCAGCGCGGCAAGTCGATTAAAGGTGTGTTTATGGGTGATTTGTGTAACAGCTAGTGACTGAGCTTGTTGTCTTAAGTTGATAACTGTTTCAAGGTAATCATCAAAAGTATCTGTATTCACTTTAACGTCATCCCAGAAGTGTTTACGGATGTTGATTACTTCTGCCCGGCGTCTGCCAGTTTCGTTTTCCAGCTTATCAATTTGCTGCGTAATCGTTTCGATTACGGTATCCAATCGTTTTTGCTCTAGATCAAGTTTTTTGTTCATACGTAAGCACTCCTTTAAAAGTGAAAAATAGAGGTTGACTGAAGAAAGGTTTTGTTGTACAATTAAGATACGGATAAATACGTTCTGTGTATTTTAGAAAACGTGTTTCTGTACTAATTTAACATAGTTTCTTAATTTAATCAATAATGATGAGATAAACCCTTGGTTCCACGCGTTGTGAATCAAGGGTTTTTTGTTTTTCTGTAAGAAATAATTGCAATTTTGCCGAGGATAATCTAAGTAAAGTATAGAAACAATCAGGAATAGGGGGATACTGATGGGAAAATATTTTGAGGAAGCACATCGTTTTTGTTCTCGTAATAGAAAGCACTTAGAAAAGGATGTTATATGTGGTTGTTTCTATTGTTTAGAAATTTTCCATCCAGAAAAAATTACAGAGTGGTGGGATGATGATAACACAGCAGTTTGTCCGTATTGTGGGATTGACTCTATTATAGGGGAAAGTTCAGGATTTAGAATCACAGAAATGTTTTTAAGTGAAATGCATAAAAGGTGGTTTTAGTTAAACGAATGACAAAATAAACTTTCGGTAACGAAGATAGTGTAAAACTAGCTAAGATTGTACACTATCCATAAAATGAAAAAGACGTTATCCTTTCTATAGAATCGAAGAGTCAATCATGTAATTTCATTTACCCAATCTGTACACAATTTCCCCCTGGAAGAGGGGATATAAAAAAGCTCGGGCTAAGCCCGAGCTTTTCATTATTTCTTTTCGTCTTTTTTATCGTCAGCTTTTTGCTCTTTGAAAAGATCTTTTAAATCTTTATCGTCAACTTTTACGTCAGCTTTTTTGATTTCTTTCATCATAAGATCGTTCATGAATTGAGCATCTTGCGTTTTTTCTTGAGCTAGTGATTTTTTAATATCAGCTTTTGCTTTATCGAAAGTAGCATCTGCGTGATTATCAGTTACTTTAATAATATGGTAACCAAATTGTGTTTTTACAGGTTCGCTTACTTCATCTTTTTTCAACTTTTGAGCTGCTTCTTCAAATTCTTTTACCATTTTCCCTGGTCCGAAGAATCCTAAGTCGCCACCTTTTTCTTTTGAACCTGTATCTTCAGAGTATTGTTTTGCTAATTCTTCGAAAGATTTACCTTGAGCAAGTTCATCTTTCACTTTTTTAGCAGTTTCCTCATCTTTTACAAGGATATGACTTGCTTTAATTTCTTTTTTATAATCCTCGAATTTTGCTTTTACATCTTTATCAGTAATCGATTGTTCAACCGCTTTTTCTTGAGCTAATTGAGCACGTACACTATTTTTTATAGTTTCTTCTTTAATACCTTGTTGTTTCATTAGGGTATCGAATTGATCACCGTATTGTTTTTTCATTTCATCGAACTTTTTGTCTACATCTTTGTCTTCAACTTTGTAGTTTTTAATAAGTACTTTTTCCATAACCATGTTGTTTAGTACTTGTTTACCAGCTTGTGTCTTCATTTGATCGTAGAATTCTTCTTTTGTAATGTCACCAGCTTTAGATGTAACGATTTTGTCTGATGATGATGTTCCACATGCTGATAATGCGATTACACTTGTTGCGGCTAAGGCAAGCATAGCTTTCTTCATTCGATAAACACTCCTACTATTATGTATTTTTAATTTATCCTACACCGATGAATTTTAAATTCATAAGAGCCCGATTAAGTCTCACTGATACTTTTGCTTTTTTGTATTGGTAAAGCGCGCTTAACAGGGCTTACCGTGGCTGAGGATAAAGTTTTGATGAATGTTTTGTTCTATAGTATAAGCAATATGTACAAAATTTAATATATCATATTTCGACGCGTTTTCATATTGATAAAGAAAAATTAACCAGTACGTGTCAGATTTTGAAAGTGTGCCATATTGGGCGTATGCCGCATATACAGAATAGAGGAGGGGATGGGGATGAATTCTCAACTTATTTTATTACTTGTACTGTTTATTTTATTGGTTATTGTAGGTATAATTTGCTTATAGAGGAAAAAAGTGAGGAAGGGGCTTTCCTTCCTCACTTTCCATGAAATATAATTTCTATATAACTAGAAATTAATAAAATTGTTATACATACATTAATAACCCGAAAGACACCGGGCTGGCGGCTCGCAGCTATTTGTTTTCGTTCACACAGTGTATGTGTCATGAAATTCGTGTAAAATATAACAAGAAGTGCGAATGCGACAAAAACAACTGTTATAAGTGTCATGAGGCGAGACCTCCTTTTGGCTAAAATACATATACATATATTGTATCACACGATATTTTGTTCGTGTTACAAAATTCAGAAATAGAAGACTTTGTGTTAGAAAGTGAGGGAGAAAATGGACGTTGTTAGAAGATTAGAACAAGCTGAATACTACGTAGATCTACTATTTAAAATGATTGATGAAGAGAAGTGTCCATTTTATTCTTTGATCATAAAGAAAAAAGCTCGTAAAAAAGATATTGAACGTATACTAAATCTTTGTGAAAAACTGAACGAGCAATATGTAGTGGAGAAAGCTGAAGGGCTTCTTTTGTTCGATGCGCTGTTAAATCAATTTGAAAAAGCGCTTCCACATCAGCTCGAAGTACACGAAACTGCGGAAGCGCTAGCAAAACAAGGTTTATTTAAGCCGCTTATGAATGAATTCTTAAGCATGATTGCGAAAAAATAAATAGATTATTTCTTAACTAACTTTTGATCGGATTCTGTAAAGTTCTCTTCAATATCTTCTAATGATTTCTCAAAAATATCGATAAAGTCTTGTCCGTAAATATTACGCAGGATTGCAATCAGTTCGATATTTTCTGGGAACTTCCCATAAAAATTACGAAGTGCAAGAGCCCCATTAAACACTGAATTATTTTCAGGATCATACTCCTCCATTAAGCGAAGTAGTAATTCTTCCCCTTTGTCTGTAATTTCAATGTACGTATTTCGTTTATCATCTTCCTTTTTTGAGAATACAAGATAGCCGCGTTCTTCCAGCTTTTTCGAGAAGTTAAACGCCGTTGATACGTGCATAACTCCAAACTTAGCAATCTCAGAAATAGAAGCCCCTTTTAAATGATAAGCGATTGTTAAAATATGATGTTCATTAATATTTAAATCGTAAGGTTTAATCCACTGCTGCCAATCTTTCTCTACACATTTCCATAACGCTTTCGATAATTGAGCAATGCGTTGGCTGAAAATCATCGCTTCTTTTACCGAGTAATCTTTTTCTCCACTTTTCATTTACTCACCCACTTTAACATTCTTTTTCATTACTATCTATTATGCCAGTAAAATAAAAATTAATAAAGTCTTTTTGTAAGAATTGTGAAAATTTTTTAACAAAATGACATTCTATACAAATCATGCATAACTATGGAAGCGTTTTATGAGTCGTGAATACATGCGTTGTCCTTACATGTTAATTGATAACATATATTGTAAATGCATAAAAACACGGCATATCTATACGATATGCCGTGTCAAGGTCAATTTATATAAAAAATATTTGTTATATGCAAAAAACTAAGCAGGAATTTGTTTACGCTTTTTCTGGAACAGCTTCTTGTAGTTTCTCAATTGACTTTTGGATGTCCAAAATTTCTTTCTCAATATGGCGCTTGTTTTGAGAAATATCTTGTTTCCAGTTAGAAAGCGTGTCTTGCATGTCATCTTTTAGTTCTTGAAACACTTCTTTACCTTCTGAAGCCGTTTCAACAATTTGACGCTTTAATAATTTCGTATCAGCTGTAATATCAGCTAAAGTCTTTTTAATATCATTTCCTTTTTCTTTTAACTTGCCGCGCATGTCTTTACCAGAAGAAGGAGTTGAGAAAAGAACGGCTAGTCCAGCAACTGCTCCCCCGCAAATAACACCTGTAATAAAGGATTTAGCTTTTGACATAAAAGGAGACCTCCTTATTTTTTGTTCGTATTCATGATGTGAAAAAATATGCATATCTTTCTTATATGTGCTATGCACAAACAATCATCCCTGAGCATTTTAAGTGAAGAAACAAGCCATGCGGAATTTGATGACTTCAGGGAAGTGGCTTGTTATGTATTACGCCTTCTTATAGTGTCATTATTTCACACTATTTGCAATTGTACTTGCGATGTTTTGTAAATTTTCCATAGTGTATTCATTTTGGTGTGATTTCCAAACAGCACCGAAACCATCTTTTTCACCGTAGCGTGGAATTAAATGAAGGTGGAAGTGGAACACAGTTTGTCCAGCTTTTTCACCGTTATTGTTAAGTAGGTTAAAGCCAACTGGATTAAACTCTGCTTTAATCGCATTTGCGATTTTTGGAACGACAGAAAAAATGTGTGATGCGATTTCTGGCGTTAACGCAAAAATGTCTTGTTTGTGAACTTTCGGAATAACAAGAGTATGTCCTTTTGTTACTTGACTAATATCTAAAAATGCAAGCACATGTTCATCTTCGTATACTTTTGAGCAAGGGATTTGCCCGTCAATGATTTTACAAAAAATACAATTGTCTGCTGTATGATTCATTGATCTCATCCTTTCAAATATCCTTAGCCGTATTTTACCATAATTACATAAGAGAACAAACACGAAAAACAGGAAGCTGACTCAGCTTCCTGTTTTCTGAAGAGGGATTGAAAAAGCATTATCGTAATTTACGTTTCGCAGACACCTCATTTATTTAAGAAATGCACGGTAAATCGGCTAAAGTTTCTGCCGTAGACACCCCATTTTCAAGTGAAATGAATTGCAATCTTTTTTAAAATGAAATTGTTTATTTTTTAAAACAGTATATGCTCTTTCAGAGACACCCCGTTTCGAAAATGAAACAAATAATCTGGTTATGTGTAAATTTCATTGTCCAACATGGACACCCCATTTCATGATGACTTCACTATGTTGTTGTACTCATCAATTGGTGGTTGCTTTTTCAATGTGTTCCTTCTTCACTAATTATGATGTCCGCTTTCGGGAAAATATATGCTAATAAATTTAAAATTTTTTTTTGAGTACATGGATACTATGTAGTACAGCATAATTTTTGGTAAGATGAATATAGAATGAATACTAATGAAGAAAGTGGTGTCGTATGAGCGAGTTATTGCGTGTAGAAAATGTTACAGGAGGATATACGAAACGACCTGTATTAAAAGATGTTTCGTTCTCTGTTAATAAAGGCGAACTTGTCGGCTTAATCGGTTTAAATGGAGCTGGTAAAAGTACGACGATTAAACATATTATCGGTTTAATGGAACCGAAAAAAGGAACTGTCACAATTAATGGGAAAACAATTCGTGATGATATGACAGCGTACCGTTCTAGTTTTTCGTTCATCCCAGAAACACCTGTATTATATGATGAGCTAACGCTAGAAGAACATTTGAAGCTAACAGCGATGGCGTACGGTGTCGATGAAAAACAATATGAAGAACGTGTAGGACAACTATTACATGAATTTCGCATGAAAAATCGTTTAAAATGGTTTCCATCTCATTTCTCAAAAGGGATGAAACAAAAAGTAATGATTATGAGCGCGTTTTTAGTTGAGCCATCTCTTTACATAGTAGACGAACCTTTCGTTGGATTAGATCCGTTAGCAATTCAATCACTTCTTCAAATGATGGATCAAATGAAAAAGAGTGGCGCCGGCATTTTAATGAGCACACATATTTTAGCGACGGCAGAGCGTTATTGTGATTCGTTCATTATTCTGCATCAAGGTGAAGTAAGAGCGAAGGGAACATTAGCTGAACTACAATCACAGTTTAATATGCCGGGTGCAACGTTAGATGATATTTATATTGCATTAACGAAGGAAGAAGACTATGAATAGCACAGCATTATGGAAAGAACGATTTCGTCACTTTCTAAAAGAAGTTCGTACATATAGTAAATACGTATTTAATGATCATTTGAAATTTATTTTTGTATTTATCATCGGCGCAGGAGCGTATTATTACCAGCAATGGTTACAAACGTTAACACCTTCGTTTCCGACAGCGCTTGTTATGGCAGTGTTGCTTGGAATCGTATTAACGGCCGGATCGATACAAACGTTATTAAAAGAAGCAGATCTTGTTTACTTACTGCCAGTAGAAGAAAAATTAAAACCTTATTTCACAAAGGCATTTCTCTTTACATTTATGATTCAGTTATACATAATCGCAATCGTAGCAGCTGCGCTTGCTCCGTTATACTTCCAACAAATGAAGCAAACAGGTGCTGGCTACATATGGATTGTCCTCGCATTTGTCATTGTAAAAGCGTGGAATTTATTCGTCGCGTGGGAAAAGTCATTTTTAACAGATCAAAATATACAAAGGGCTGATTGGTTTATTCGTTTTATCTTAAACGGTTTATTTGTATATTTCCTTGTAGAACGTACTTCAGTTCTTGTTATTAGCGGAATCGTTCTGCTCATGGTGTTATATCTTGCTATCATGCATCAAATGGTAAAAGGAAAGCCGCTAAACTGGGAGTATTTAATTTCTGAAGAAGGTAAGAAAATGATGCTGCTGTACCGAATTGCGAATATGTTCGTTGATGTACCAGCATTAAAAGAAAGAGTATCACGTAGAAAATGGCTTGATTTCATTCTTTCGATAATCGGCGAAAAGCGTACATATTTATACTTATATACGAGAACGTTTTTAAGATCAGGTAACTATTTTGGATTATATGTGCGTTTGCTCGCTCTTGGAGGAGTTATTCTTTACTTCATTCCATTTTTATATGGGCGATTTATCGTAAGTTTTATCTTCCTATACTTAATCGGCTATCAGCTATTAACTTTATGGAAACATCACCGCATGAAAATTTGGCTTGATTTGTATCCAGTAAAGGTAGATGAAAAGAAGAAAGATTTTCTTACTTTATTAAATGCGATTCTAATCATCGGGAGCGTAATCTTTACAGTTATATTTGCACTAGCAACGAAAGATTTCATGATGACAGGAATTTTACTTATCGTAAGCATATTATTTAGTATCGGTTTTGTTTACCAATACGGGGCGAAGCGCATTGAGCGTTTAAATTGAAAGGAATGAACCTATGATTACATACGAAGAGAAAGTTATAAAAGAATTGGAGCAGTGGAAAGCTACATTCATGAAAGATTCTTCTATGATGACACGGTTCTCCAAAAAAGTGCAGACGAAAGTGCAACAGCTCATTCCGGGGAAAGTACAAAAAGTGCTAACAGAGACGATCCGGATGATGGTGCAAACGATCAGCGCCGGGTCAAACTTTATAAAGCCGAAGCTAAAAGAGACGACATGGTCACTGCAAAGACGTGACGACGAAGTTCGTAAAAAAATGGATGAGTACAAAAAAATAGCAGCGGCAGAAGGGGCTGGGACGGGAGCGGGTGGTATTCTCCTTGGCCTTGCTGACTTTCCGCTTTTACTCGGCATTAAAATTAAATTTTTATTCGATGCAGCAACATTGTACGGATTTGATACGAGCGACAAAGAAGAGCGCCTTTTTATCCTTCACGTTTTCCAGCTTGCCTTTTCAAGTGACGACCACCGAAAAGAAATATGGAAAGCAATCGAAACATGGGATACAGAAGAAGAAAATCATATGGACTGGGAAAAGTTCCAAACAGAGTACCGAGACTATATCGATTTAGCAAAAATGCTTCAGCTCGTACCCATAATCGGTGCCCCAGTCGGCGCGTATGCGAACTATCAATTACTGCAAAGACTTGGGGAAGTAACGATGAATTGTTATCGTATGCGGTTGCTGAATAGGGATTAAAAAGAAAGCATCCTAAATTTGTGATTTAGGATGCTTTTTTGTTTTAATGATTAATACTTCAAAAGAAGAAGGTATAATTCAGATTGTCTTTTCAGTGTTTTAGGCTGAAATTAGTAGTAGAGATAGAACCGATATTATAATCATCCTTATAATCAATTGAAGTAGTAAATTTCTTATTTGTATCATCTTTGATATGACCAGTTATAAAAATAGTTTCGATATCATTAGAAGGAAATCTATGATTCGTAATAGCCACTTCTAAATTCTCTTTTTCTTTAAAATATTGAATTGTAGTTTCTGTTGCTTTATTAACTATTTGTTGTTCCTTATTCTTTTGATCTATCGTACATCCACCTAAAAGGGTAAGTGTAAAGATAAAGAATAATCGTATAGCATATTTTTTCACGAATAATCACTCCATGAATTTTGCGTTATATTCCTCTTAACTAAATTGTATATCCACAGAATATGGTGTGGCTGGGTATAAAAAAACGGGACTCTAAAGTAAAAAGGTTATTAGTTTTTAAGCTCTAAATTTTTGGTGGTTGAAATAGCGCCGATATGATAATTATTTGCGTATCCAACTGAAGCAGTAAATTCTTTCGTTTTATCATTAGTCACATAGCCTGATATAGAGATAGTTTGAAAGTCTTTTGGTCCAAATTCATGATCAGTAATTGATACATCTAAGCCCTCTGTCTTTTTGAAATATTGAATGGTTTCTTCTTTTGCTTTATTAATGATTTCTTCCTCGGTATTATTTTCATTATTACAGCCTCCTAAGGTAGTAATAATGAAAACTAAATAAAAAAACAATCTTTTATGCAACATAATTCTCCTCCAATCATTGGTTCCTAAGTTAGGGATATATCAAATGTTGTAGAAGAGAAACTTTAAAATGTTTTAATAGGTTCAAATCAATCTAGGTTTTTAAGAATTATTTGAGGGGCTCCTTTTGAAAATAAAAATAGACACCTTATTGTTAGGTGCCCAAAAGTTTGATACATTGCTTCTAAATTTTTAACGTTAGAAGTTGAGCTTATTGAATATTGATATCATCCTTTATATACATATGAAATAATTGGAATTAATATAAAGGGCCAACAAAAATATACTTTATTTTCATATTAATTTCAGTCATCATAACTAATACTTTCAACCTTATTTTTATAATTTATATCTGCAGTTATTTTACGGTTTGGATTATTTGTTACATGACCTAATACAAAAATCACCCAAAAATCTGAGGGGACGAATTCCACTCTTGTCACTGTGACACCTAGCTTTTTATCTTCTTTAAAATGTTGGATTGCGATCTTTTTTGCTTTTTCTTTTAATGCTATTTCATCATTTTTTTATCCATATTGTATTATTTTTTTAGAGAAAAATTCGTTGAAACAGAACCAACATTATAATTATTATTGTAATCTATTGTAGCAGTGAATTCCTTGCTTTCATCATCTTTGATATGACCAGTTATGAAGACTGATTCTAGATCATTAGAAGGGAACCTGTAATCAGTAATAGTTACATCTAAATTTTGTTTCTCTTTAAAGTAATTAATTGTTTTTTCTGTTGCTTTATCTACTATTTGTTTTTCTTTATTATTTTCCTGCATATTACATCCCCCAATTATTGTACTTACAAAGATAAAAAAGACAAAAAAGGTAAATTTTAGGGTTTTAATTCTCATGTTTACCCTCCGTTAATGTTGTTCTATAATTTAGAATATACTAAATATCCCGAGGAGGGAATACTTTGGATAGCAAAAATACACAAGAAGTGTTAGATTTAAGCTTTTATCGAATGGCTAAAGATGCGTATAAATCAGATAAAGAGTTAAGAAATGAAATTACAGTGAATAATGCGAATGATGATACTTTACAAACATGGAAGGTCCGTGAAACATTCCACGACAAACAAACCGGAATGGATGCAGTAGCCTTTGAACGAGATGTCGATGGGAAGAAGCAAGTTATGGTAGCTTTCCGAGGAACAGAAGGGGATAAAATTATAGAGAAAAACTCTTTAGGCATTCCGATGAAGCCAGGGGAAGGTATGAAGGATTTAAAAACAGATACTAATCATTTTGTATTACGAGAAGGTGTTCATGAACCAGCAGCACCTCCTGTAGCAGGGACTGAGAATGAAGGTTCAAAGAAATATTGGAATGAAGAGAATCAGCGCTGGGAAACACATAATCAATTCGAACAAGCTGAAAGGGTCATGAAACAAGTAACGGATACATACAAGGACAGGGATGATGTAGAGATATATACGACGGGTCATTCGTTAGGGGGAGCTTTAGCGGAGTATGCAGCGGCATCTAATGATAATGTAAGATGTATGTCATGGAATGCGCCGAGTGCAAAACATTTGTTACCGCCTAATTTACAAGAAAAAGCAAATAATGGTGAGTTTAATAATAGAATTGTAAGTGTTGTTCACGGAAATGATTCAATTGGTTATGGACCATTTGGTGCATATGAAAGTCATATAGGATCGACTTATGCGGTAACCCCACCAATTTCGAAAGAAGAAATGTCAAAGCTATCATTACAGCAAAAGCTTGGGATGGATGTTGCTCGATTTTTGAATTCAATAAGTGGCCCTGGTTATCATTATCAAACAGATCAGAACTTCCGATTTGGAGAGAATGGGTCTTTATCAAATAAATACTTGTTAAATGTAGACACGAATGAAAGAGTTTATGATTCACCGGGCGCGTTATTAGGCGGGGGAGAGATTCGTGTAGTTGTAGAGAATTTGGAAAAGGCCGTAAGAGATATGAAGCGAAACGCGCAAGAATTTCAAGATAGAGTACCGAGGTTAATTTCTAATATGATGACATTATTAGAAACGGCTGAAAGTAGACGGGTAGAAGCTAAAGTAAATAATATACGTGCACATGTAGAGCATTTAAGTTTTTGGTACATACGAACAGCAACGGAAATTTCAGATTTTATTGAGAAGAAAGCCGAGGATTATAAGAAGACGGATCAACAATATTAAGGGAGAAGATTAAGATGCCGAGAATTTACTTAAATGAAGAAGCATTGAGCCAAGCTTTACAACAATTTGACCATATGATTCAAGATTTAAACCATAATAAAAGAGTGGTAAGTACTGTACATGATTTACTCTTATCAAGCTGGTCTCAACTTGGAGTAGGGAAAAAAGCCATTAGCGATTTAGAATCTTTTAAAAAAGATATTGAAAGAAGAATGGAAGAATTAGAGTCTGATAAAAGAGAGTTAAAGGGTGCGATTGATTTATTAAAAGCGCTAGATCAAAGTTATGATTACATGGGGCCTAAATATTAGATTACAAGAAGCACTCACAACGGTGCTTTTTGTGATTTAACTGGATTAAAGAATATTGTAGTAATTATTAAGGAATATGATCCAGATTCATAATATAGATTGAAAAAGTAATATATAGTTTTGAATCAAACTTGCAAATGATTATTTTTTATTTTACAATTTACTTACCGACCGGTAAGTAAAAATAAGTGAGGTACAGTATGACGAAGAATTTACAAACATCGCAGAACATTGTAGAGGCATCATTTAAACTTATGGCAGAACACGGCATTGAGAAGATGAGTCTTTCCATGATTGCGAAAGAGGTAGGTATTTCAAAACCGGCTATTTACTATCATTTTTCTTCTAAAGAAGCGTTAGTTGATTTTTTATTTGAAGAAATTTTTTCTGGGTATCATTTTGTGAATTATTTTGATAAAGAGCATTATACGAAAGAAAACTTTGCAGAAAAGTTAATTTCAGATGGTTTACATATGCTCTCTGAATATGAAGGGCAAGAAGGAATATTACGTGTTATAAATGAATTTATCGTAACTGCATCGCGAAATGAAAAGTATCAGAAACGCTTATTTGAAATACAAGAAGATTTCTTAAATGGTTTCTACGATTTATTGAAGAAGGGTGTGGAACTTGACGTTGTGTCACAACAGGCAACGGAAGAAAATGCTCATACGTTAGCGCTCGTAATCGATAATATGAGTAATTACATGCTCATGGGATTCCAGTTAAAGTATAAAGAAATTTGGATTCGAAATGTGAAAAACGTCATGAAGGAGGAGTAAAGATGAAAATGCAAAAAAACTGGTGGCTCGGTTTTCTTGGATTTATTGGGATTTATAAAATACCAGGTATGATTGAAGCTTTTCAAGCGGATGGAAGTTGGCTAAAGTTAATCGGTTTCATTTGGTTACTTTGGTTCGGATATTTTATTCCGGAGAAGAAAGAAGATTAAATTTTAATTTTCTGTAAAGTTATGTAAAATATAGATTAAGAGTATTCATATATTAGATTACTAGATTTGGAGTGGTTACATGGATCCATTGAAAAATGAAATTCACCCTGACATGGTCAAGGTGTGGAAAGTTCGTGCTGTAATTGAAGAAGGGATCGGTATACTCGTTATTTTAGCTTACCTTTTCCTCATGATAAAGTTTGATTGGTGGGCGTGGATTTTGTATGTGATGATTGGGCTAACAGTTGTGTTCGCACCATTTGCGTACTTCTTATTCCCGAAACTACGTCAACGTTATTACAGCTACCAACTAAATGAAGAAGAGCTTGAAATTCAGCATGGTCTTTTTGTCGTAAAGCGCGTATTAGTACCGATGATTCGTGTGCAGCACGTAACGATTGAACAAGGACCAATTATGAGAAAATATGGCTTAGCAGAATTACACATTTCAACGGCTGCAACTTCTCACAGCATCCCAGGCTTAACGATGTATGAAGCAGAAATGTTGAAAACGAAAATCGCAGAATTAGCGAAAGTGAGTGATGAGGATGTATAAGAGGCAGCATCCAATCACGATGTTATTAGAATTAAAAATAACAGATTTTATACCACTCATTATTTTCATGTTTAGCTTAAACGGAAAATTCCCGTTTTGGTATTTAATTCCCGCAGCATTTGGTTTACTCACCGTTTTTTCAGCATTTGAAAAATGGTATTACACAACATATTGGGTTGAAAATAACGTATTACATGTGAAAAAAGGTCTCTTCGTGAAAAAGGAGAGCTACTTAAATAAAGAACGTGTTCAAACGATTAATACAAGTTCTAACGTACTATATCAAATGCTCGGTTTGAAAAAAATTCAGATTGAAACAGCTGGTGGGGGCGATGAAGCAGAAGTTAGCTTAGCTGGTATTACGGCAGAAGAAGCGGCGGAGCTTATTGCTTTGCTAAATGAGCCAACTCCAGAAGTGAAAGCAGAAGGAACGTTAGACGAAGCAACAGAAAATGTAGTAGAAAAAGAAATTGTTACAGAGGAAAAACAAACGACAGAATATAAATTAACTTGGAAAGAGATTTTATTAGCATCTGTTACATCTGGTCAATTTGGACTATTATTCTCTTTAATCTTTTTCGTTTATCACCAAGTAGATGAGTACATTCCGAAATGGATAGAGAATGGCGTAAAGTCGTATGTAATGGAACATGATATATATGGCTGGATTTTCATGGTAGCCATGTTACTCGTTCTTTCTTGGATTATATCTACAATCGGTTACGCGTTAAAACATGGCGATTTCACAGTGAATCGAAGAAATGACGAAGTCCGCATTTCGCAAGGATTGCTTGAGAAAAAAGAGCTCGTACTAAAATTGCATCGTATTCAAGGTATTACGATAAAAGAAAGTATTTTACGCCAACCATTCGGTTATTGTGCTGTGCAAGTAGAAGTCATTCAAAGTAAAGGAATGAGTGACGAAAAAGAAAAGGTTACACTGCACCCAATCATTCGAAAAGATCGAGTACAACAGTTACTCGCCCATTTACAATTACCATACGAACTGAATGCAAACATTATTGCATTACCAAAAGCAGCATTACGCCGCTATCTCATTGATAGTTTCATTTTCTTCGCAATGCTAGCAATCCCGTTTATTGGAATAAGTATATACTCTGAAAAGCACTTCATCATGTGGGCATTAATTCCGCTCGCGATTCTCATCTTTACACTTGGATACGCAACATTTAAAACAAATGGTTACAGTGTTAACGGAGAACAAATTACACTTGTCTATCGTAGCGTCGGAAAATATACAGGACTTATTAGAAGAAGACATGTCCAATCAATGGAGAAGACACAATCATATTTCCAGCGCCGTGCGGATTTATGTACGTATAAGTTTTCGAGTGCATCATCTAGTTATAAAATAGAGCATACGAGAGTAGAAGATGCGGAGAGAATGCAGAATTGGTATAAGAAGAAAATAAATGAGATGTAACTTGAGAAAGCTTGCCTATTATGAAAGGCAGGCTTTTTTGTTATAGGGAAATTAGTACAACTACAGCACACATGTATCAATACGTATGAAAAAAGGTAATATGCTTCTGTTTTAGGAAAATATGTGGAATTTTTAATATAAATGGTATACTAAAATACAAATAGTATTAGGAGGTTATATATGATAAGTCAGTTGAAAAGAGAAGCACTTGATGCATTAAAAGGAAGATGGGGATTAGCGGTAGGGGCAACCTTATTAATTGGAATCCTTATTGGAGCTGTTGAAATGCTAACAACAGGTATTTTCTCGATATTTTGGGGTTGGGAAGAGGCAAGTGATTCACTTACAGTAAGTATTATAGTAATGCTTGTTATTGGTCCATTAACAATAGGTGCCTATTATCTTGTTTTAAATGCAATTCGTGGGACTGATGCTCGCATTGGTCATATATTTAGATGGTTTAGCGATGGAAGTAAGTTGATGAAGTCGTTTTTAACATATTTACTAATGTATGTATACTTGACTCTATGGACATTACTTCTTATTATTCCAGGTATTATTAAATCATTTTCTTATTCTATGACATATTTTATTTTGAATGATCATCCAGAATATACAGCGAATCAAGCGATTACTGAGAGTCGTCATATGATGAATGGACATAAAATGGATTACTTTTTACTATGCTTAAGTTTCTTAGGCTGGTTCATATTAAGTATTCTTACTATAGGAATCGGTTTCTTATGGTTAGCACCGTATTTCTACGCGACATCAGCCGCATTTTATGAAGAGATTTCAAAAGAATATTATAAAAAAGAAGGCACTACTTTCTAATAAAACATATAAACTATCTACCCTAAAGAATGTAGGGAGCAGATAGCAGATGGTTTAGGTGTTTTGATATTTGTCCTATTTTCGGGATTCACTTCAGGATAAGGTATAGATTTTTATATAGAAATGCTTCCCTCTATGTTTTATCATAGAGGGTTATTTTTTTATGTAAAAATGATAGGAAATAATGAATAATATATGTAAAGAAAAAAGCGAGGTGAATGAGAGTGAGCAAATTTTTAATACCGTATTCATTTTCTATATTAAGTTTCTTTATTTCAGCAACAGCACTTGATTTATATGATAGGATGGGAAACGATAGTGAGCTGGTTTCGCCGAACATAATTGGAAAGATAATTCAATCTACTGCGCAAATGGGAGTCCTTACATTGTATTTCGGAGTACCTATTATTTTAGGTGGCTGTCTACTTGGTGAGCTATTGTTTAGAGGTATCATTTTACGATTTAAACTAAGCTATATTATATCTTTATTATTATATCTATTTTTAGCTTTTAGTATTGTTTTCATAACGGTAGGCATCCCAACTACATATGAAGATTCTAATACATTTTTCATGGGGATAACTATGATTTGTGCTGTTACATTCTTTATGGGCCGGAATATATGGGAGAAAAAAGAAATGAATAATGGAGTAACAGAATGAAATATACATGTCCGTGCTGCGGGTATAGAACAATAGAAGAAGAACCACCAGGTACATATGAAATTTGTAATATATGTTACTGGGAAGATGATGAGGTACAGTTTAACGATCCTGACTTTGAAGGCGGTGCAAATGAAGTCTCGTTAAGACAAGCACAGAAAAACTTCATTGCATTTGGTGCTTGCGAGGAATGTTTTGTGAAATCAGTTAGAAAGCCGACTAGCGAAGATGTGAAGGATACTAGTTGGAAGCAAATTAGTTAAATAGATTTAAATAAAAATGTTATTACTCGATGTAACAAGAGTAATAACATTTTTTTATGTAATGATGAAAGAATTAACGGCGTCTTATAAGGTAAAATAATAAAGATGATAACGTAATAGGTAGGCCTGTTTCCAAAAAGGCTTCTAAATTAAAGGATAGAAAATATCGGTCGTTAAACAACATAAAGAAGAAATGATTGTAGGAAATACCTAACACTATAAATAAAGGAATACCGATTTTTAATTCGTGACTTCCTTTTATTTTTCTATAACAAAATTCGCCTATTAAACAACCGATAAGAACAGGAATACTTCCAAGAATTGAAAGCATAATAATAGATACCCAAATCGGCCCCCATGAATCCGCATAATTTGGAACGCTTGTATACTGTAAAACATTCACAATGATAGAAAAAAACAATAAGCATATTAAATAACTAATAGAAAATTTTTTCAATGGAATCATCCTTATAAAATTTCACTTTATTTTTATGAAAATATAAACCTCTTTAAATTATAGATTAGATGTATAAGGATAATCAATTTTTATACATTTCGTGTTTATGGATATATTTTCGATGAATATAAAAGTATAGATGTATAGTCAATGTTATGTATTTGATGTTATCATATTGAATGATATGGAAATTTTTAATGGAATAAGTAACTAAAAATTCAAAGGTAATGCAGCTTTTGTTGTATAAAGAAAATACTTAGTAGTAATCAACAATATTAAAAATAAGATTCGTATTTATATAAATTTAGTAGAAATGGGGTTTTAAAAAGGAATGAGTATCAGCATAACGCGGCAAAAGATTTTGGCGGCCGCTTCTCAAATTGTGCAATGTAAAGGGGTTGCTAAATTAACCTTAGAAGCAGTGGCAAAAGAGGCGGGTGTAAGTAAAGGGGGATTATTGTATCACTTTGCAAATAAAGAAGCTTTAATAGAAGGTATGATAGTCAGAGGGATAGAGGATAATGAGGGCGCTATTTACAATAAAGTAGCGGAAGACTCAGAGAGGAAAGGGAGATGGGTTCGCTCTTTTGTAGAGGAAAGATTAAGTAATGAGAGAAGAACAGAAGAGTTGTCTAGTAGTATGATGGCAGCATTCATGTTAAAACCTGAATTACTTGAGCCATTACAACAATCATTTCAGCAACTGCAAAAGAATATAGAAAACGATGAGATAGATTCAGTTTGTGCAACAATTATTAGATTAGCAGCAGATGGATTATGGTATTCGGAATATTTAGGGGTTGGCAGACTAAGCCCCGAGTTAAGAGAAAAAGTGATTCAAGCTCTTATTAGTAATTCATATAAATAGAATATACGAACTATATAATGCGAAAACAATTCACCATTACTTATTTAATGTAGTGGTGAATTGTTTTTTTTATTAGAAAAATAGAACAATTTTATAGAGTATTGAATTATAACCGTCCAGACGGTATAGTAATATTTGGTTTAAGAGGAAAATGAAACAAAAAAAGAATAAAAGATATTTTTAGCACACTATTCGAAAGGATAGGCCGCAAAGCTTAGAGTCTACGGTAATACATATTGGTTACTAAGATCGTCTGGTTGCACATTTTTGATGCAACCGGACGGTCTTTTTTTGTTATATAAATATAAAAAATAGGAGGGAACTATGCAAATGAAAAGTACTAAAAGGCATATTTCAATGGTTTCATTAGTTTTTCTAGTATTATTTTCAGTGCTGAATGTGTGGGCTCCAGTTATTCAAGCTGCTGTGATGAAAAGTCCAGTGGACGAAATTAATATTTCCCGTACTGATGGCACGACATCTGAACCGTATCAAGCCTCAGATGGTATGAAAGTAGAAGTGAAGTGGTCAGCTAAAGAAAAAATAAAAAGTGGAGATCAATTCACAATTGATATGCCAAAAGAGTTTCGAAAAGACCTTATGAATATGAGTTTTCCTTTAAAAGATGCTGAAGGAAAAACAGTTGGTACATGTGAGATGAAAAAGGGTCTATTAACATGTACTATGGGTGATTACGTAGAAGGAAAGAATAACATTAAAGGTTCTTTATTCGTAGAATTCTACTTTGGTCTAGAAGCATATGATGGTGTTAAAGAAATTCCATTAGAATTTAACGTTGATGGTCAAATCGTCAATAAAGAAGTAAATGTAAGTAATACGACAGAGAGACCGAAGCCACAGCCCAATACAGATAATCTATTGAAATGGGGTTCTTATAATCAAGAAGATCCTTCGATTGCTGATTGGCTTGTATATGTAAATGCAACTGGGACAGAAATGCAAGATCTTAAATTAACAGATACATTAGGACCTGGGCATGAGTTAATTACAGACAGCGTAGTATTAGAAGAGGCTGTATTTGAAGATGGTTATGCACCAACAAATATTAAGCCAGCAGATTTATCTAACATTAAAATAAATGCAACGAAGACTGGATTTACAATTGAGTTTCCAGACAGTTCAAAAGGTTATATTTTAAGATATAAAACAAAGATTACTAATCCTGCTGCAAAGCCTCATAAAAATACTGTGAAATTAGAAGGTAAAAATATTAAAACTGAAGAAAAAGTAGGACAAGTATTCGTAAGTGGTGGAGGGGGAACCGGTTCAGGTGACGATAATCCACCTAGCATTGAAAAAAATATAGTTGATGAGAATGGCAAGCTTGTAGAGAATGAGCAGTTAACACAAATGGATCAAGTTATTCAATACCAAGTTGGTACACATATACCGAACGATCCTCCTAAATACACATCTATGGTAATTAGTGATGATTTAGAAGATGTTTTAGAAGTATTAGAGGCAAAGGTGTATGATCAAAATGGCCAAGATATTACTTCTAAAGGAACGTTAAATATAGATAAACAAAGAAGTGAAGTAACATTTACATTTGGTGAGAGTTTTGACTATAAGTCATATGAAGACCAGATAATTAACCTTAGTATTAAGGCGAAAATTAAAAATAATGCAGACTTATCTTCTTACGTAGATAAGAAGATTCCTAATAAAGCGGAATTACATTTTGATGATAAAACATTAACATCAAAAGAAGTAACTATTACGCCGCCTGAAGCTCCAAAAGATGGTACAGTATCGCTTCATAAAATAGATTCTGAGAATCCGAACAAAGGGTTAAAAGGTGCCGAATTTGAAGTTCGAAATAGTGCAAATGAAGTTGTTGTAAAACTGAAAACGGACGAAAAAGGTTTTTCAGTACCTCAAACTTTAGCTCCTGGGACGTATAAAGTTTATGAAACAGTAGCACCAGAAGGATATCAAAAATTAACAAGCCCAGTAGAGGTTACACTTCAAGCTGGAGAAACAAAAACAATTGAAATTAAAAATACTATGCAAAAGGGTCAAATTGAAGTAAAGAAAATTGATTCGGAAAATGGTGAAAAACCATTAGCAAATGCAGAGTTTGATATAGTAAAAGACGGTGTAGTAGTCGAACATATTGTTACAGATAAAGATGGTAAGGCAATCTCTAAACCGTTAGCACCAGGAAAATATATTTTAAAAGAAACAAAAGCACCTGAAGGCTACCAATTAAAAGAAACAGAGTTCGAAGTAAATGTAACAGGGGACGGCATATTCCCAATACAAGTGGAAAATGCAATGGTAGACAAAGGTAATATAGAAATTACAAAAGTGGACAAAGAAAACGGGGCAGTATTAGCCGGTGTCGAATTTGAAGTCCAAGATGAGAAAAATGACGTAGTAAGAAAAGTAGTAACAGATAAAGATGGAAAAGCAAACGTTTCAGATCTATCAGTAGGAAAGTACAAATTAGTAGAGACGAAAAGCTTACCAGGTTACAAAAATCTAGCAGAACCAGTACGATTTGAAATTACAAAAGGTATGACAAAAGCTTTAGTAATAAAAGTAGAAAATGAGCAGTTAGACAAAGGCTCAGTAGAAATTACAAAAATAGATAAAGATAGTCAAAAAGTATTAGAAGGCGTAGTCTTCGAAGTGCAAGATGAGCAAGGAAAAGTAGTAACAGAAGTAAAAACAGATAAAGATGGTAAAGCAAAAATCTCAGATTTATCAGTAGGAAAGTACAAATTAGTAGAGACGAAAAGTTTACCTGGCTACAAAAAGCTAACAGAACCAGTATCATTCGAAATTACAAAAGGTATGACAACAGTCCTATCATTGAAAGTAGAAAATGAACAGTTAGATAAAGGTTCAGTAGAAATTACAAAAGTAGATAAAGACAACAAAAAAGCATTAAAAGGCGTAGTCTTTGAAGTGCAAGATGAAGCTGGAACAGTAGTAAAGGAAGTAAAAACAGATAAAGATGGTAAAGCAAAAATCTCAGATCTATCAGTAGGAAAGTACAAATTAGTAGAGAAAGAAAGTTTACCAGGCTATAAGAAACTAACAGATTCAGTATTATTTGAAATTAAAAAAGGCATGACTGAAGTTCTATCATTAAAAATAGAAAATGAAATGGTAGATACGGGAAATGTAGAGATAACAAAGATAGATAAAGATAATAAAGCACCGTTAGCGGGAGTAACATTCATCGTCCAAGATGAAAAGGGGAATGAAGTTACAAAAGTAACGACAGATAAAGATGGAAAAGCAAATGTTTCAGATTTACCTGTAGGAAAGTATGAATTAGTAGAGGTAGAAAGTTTACCTGGTTATAAAAAGCTAGAAAAACCAGTATCATTTGAAATCAAAAAAGGCATGACCGAAGTTCTATCATTAAAAGTAGAAAATGAAATGGTGGATACAGGGAATGTAGAGATAACAAAAATAGATAAAGATAGTAAAGCTCCATTAGAAAATGTTGTATTTGAAGTACGTGATTCAAAAGGAAAAGTAGTTGCGAAAGTAACGACGGATAAAGAAGGAAAAGCAAACGTTTCAGATTTACCTATTGGGAAGTATGAGTTGGTGGAAGTAGAAACACCGGCAGGATACAAACCACTAGAAAAGCCAGTTTCATTCGAAATTGAAAAGGGTAGAGTAACAGCGCTAAAGCTAACAGTAGAAAATGAATTAGTGGATACAGGAAATGTAGAAATTACAAAAGTAGATAAAGAAAATAAAGATGCTTTAGCTGATGCAGTATTTGAGATTCAAGATGCAGCAGGACAAGTAGTCGCTAAAATAACGACAGATAAAAAAGGACAAGCACAAGTTACTAATTTATCAGTCGGCACATACAAGTTAGTAGAAGTAAAGGCACCAAAAGGGTATAAACAATTAGTAGATCCGATTGCTTTCCAAATTGAAAAAGGCATGACAAAATCTCTTGCTTTAACAGTAGAAAACGAAATGTTAGACAAGGGAAATGTGGAAGTAACAAAAGTAGATAAAGATAGTCAAAAAGTATTAGAAGGCGTAGTCTTCGAAGTACAAGACGAACAAGGTAAAGTAGTAAAGGAAGTAACAACAGATAAAAATGGTAAAGCAAAAATCTCAGACTTATCTGTAGGAAAGTACAAATTAGTAGAGAAAGAAAGCTTACCAGGTTACAAAAAATTAATAGAACCAGTATCATTCGAAATCAAAAAAGGTATGACGAAAGTTTTATCATTGAAAGTAGAGAACGAACAGTTAGATAAAGGTTCAGTAGAGATTACAAAAGTGGACAAAGAAAGTGGCGCAGTATTAGCGGGCGTAACATTCGAAGTGCAAGATGAAAAAGATAAAGTAGTAACAAAAGTAACGACAGATAAAGAAGGACAAGCAAACGTTTCCGATTTATCAGTAGGGAAATATAAGCTAGTAGAGGTAGAAAGCTTACCAGGATATAAAAAATTAGCAAAACCAGTATCGTTTGAAATTAAAAAAGGTATGACAGAAGTCTTATCACTAAAAGTAGAGAATGAACAGTTAGATAAAGGTTCAGTAGAAATTACAAAAGTGGACAAAGACAGCCAGAAGGCATTAGAAGGCGTAACATTCGAAGTGCAAGATGAAAAAGGCAAAGTAGTAACGAAAGTAACAACAGATAAAGAAGGAAAAGTAAAAATTTCAGATCTATCTGTAGGAAGTTACAAACTAGTAGAAGTAGAGAATTTACCAGGCTACAAAAAATTAACAGAGCCAGTATCATTCGAAATTAAAAAGGGTATGACAGAAGTCTTATCATTAAAAGTAGAGAATGAACAGTTAGACAAAGGTTCAGTAGAAATCACAAAAGTAGATAAAGATAGTCAAAAAGTATTAGAAGGCGTAGTCTTCGAAGTACAAGATGAGCAAGGCAAAGTAGTAACGGAAGTAAAAACAGATAAAAATGGTAAAGCAAAAATCTCAGACTTATCTGTAGGAAAGTACAAATTAGTAGAGAAAGAAAGCTTACCAGGTTACAAACAATTAACAGAACCAGTATCGTTTGAAATCAAAAAAGGAATGACAGAAGTTCTATCATTAAAAATAGAAAATGAAATGGTAGATACGGGAAATATAGAAATTACAAAAATAGATAAAGATAATAAGGCACCGTTAGCAGGTGTAGTCTTTGAAGTTCAAGACGACAAAGGCAAGGTGGTAACGAAAGTAACGACAGATAAAGCTGGAAAAGCAACAGTTTCAGATTTATCAGTAGGAAAGTACAAGTTAGTAGAAGTAGAGAGTTTACCAGGCTACAAAAAATTAGAAAAGCCTGTACCATTTGAAATTAAAAAAGGTATGACAAAATCTTTAACGTTCACTGTAGAAAATGAAATGGTAGATACGGGGAATGTAGAAATCACAAAAATAGATAAAGACAGTAAAGCACCATTAGAAAATGTTGTATTTGAAGTACGTGATTCAAAAGGAAAAGTAGTTGCAAAAGTAACAACGGATAAAGAAGGAAAAGCAAACGTTTCAGATTTATCTATTGGAAAGTATGAGTTAGTAGAAGTAGAAACACCGGCAGGATACAAACCACTAGAAAAGCCAGTTTCATTCGAAATTGAAAAAGGTAGAGTTACAGCATTACAATTGACTGTAGAAAATGAATTAGTGGATGTAGGAAATGTAGAAATTACAAAAGTAGACAAAGAAACGAAAGATGCTTTAGCTGATGCTGTATTTGAGATTCAAGATGAAGCAGGACAAGTAGTTGCTAAAATAACGACAGATAAAAAAGGACAAGTACAAGTTACTAATTTATCAGTTGGAACATACAAGTTAGTAGAAGTAAAAGCACCAAAAGGATATAAGCAATTGGTAGATCCGATTACTTTCCAAATTGAAAAAGGCATGACAAAATCTCTTGCTTTAACAGTAGAAAATGAAATGTTAGACAAGGGAAATGTAGAAGTAACAAAAGTAGATAAAGATAGCCAAAAAGTATTAGAAGGCGTAGTCTTCGAAGTTCAAGACGACAAAGGCAAAGTAGTAACAGAAGTAACGACAGATAAAGATGGAAAAGCAAACGTTTCAGATCTATCAGTAGGAAAATACAAATTAGTAGAGACGAAGAGCTTACCAGGTTACAAGAAGTTAACGGAACCAGTATCATTCGAAATTAAAAAAGGTATGACAAAAGTCTTATCATTGAAAGTAGAGAATGAAAAGTTAGACAAAGGTTCAGTGGAGATTACAAAAATGGCCGCTGAAAGCAAGGAAGTCTTATCAGGAGCTGTGTTTGAAGTTCATGATGACAAGGGAAAAGTAGTAGTGAAAGTAACAACAGATAAAGATGGAAAGGCAAAAATCGCAGATCTATCTGTAGGTAACTACACACTAGTAGAAGTAGAAGCACCAAAAGGATATGAAAAATTAACTAATCCAATTCCATTTGAAATTACAAATGGAATGATAAATGCAGTTCAATTAGAAGTATTAAACAAATTGAATCATTTAGCACCACCAGGTCCAGAAACACCAGATCCAGAAAAGCCTGGAACACCAGATCCAGAAAAGCCTGGAACACCGAATCCAGAAAAGCCTGGAACACCAGATCCAGAAAAGCCTGGAACACCAAATCCAGAAAAGCCTGGAACACCAGATCCAGAAAAGCCTGGAACACCGAATTCAGAAAAACCGGAAAAAGAATTACCGAAGACAGGGCAGAAAATGCCTGTGGAACCATATATGGGAGCACTTCTTGTAATGATGAGTTTTGGATTATTCGTATTAGGTAGAAAACAGCAGAGATAATAAAAGTGAAAAGGTATCCTCAAAGTATTTGAGGATACCTTTTTTAGCATAAAAAAAGCATCTAGCAAAAGAACTAGATGCAAATAAAAACACATGGGAAGACAAAATTCTTCCCGTTTCCCGTATGTAATTATATCAAAAAAATTATAAAAAACTAGCTATATTTAAAATATAATTTTAAAAAAAGTTATATACATAAATAATTGCAATACTCGCAGTTTTATCTTCCTGAAAAAGTTATTTCTTTAGTTCCGAATATTAAGACTAATGTTGATAAATCTTCAGATAATTAGAAATAATGTCCAAAAGGATATATAATATTGCTTAAGAAATAGTTTTAATGGATTACATATATTTCATTTGGTGTATTAATTGAATATCATAATTTTTAATTTTATTAAGCAAGAATCTCGGTTACTTATTGCATTTCTAACATAGGGTGAGAAAGAAAAATACAATAGTGTGGAGGTTTTTATAATGACGTTTGTTCTTAGTAAAATGAGTGGCTTTAGCATAGAAGAAAAGGTACATGAATTTGAATCTAAAGGGTTTCTTGAAATCTCAAATGAAATCTTTTTACAAGAGGAAGAGAATCATAGTTTA
Organism: Bacillus sp. AR8-1; assembly: GCF_008042345.1. Classification (NCBI taxonomy): domain Bacteria; kingdom Bacillati; phylum Bacillota; class Bacilli; order Caryophanales; family Bacillaceae; genus Bacillus; species Bacillus sp. AR8-1. The sequence goes on from NZ_QNUB01000016.1 coordinate 324,460, forward strand.
TTAACACAAGCACAGTTAGATTATTATAATTTGGAAGATGATGCGTACGGTGAATGCCGTGCTAGATCTTATTCAAGGTATATAAAGTATGTTGATTCACCAGATTATATTTTAGATAATAGTAATGATTACTTCCAATCTAAAGAATATAACTATGATGATGGCGGGAAAGTTAGACAGTTCAATAGCATAAATGATAGCTTTTTATGTAATCCTTTAATTCAAAATATCGTGCGTTTCGATACTGAGTTTGCATTTAAAACAAATATAATAGATAAAAGTAAAGATTTAATTATAGGCTTACATCAAGTAAGATATAAAGCTACTAAAGAAAGACCATCTTTTAGTTCACCTATTTGGTTACATAAAGATGATGAACCAGTAGTGTTTTTACACCTTATGAATTTAAGTAATACAGCTATCGGCGGAGATAATTTAATAGCTAATTCTCCTCGGGAAATTAATCAGTTTATAAGTTTGAAGGAGCCTTTAGAAACTTTAGTATTTGGACAAAAGGTCTTCCATGCCGTAACGCCACTTGGAACAGAATGTAGTACGGAGGCTTTTCGTGATATTTTATTAGTAACATTTTCTTATAAGGAGACAAAATGAGAGAGAATAAAATAATTATGATTTCTGGAGCCAATAGCGGTATAGGTCATGCTTGTATAAAATACTTTTTAGAAAAATCATTTCATGTAATAGCTCTTGATATTAATAATAATAACTTAATAGATTATATGAAAACAGATATGCCTTTGAAAGTAGTGCAAATTGATTTAAGTAATAGCGAAGCGATTCATAATCTTTTTACTCAATTAGATTTAGAAAAGCTTTCTCCTGATATATTAATAAATGCAGCTGGTATTCGAGAGATAACACCTGTTTTACATTTATCCGATGATATGTTTAAAAAAGTAATTGATGTAAATTTAGTAGCACCATTTATCCTTTCTAGGGAAGTAGCTAAGCGATGGTGTGAATCGAAAATAAAAGGTTGTATTGTGAATATAGCATCGGTTTCTGGATTAATGGCTGAACCAGAGCGAGCTGCTTATGTGGCATCAAAGCATGCCTTAATCGGATTGACTAAACAGATGGCTATGGAATTTGGGAAGCAAAATATAAGAGTAAATAGCATTTCTCCCGGTGTTATTAGAACTGAACTTACAGAAGAATACTTTAGTAATAAAGCATTGATGTCTATGATAAAAAGTAATCAATCTTTAGATACTTGGGGGTTGCCGCAGGATATTGTTTCATGTATTGAGTACTTGATTTCTGATCAGGCCCGCTTTATTACTGGTTCTAATTTTGTAATTGATGGTGGTTGGACTGCTGGGAAAAACTTGTAGTTGAGTGTTTTTGAGGAAAAGCACCTGTCCTTTTTTAGGCTGGTGTTTTTCTCACTATAAACAGATTTTTTTATTGGAGGGGAATTAATTTGCTTCAAAAAAGTTTTAAGCAAGAGAAAACGGTACCGGCCTTAAAGATGATAGCATCAATGGTTATCTTTGGATCAGTTGGATTTTTTTCTGTTCAAACAAACTTACCTTCGTTTGAATTAGTGTTTGTAAGGTGTATTTTTGCGACAATATTTTTAAGTGTATGCTGGCTGCTTACAGGGCAATATAAACAAGATAAATGGGAACGAAAAGAAGTTATTCAAGTTTTAATATGTGGCTTTTTCTTAGTATTTAATTGGGTTTTCTTATTTAAAGCCTTTGAAAATATGTCAGTTACAATTGCTATCTCAGTTTATCATCTTGCACCAGTAATTGTACTGTTAATTGGAAGTATCGTCTTTAAAGAAAAATTAACATTAATATCTATCATTTCAATAGTTGTGTGTTTTGTGGGAGCTTTATTAATTGCTGGTATCGATGGAAGCTTCTCTTTCGGTTCATTAATGTCTTCAGGTATGATATGGGGATTTCTTGCAGCTCTCTTTTATGCATTTACAACTTTATTTGGTAAAGGGATTAACAAAATGAGTGCGTATGCAATGACATTTTTACAAACATTCTTGGGGATATTTCTTTTAATACCATTTATAGATTTAGATGCTTTTAGTGGCCTCACTCAAAGTAATTGGACATATATTATAGCTACTGGTTTTATTCACACAGGGATAGTGTATTATCTGTTTTTTGATAGTTTACGCCATTTATCTACAAAAACAATCTCAATATTAGTTTTTTTAGATCCGGCAGTGGCAATATTATTAGATACTGTACTTACTGGATTCCGTCCAACTTTAATGCAAATAACAGGAATTCTTTTTATTTTTATTGGCATGACTTTAACATTAAAAAAATCTAAAGATAAAAAACTGAGCCAAAAAGAAAAGCGAATTGAAAGCGATGCTAGTATATCTCAACAATAATGAAATATATTGTGTATAAAACGATAAACCTTGCATGAATCATGCAGGGTTTATTTGGTTCAATATAATTCATATTTATAATATGTAATTTTAAAAACTGAGGTATGTTTTTTAACATGCTTTTGATTCAACTATTTTTATTTGACTATAAATTTACAAAATTGTATATAAAACCTTATTTTTTGATAATATATAAGTAATAAATTCATAGAATTGGAGTGATGAGATGCAGCCGTTAGAAAGGGAGATTCATTCTAATATGCTGAAAGTGTGGAGGATTCACGCTTTAATTGGGGCGGCAGTTATACTAACAGTCGTAATTGCGTATTTCTTTTTTATGATTAACTTTAACTGGTGGGGCTGGTTGTTTGGACTATTAGTAACAGGAGCTATTATATTTATTCCACTTGATTATTTTGTGTTTCCAAATTTACGTCAGCGCTATTATAGTTACAGATTAAATGAAGAAGAGATTGAGATTCAAAAGGGAATGTTCGTTGTAAAACGCGTACTTATTCCGATGATCCGTGTGCAGCACGTAACGATTGAGCAAGGGCCGATTATGAGAAAGTATAATTTAGCAGAATTACACATTTCAACAGCCGCAACTTCTCATAGTATCCCAGGTTTAATGAAAGAAGAAGCAGAACAGCTGAAAAGACAAATTGGAGAACTTGCGAAAGTGAGTGATGAGGATGTATAAGAGGCAACATCCGATTACGATATTGTTAGGTATTAGGGTTGCGAGTTTGTTGCCACTTATTATTCTTGTTTTATTTAAACCTGATGAACAAGTGGAACCTTGGTATTTATTTTATCTTTTCCTTCTGGTTGTTTTATTCATCATGGCTATTTTTTCAGCAATTAAATGGTATTTTAAAGTGTACTGGCTTGAGAATAATATTTTACATATAAAGCACGGTGTTTTTGTAAAGAAGGAAAGCTATTTAAATAAAGAGCGTGTACAAAATATTAGTATGTCTTCTAACATCATTTATCAAATGCTCGGACTTATGAAGTTAAATATAGAAGTAGCCGGTGGTGGTAATGAACCAGAAGTGATGTTGGCTGGTATTAAAGAAGACGAGGCAAAACATTTAATCTCTTTATTACATAAGAAAGAAACTACTGTAAAAGAAGAAATAGAAGAGAAAGAAAGCAAGATGGTTTATCAGTTAACAGCGAAAGAGGTTTTAGCCGCAGCGATTACATCTGGTCGGTTCGGACTAGTGTTCTCTGGACTAGTACTTCTTTACACAAAGTTTGATTTTGTTCTTCCTGAAGGATTCACAAGTAAAGTAGAAGCGTATGTGATGGGAAACGGTGTTTATAAACTAATTGTAATTGCATTAATTTTAATGGTAATTTCATGGATTATTTCCACGGCTGGATATGTGTTGAAATATGCAAACTTTAAAATTGAGCGAAAAGGGGAAGAGATTCGTATCGTTCAAGGATTATTTGAAAAGAAAGAGTTTGTCTTAAAATTGCACCGCATTCAAGCGATTACTGTAAAAGAAGGTATGCTTCGCCAGCCGTTTGGCTATTGTGCTGTTGAAGTGGAAGCAATTCAAAGTATTGGAGCAGCAAGTAACGAAGTAATGTTGCATCCATTTATGAAGAAAAAAGATGTACAGCCCCTGCTCACATATTTAGAGTTACCTTATGAAATCGAAGCGGAGATCGTTCACTTACCAAAAACAGCGTTGCGTCGTTATTTCATTATGGGCTGGTTAATAAGTATCATACTCACAGTTCTAATTGCCAGCGTGAGTATATATTTTAAACAATATATTGCGTTGTTTGTTATTTTACCGTTATTTATCGTGTTTTCGTTACTTGCGTATGCTAGATATAAAAGTGGTGGTTATGAATTAAGAGAAAATCAACTAACGGTTGTATATCGTAATTTTTCGAAATATACAGGAATAATGCGAAGAAGACATGTTCAAGCAGTAGGTTATGATCAATCGTATTTTCAAAGAAAAGATGAATTATGTACAACTCTTGTAGCGGTAGCCGGGCGCGGTTATGAAGTAAAGCATATGAGAAAAAAAGATTCGCTTCGTATATATAATTGGTACAAAGAAAAAGGAAACACCGGTGTGTAATGGTGTTTCCTTTTTGTCATTAAATCGATATCTTTAGTCGAATCGTTGATATATTTCAAGATGTGATAGATATATTCGAAAAATCGTTGATATATTCAAAGATGTGATAGATATATTCGAAAAATCGTTAATATAATTTCACGTACTGATAGTGTTGTATTACTTTTTAATTAAACTAACACATCAAAAGTAGTCACGAACGACGGACGAGAGAAAATACTCTTTTGCTGTTCGGCATGTGGATGCGCCTGTGCTTGTCCTTCTGCTTGCGTGGGACGTTTTTTATGAGCATTTTCGAATGAACGTGATTCTGTCCAGTCTTTAAAGTTTTGCTCTGTTTCCCACATCGTTAAGATGACATATGTATCGTTACTTAATGGGCGTAGAACACGGATCGCTTGGAATCCTGGTTCGTTTTCAATAAGACCTGCGCGGTTTTTAAAGCGGTTTTCAAATACTGGGCGACCTTCGTCTGTGACAGAAATGTTGTTACAAACGATATAGCCAGATTGTCCTTTAAATTCACCGACAGCATCTAGTACGTCATACTGAAGTGAGCCTTCTACAGATTCTTCTGTATTTTCTTTATAAAACATATTTTTCTCATCATTTTTTGCAGTGAAATGTGATTGTTCTAGAGGTGTTTCGTATGAAATAATAGCCTTCACTTTAATGCCCCCTTACTAGTTTGTTTCTATTATATCAACTCTCTTAAAAAACTTCGAAGATTATATACATAAAGATACTTCTTTTTCAAATAATAAATGTACCATCATTTGGAAAGAAGGACGATGTATGAAGAAAGTAAAGTGGACTTTATTAGGCGGCGTCGCAACGTTTGTAGTAGCAATTGTACTCTATAAACTTATCGTGTTAGCTGGTGGCTATATGATGGATGAAAAGCAGCTTGTTTTCCACTCTTCATCACGTATTGTTGACCAGAAAGGAAAAGAAATTACGAAATTATACGTAGAAAATAGGGAACTCGTACCAGTCGAGCAAATTCCGAAGTATGTGCAGCAAGCGTTTGTTGCGGTGGAAGATTCCCGTTTTTATGAGCATCAAGGAATTGATTATCCGTCTATATTCCGGGCTCTTTATAAAGATACGTTAGCTGGAGAAAAGGTAGAGGGCGGTAGTACCATTACGCAGCAACTCGCTAAAAATGTCTTTTTAACTCGTGAAAAAACATTTACGCGCAAATTGAAGGAAGTCGCAATTTCTCTTCAATTAGAGCAAAAATATACGAAGCAACAAATTCTTGAAATGTATATGAATCATATTTATTTTGGTCATGGGGCTTACGGTATTCAAGCAGCAGCAAAGTTATATTTTAATAAAAATGTTGAGGATTTAACAGTAGAGGAAGGGGCAATGCTTGCAGGCCTTCCGAAGTCACCAAACGGATATTCACCTTATTTCTCCCCAGAGAAAAGTAAGGAGCGCCGTGATCTCGTATTGTCACTTATGCATAAACAAGGCTATTTGACTGCCGAAGATAGCGTACGTTATCAAGGAAAGACGATTGCTTTATATAAAAACTTAGACGAAAATGAGCTTGCATATATGCCGTATATTGATATGGTCATAGATGAAGCCGCTCGTTTATACGGGTTGTCTCATCAAGAAGTACTTCGCGGAGGATATACGTTTGTCGTACCTATGGATGAAAAGATTCAAAAGGTAGCATATAACCAGTTTCAAGATGCAAGGAATTTTCCTGGGAAAGAAGAAGGGGCGCAAGGTGCATTTTTATTAATGGATAATCGTACGGGAGGGATTAAAGCGGCGATTGGGGGAAGAAAGTACGTCCCGAGAGGATTTAATCGTGTTTTTGCCAAAAGGCAGCCTGGATCTGTTTTAAAACCACTTATCGTTTATGCACCAGCACTAGAAACGAAAAAGTATAATCCGTATTCTTTATTAACAAATGAAAGAAATTCTTTTGAAGGGTATGAACCTCGAAATTATAATCATGAGTATTCAAAAGAAATGACGATGTATGATGCGATTTTAGAGTCGGCAAACGTACCGGCAGTTTCTCTATTAAATGAGTTAGGGGTAGAAGAAGGAAAGCAGTATTTAGAAAAAGGAAATGTCCATATTGCAGATGCTGGTTTAAGTACAGCGCTTGGGGGGCTAAAAAATGGCGTTTCAACATTTGATCTTGTAAAAATGTATCGTTCATTTTTAGCAAATGGAAATATTATTGAGCCGCACGTTATTGATAAAGTATTAAATAGACACGGTGCAGTCATTGGGGAATCGCCAAAAGTAGAGACGAAAATCTTCTCGAAGCAGACAGCATGGTATATGACGAAAATGTTAGAAGGAGTTGTGAAGGAAGGAACAGCGAGAGTTGGTGTATATAACGGTGCGTTAGCTGGGAAAACAGGTACAACTTCATTGCCAAATGACGATAAGGGAGCAAGAGATATGTGGTTCGTCGGCTATACACCGAACTTAGTAGGCGCTGTTTGGATTGGTTATGACCGTACGGATAAGGAGCATCAGTTGCAAGGAGAAAGTGCATCTGCGACAAAATTGTTTAAGAAAATTTTAACGAAGGCTAATGTAGAACATAAAGAGAAGTTTATGAAGCCTGAAGGTGTGGAAACAATCGGCGCTCCGATTCGACTGCGCAAAATTGAAGATGTAAAAATGAAACTATCATTTAGCCCTTTCGGTTTATTTAAAGCAAAATTAAGTTGGAAACCACTTCCAGATAACAGAATTATGTACCGAATCTATAGAGTGGAGAACGGAATTCATACACATGTTAGCACTGTAAATGGTGCTGGGGAATATGAGGAAAAGTTCGTTAACATATTTTCAAAACCGAGCTTTTACGTTGTACCATATAATACACAAACGAATCGTGAAGGAGAAAAGTCAAAAGTAGCTAAACCATAGTTTTTCTCTGTGTTATAATAAGAATGTTGTGAAAATAGTAAGCGTTTTTACGAATGTTTGTGTCAATTTAATGAACAACGTACATAATATTATGCATTTTGTTTTTACAAGCTGTATAGTAAAAAAAGATAAATATCGAACGTATTCGAAGCATTGGTAAGGAAGGGAGCAAGGGTCTTGGTAAGAACTATAAATGAGACATTTTTAAAAGCATGTAGGGGGGAACGTACCGATTATGTACCAGCATGGTATATGCGTCAAGCAGGTCGTTCACAGCCGGAATATAGAAAGATTAAAGAAAAGTATTCTTTATTTGAAATTACACATAATCCAGAGTTATGTGCTTACGTTACAAAATTGCCGGTTGATCAATATAACGTAGACGCAGCAATTCTTTATAAAGATATTATGTCACCACTACCTGCAATTGGTGTGGATGTAGAAATTAAATCAGGTATTGGCCCAGTTATTGATAATCCAATCCGTTCTTTACAAGACGTAGAAAAACTAGGGGAAATCAATCCAGAAGATGACGTACCGTACATACTAGATACAATTCGTTTATTAACGACAGAAATGTTAGACGTACCGTTAATCGGTTTTTCAGGAGCTCCATTTACATTAGCGAGCTATATGATTGAAGGCGGTCCATCTCGTAACTACCATAATACGAAAGCGTTCATGTATGCAGAGCCAAAAGCTTGGTTTGCTTTAATGGATAAACTAGCAGATATGGTTATTACATATTTAAAAGCGCAAATAAACGCAGGAGCAAAAGCAGTTCAAATTTTCGATTCTTGGGTTGGAACAGTAAATGTAGCAGATTATCGCGTATTTATTAAACCAGCAATGGAGCGTATTTTTGCAGAAGTTCGTAAGATGGGTGTACCGATGATTATGCACGGCGTAGGAGCTGCACACTTAGTGAATGAGTGGCACGACTTACCGCTTGATGTAGTCGGCTTAGACTGGCGCTTACCGATTGAAGAAGCACGTGCACGTGGCGTTCATAAGGCGGTACAAGGTAATATGGACCCTTCATTCTTACTTGCACCATGGTCTGTTATTGAAGAACATGTAAAAGGTATTTTAGATCAAGGGATGAAACAGCCGGGTTATATCTTTAACTTAGGTCACGGTGTATTCCCAGAAGTAAATCCGGATACATTAAAACGTTTAACTACATTTATTCATGAATACTCTAAAGGGCAGTTAGCGAAGTAAAGGAGAATTGCTGTATGAAAAAGAAAATTGGTTTGCTTGTAATGGCATACGGAACGCCATATAAAGAAGAAGATATTGAACGTTACTATACACATATTCGTAGAGGAAGAAAGCCAAGTCCTGAAATGCTGAAAGATTTAACAGAGCGTTACCGTGCAATTGGTGGTATTTCTCCTTTAGCTACTATTACATTAGAGCAAGCTAAGAAGTTAGAGAAGCGTTTAAATGAAGTACAAGATGAAGTAGAGTACCATATGTATCTTGGCTTAAAACATATTGAACCGTTTATTGAAGATGCAGTGAAAGATATGCATAACGACGGAATACAAGATGCAATCGCACTTGTTCTTGCACCTCACTATTCTACTTTTAGCGTGAAATCATACGTTGGACGAGCACAAGAAGAAGCTGAGAAACTTGGAAACTTAACAATTCACGGTATTGATAGCTGGTATAAAGAGCCGAAATTCATCCAGTACTGGGTCGATGCAGTGAAAGGTATATATAACGGCATGTCAGACGCAGAGCGTGAAAAAGCAGTACTAATCGTATCTGCACACAGCCTACCAGAGAAAATTATTGCAATGGGCGATCCATATCCAGATCAATTAAATGAAACAGCTGATTACATCGCGCGTGGCGCTGAAGTAGCAAACTATGCGGTAGGCTGGCAAAGTGCAGGAAACACACCAGATCCTTGGATTGGTCCAGATGTACAAGATTTAACGAGAGAACTAAATGAAAAGCACGGTTATACTTCATTCGTATATGCACCAGTTGGATTTGTTGCGGAACATTTAGAAGTTTTATATGACAACGACTTTGAGTGTAAAGTTGTAACGGATGAAATTGGCGCGAAATATTATCGTCCAGAAATGCCAAATGCATCGGACGCATTTATTGATTGCTTAACAGATGTTGTATTAAAGAAAAAAGAATCTGTACTGTAAGAAGAAAGGGGGAGCCTGCTTGAGGAAAAAAGTTGTGATCGTCGGCGGAGGCATCACTGGATTAACAACAATGTATAATTTACAAAAAAATATTCATGAAAAAAACTTGCCGATTGATACATTACTTATAGAAGCATCGGGTAAACTTGGCGGAAAAATTCAAACCGTTCGAAAAGATGGATTTACAATTGAACGCGGACCGGATTCTTTCTTAGCACGAAAAGAAAGTGCAGCTAGATTAGTGAAAGAATTAGGTCTTGGCGATGAACTTGTAAATAATCAAGCCGGTCAATCATTTATCCTCGTAAACAATCGGTTACATAAAATGCCGAGCGGATCAATGATGGGAATTCCAACGCAAATTACGCCGTTTCTATTTTCCGGGCTGTTCTCCCCAATTGGTAAATTAAGAGCTGGTTTTGATCTATTAATGCCGAGGTCAAAGCCAGTATCTGACCAATCACTCGGACAATTTTTCAGACATCGCCTCGGAAACGAAGTGGTTGAAAACTTAATAGAACCGTTACTATCAGGTATTTATGCAGGGGATATTGATGAAATGAGCTTAATGTCAACATTCCCGCAAATGTATCAAATTGAGCAGAAACATCGCAGTATTTCACTCGGTATGCGTACGCTCGCTCCGAAAGAAGAGAAAGCTGAACCGAAAAAAGGAATCTTCCAAACAGTGAAAACAGGTTTAGAATCTATCGTAGAATCTCTCGAAGCAAAGATGCATGAAGGTACGATAATAAAGGGAACTCGCATTGAAAAAGTTGCAAAACAGGGTGATGGTTATACGATTACTCTTAGTAACGGAAAAGAAATAGAAGCGGACGCCATCGTAGTGGCAACTTCGCATAAAGTATTGCCGTCCATGTTTGCTCAGTACAAGCAGTTTCGTTTCTTCCGTAATATTCCATCCACATCCGTTGCGAATGTCGCACTTGCTTTCCAAAAGTCCGCAATCCAGCGCGATATTAATGGTACAGGATTTGTCGTATCACGAAATAGCGATTACACCATTACAGCATGTACGTGGACGCATAAAAAATGGCCACATACAACGCCAGAAGGAAAAACACTCCTTCGCTGTTACGTTGGACGTGCTGGTGATGAAGCGGTTGTAGAACAAACTGAAGAAGAACTCGTTCAGCTTGTACTAGAAGATTTAAGAAAGACGATGGATATTACAGAGGATCCAGAGTTTACAATCGTAAGTCGCTGGAAAGAAGCGATGCCCCAATATACAGTAGGTCATAACGAGCGAATGAAACAGCTCACAACATTTATGGAGAAAGAGTTACCTGGTATATATTTGGCAGGTAGCTCCTATGCTGGTGCTGGACTTCCAGATTGTATTAATCAAGGTGAGGAAGCTGCAAAGCGTGTATTATCTCATTTGGAGAAAGTAATAGATGCTGAATTAATCGCACAATAAACTATAAGAAACGCCTTCAATCATATTGAAGGCGTTTCGTTTATTATATAAAATATTTATTCGCCAATAAACATATATAAGTTATTTGGCTTTATAACGGCATCTCCTGCATAAATAATCCACTCTGTTAAGTTATCAAAATCTAAATGATAACTATTTCCTTCACTCATATCTTTTATAAAATATGGTTCATTAATGAGTATTCCTTGAATGAAATCTTCCGTAATGTTTTGCATTTCAAACCACATATGTTCACTTTTTCCTTCTTCGTAGGAGACACCAAACTTAGCAAGGAAACGAAAATCTTCATTTGATTGTTCAATATGAAAAATGTTGCTGAAATACCCGAAAGTATTTTTCGCATTGTAAGCCATACGAGCCGTTTCACTATTTGTTTTATAGAACATGAGCCCTGTAGCTTCCTCGTGTTCTTTGAAAAAACTTTCAATATATTCTTCTGAAGTATTAAATTTGAATAAGAGAACGGATGGAGATTGATGGTATTCATCTCGGGCATCCATTCCGCCTAAGAATGTATTTTGTGCATCTATTGGTTGTAGTTTCACTTCTTCATCCTCGATTGAAGATAATTGGTCCATACTCGTTTTATGCCCTATATAAGATAATCCTTTTTCCCACGGAACAGCGACTGTATGTATAGAACCTTGCTGACTATGCGCGATAACGATAGGCTCATTCATAGGGACTTGTCCATTCTCAACGGCATTATTAGCAAATGTTTGAAAGAGATCGCCAATGCCGTAGTAGGAAGAAATGCGATTTGGAATAATTAACTCTATTTCAGTTACGCCTGCTCTTAAAAGACCATGTGTATGAAACCAATATTGCGTAGGCTCATCATCTTTATCGTCTTCATAAACAGAATGAATAACGTACAAGTCAGGAATGTCAGGTAATAATTCATTTTCAACGTGATATTCAATATAGCTTCTAGATATCACTTTCATTGCTGCACTTGAATCTATTACAAATAACAAATCTGGGGCGAGATTCCATAAAAACTGTAACTGCTGGAAAAAGCAGTCCAGTACATCGCCTACAAATAGCGTACGAGTGAAAATTTCAGTGCCGAAAGCCACATCTTCAAAATTACGATCTACAATTGTAGAATCTTGTCTATTGTACATTTTATATTCTTCTGGGTCGTTCGCCTCATCAATATGCAGTTCATACGGTATGACTGTTTCACCCATATGTAATTCAACAATAAGGCTTGTCTCATCACTATAAACAATTTTTAACTCATCAACTTTAGTAGCGATAATTTCTAGTCGGTGTTTTAACTGCTCAATTGTAATTCTAGTTGGTATAACAGCAATCATATCTGAAAAATGACGTTCTAATGTTCCATTCATAGCTGCGCGGTATGTTTCTGTTTGCACTTCCATCCAATCACTCCTATTCAAATGAATCCATTTTACATGCCAATCAAATATCGATATTTTCTGTTTTCTCTCTCTAACATTATAGAGTGCATTTGTAGAAGGTGTAAAATTATTATTTTGTATTATAGTTTGAAAGCTTGTAAATTAAATAAATCTTTTGTAAAATTTGTCGAAAAAAAGTTCTATATAACGAATCATTTGTTATGATAGAAATGCTGAGAAAATATGAAATAGGGAGAGGAAAATGGCTGTGAAGAAATTGTTAAGCGTCTTTTTATCATTCTTGCTATTGCTTTCATTTACTGGAACTTTAGCGCAAGCAGAAGAAACTGCTTCTATGTCAGTAGAAAAAGCAATTCAAGTATTTAAGCAGCAAGGGAAAACGAAGGGGATTGTGGAAGGATATATTGTTGGATATACGCAAAGTTCTTCTAAATATACGAAGGATCCAGCTAAGTTTGATGATACAAACGTAGCAATTGCAGATTCGCCAAACGAAACGAATCCAGACAAAATCATGCCCGTTCAGTTGCCAAAAGGTGATGTGAGAACGGCAGTGAATGTAAAAGATCACCCTGAAAATATCGGGAAGAAAGTTAGTTTGACTGGGACTCTTGAATTATATTTTAGTAACCCAGGTCTAAAATCAGTAACAGCTTATAAGTTTCAAGGTGAAGGACAAAATCGTGTTAGCGATGTAGTAGCTTCGCCGAACGGCGGAGAAGTTGCTAAAGGAACAGCGGTAACATTAACGACGAATACAGAAGGCGCAACAATCTACTATACGTTAGATGGCTCTAATCCTACTAATAAAAGTGTTCGTTATAATGGACAAATTATAGTGAATGAAAATAGTGTAGTGAAAGCAATCGCAGAAAAAGAAGGACTTACTTCTTCAGCAATTTCGACATTTTCATTTATTATCGTAAATAATGAACAGGTTCGTATTCATGACATTCAAGGAAAATCACATATGTCTCCTTACAACGGGAAGAAAGTAAACAATGTGGAAGGCGTTGTCACAGCGCTTGATAAAAACGGCTTTTATATAGAAGATAATCAGCCAGATAATGATCCAGCTACTTCAGAAGGTATGTACGTATATAAAAAAGATGCGAATGTAGCAGTAGGAGATCTTATTCAAGTTGATGGAGTAGTAGAAGAATATGTAGGAGCAGGATATGCAGAGCGATTTGAAACAGACTTAACGACGACAGAAATTAAGGCGAGTCGCGTTGCTGTAATCGCAAAAGATCAATCTTTGCCGGCACCGATTGTACTTGGAGAAAACGGTGTGAAAATCCCGGACCAGATTATTGATAATGATGCATTTGGTTTATTTGATCCAAATGAAGATGCAATCGACTTCTATGAAAGTATAGAAGGTATGCGTGTTACGATGCCAACACCAAAAATTATTACACCTCAGAAAAACGGGAATTTATATGTAACAGTAAAAAATGGTGGAGATAAAATAGTAACACAATATGGGACACCTCTATTAGATGAAAATCAATTAAACCCAGAGCGTCTTTCTGTAAAAGTACCTCGCGATTATGTAGCAAAAGTAGGAGATACTTTCACTGGAGATATAACAGGGGTAGTAGGATATGATTACGGTTCTTTCCGTATTTCGCCAATAACAGAACTGCCAGCTGTAGTGGATGGTGGATTTAAGCAAGTAGGCGCAAATATTCAGCCACGTCTTGATAAGTTAACGGTTGCTACATATAACATTGAAAACTTCTCAGCGAATAAAAAAGAAACAACAGATGAAAAGGTAAAAGCGTTAGCGTATTCTATTAAATACAACTTAAAAATGCCAGATATTATCGGTGTAGAGGAAATGCAAGATAATAACGGATCAATTAATGACGGTACAACAGATGCGTCATTAAGCGCAAAACGTATCATTGATGCAGTTCTAGAAATTCGTGGACCGAAGTATGAGTATGTAGAAATCGCTCCAAACAATAATCAAGACGGAGGAGCACCAGGAGCGAATATTCGCGTCGGCTTCTTCTATAATCCATCACGCGTGAAATTAGCGACGGTACCAAAGTTACTTGATAAAAATATTGTTCGTATTGGAGACGAAAATCCATTATTTGAAAGTACACGTAAACCGTTAGCGGCAGAATTTACGTTCCAAGGACAAAACATTGTTGTCGTTGCAAATCACTTAAACTCAAAACTAGGAGATGCAACGCCATTTGGAAAAGTGCAGCCGCTCGTATTAAAAAGTGAAGACAAACGAATTCAGTTAGCACAAGAAGTAAATCATTTCGTGCAAGGAATTCAGAAAAAGAATACGAATGCACCAGTTGTCGTGTTAGGTGATATGAACGATTTCGAGTTCTCTAAACCACTAAAAGCACTAGAGGGAACAATCTTAAAAGATATGTTAAACACAGTGCCGAAAGAGAATCGTTACACTTACATTCACGAAGGAAATGCACAAGTGTTAGATCATATTTTAGTAACAAACAACATCGCACCGCACACAATTGTAGATCCAGTGCACTTAAACTCAAACATAATGAAAGAGCACGGACGTGTAAGCGACCATGACCCAGTACTTGCTCAAATTGATTTGAAGAAAGCTTCTTAAAGAAAGGAACGCTTAGGTGACTAAGCGTTCTTTTTTTTTCATTGTTATAGAATAGTATAAAGAGATGATTCCTTTTTTTGTAATCTAATGATAAAATTAATTGAATATTTAGTTTTTTAAAGGGGGACAACAATGCAGTTACAAATAAATGGAAAGTTAATGAATCAGCTTGCAATTTTTTTTAGTACGATCGTCATGCTTCAGTTTGTAGCTGATATAACAGGACTTACAAGCAATCTAGATATTACGTATAACTTAATTAATACAGCAGCTTCTTATATAACATTTAGTTTGGCGGTTATTTTCACTTTAATAGGTGCAAGAAGAGAATTAAGTAAATATGCAATTATTTTATTATGTTCAGTGGTAGGTATTAAAGCAATTTATTTTGCGGTGTTCGTTATCTTATGGGGATTGGCAGGTACACCGTAAAGGGGAGGATGATTATATGTAATGATAATAAGAGCGTAATTCTCTATGTTAACTTAGGGAATTACGCTCTTATTCGTTCAATGATTTAGTCTGAAATTACTTGAAACGCCTTTCTACACCGCTCTCTTTTTTGCAACCTTCTTCTATATTTTTTTCTATCACGTTTTACTCCTTGTATATACATGATTAAGCTAACGAGGAGGAAGAAAGTGCATTGCATCGTTAAAATATACGGAGACATGCCATGCAACGGTTGTTTTGGGTCATATAAATGAAAAGGCGCTCCGCCTATTGTAGGGAATATCGTATTTAGCAGGACGTATGGAATGGAGGCAACTGCAAATGGGAAAAGAATCGCCATATAGTCCTTTTGTGACCACGCAGATGCTGCAAGTCCTAAAAGGGCCATTAAACCTGCAAATAAAAAATTAATTCCGATATATACAGCAATGTAAGTGAGGGGAGATTCGTAATATAAGTTTGCAAACATCCCATTATCATTTATAATGCCTGAACCAGCAGTCGGTTCTCCGTCTGGAATGGTTAATTTGCAAAATAATAACGATAAGATGAATGGAAATGTATAAAGAAATCCGCCACAAAAGAATGTAACGATATATTTCGTTACTGAATAAGGGAACAAAGAAATCCCTTTACTTACAAACGGTTTAAAACCATCTGATTTATCCGAATTGTAACTTGTACTAAAGGGGAAACTAGCAATAACGGGCATTAATAATAAATAAACATCCATTTCATTGTCGCGAAATCCAATCCATTTAACAGCTGTTGTTACAAAGGCATCCGTTCCATCCCCAATGTAACGAATTACATAATAATAATGGTAAATAAAAATAAGAGCTAGTCCACTAAACATAATAATTAAAGAAACACGATTACAAAAAGCTTGCTTTATATTTAAACGAAGCGCACGCATCATGACTGAAAAAGCCTCCACTATTTTGATAAACTTGTCTATTTTCTATATTACTATTAATTGTAAAGATTTTCTTGTTTTTTTATTTGATTATTTGAAAAAGAGGAATTTTGTTGTTGTGAAGTAAGGTTTAGCTGAAAGGGATTTTTCTAAAATATGGTTGACAATTAAGTATTACATTTGTAATC